>JAITSU010000107.1 GCA_031287525.1 Zoogloeaceae bacterium | reverse complement strand
TTCAGCGAACCTTGCGAAGTATTCAAATTCCGTTGCGCGTTCAGGGACGGAATGTTGGTGTTAATGATTTGAGGCATTTTGATTCTCCTTCACTGTAAAATTTAACAATCAGACCGCGTCCGCAACATCCTTAACCCACCTGCCGCATCCGCTTGAATACTCTTACGGCGCGCAAAGAAATTACTTTAATTTTTTTTGAAAATTTTTGAAGGTAGGGCGCGTTCTCCGAACGCGCCGGGATGTTACGTCCGGCGGTTTCGGAGAAACCGCCCTACCTCCCGTAGGGGCGGGTTTCAAACCCGCCCTGCGCGTTCCGACAATACCACTGCGGGCAGGTTTGAAACCTGCCCCTACGAAATATCCCCTTCCCCACGGTGTACGCCGACTTTGAGCGCAGATTGCCGCACAAACACCGCTGCAAGCGAGGACGCTGGCGTTCCCAGGAAAACCTTCACTCAAAAAAACGCTCTGTGCAACTTTGTCAGCAGCCTGCGGCGCGTTTGGAAAACGCGCCCTACCCGATACCCTCGTAGGGGCGGGTTTCAAACCCGCCCTGCGTTCCGACAATACCACTGCGGGCAGGTTTGAAACCTGCCCCTACGAAATATCCCCTTCCCCACGGTGTACGCCCATAAGGAGAATGGGGAGACAATCGCCGAACGCGCTTTCTACGAGTGAATGTAGGGGCGGTTCGCGAACCGCCCCTACGTCTGGCGTAATCACCCTGCCGTTACCTGTCTGCGGGAGCAGGATGCTCCCGCCACTTTATCTGCCTTCCTGAACCGGCGCGGTCATTTCTGTTAATACTTGCGGCGGCGCTTCGGGTTCCAGGGCGTTGATTAAAATGGTGACGCGGCGGTTGCGGGCGCGACCTTCTACGCTGTCGTTGCTTTCCACGGCGCGTTGTTCGCCGTAGCCGATGGCGGTCAGGTGGTCTTGCGGCACGCCAGCTTCCGCGAACAGGCGCAGCACGGTGGTGGCGCGCACGGCGGAGAGTTCCCAGTTGGAGGGGAATTGCGGGGTGTGGATGGGGACGTTATCGGTGTGACCTTCGATGGTGATGGGGAATTCGTTTTGCGCCAGCACATCCGCGACGGCGCTCAACGCGGAGATGGACAGCGGTTCCAGCTTTGCCTGTCCGGGCGCGAAAAGCACACTGTCATTGATTTCCACGGTGACGCCGCGACTGGTTTCCAGCACCCGCACCTTGCCTTCGCGCACGAGGGGGGCTAACGCCTGCATGATGTCTTTCGCCATGTTCCGCATTTTGTCGCGCTGCCGCCCTTTGAGTTCATCCGCGACTTTGGGGCGCGGAACGGGCGCGGGAATGACGCTCGCGGGCGGTGAGCCGGGGGGAAGCGTCAGTTGTTCGCTGGACAGGTTGCGAAAGGCATTGTTCAAAGAATCGGAGAGCACCCGGTATTTGCCTTCGTTGATGGAGGAGAGGGCGTACATGACGACGAAAAAGGCAAACAGCAGGGTGATGAAATCCGCGTAGGAGACGAGCCAGCGGTCAAGATTTTCGTGTTCTTCGGGACGTTGTTTGCGTGATTTGCGCGTCATGTTCTTCCCCTGTTCCCTAGCGTCGTTTGGGCGCTTTTTTGTCCGACTGCATTTCCTTGAACATATAGCCTTGCAGACGGCTTTCAATCAGGCGCGGGTTGTCGCCCACGGCGATGCCGACCATGCCTTCAATCAGCATTTCACGCGCCGTGACCAGACGGGTGACGTGCGCTTTCAGCTTGTTGGCGATGGGCAGATAAACGAGGTTCGCCAGACCGACGCCGTAGATGGTGGCGACGAATGCCACGGCGATGCCCGCGCCGAGTTTGGAGGGGTCGCTCAGGTTTTCCATGACATGAATCAGCCCCAGCACCGCGCCCAGAATGCCGATGGTGGGCGAGTAGCCGCCAGCGGCTTCCCAGACGCGCGCGCCTTGCCGCATCTGGTCTTCAAAGGTGGTCAGCTTGGCGTCCAGCACTTCGCGGATGTGTTCGGCGGCGACGCCATCGACCAGCAGTTGCAAGCCCTTGCTGGTGAAATCGTCTTTAATCTGACCCGTGAATTTTTCCAGCGTCAGCAGCCCTTCGCGGCGGGTGAGTTGGCTCCAGTAGGTGATGTCGCCAATCAGCCGGTCGTAATTGATGACGGGCGGAAAAAATACCCACGCCGTCATGCGGACGCCGCGCTTGAAGGTGGCGAAAGGGCTTTGCAGCAGCACCGCGCCGAAAGTGCCGCCGAAAACAATCAGCAACGCCGTGGGTTGCAGCAGGGAGGAAAGATGCCCGCCTTCCAGCACTTGACCGCCCAGAATGGCGCTGACGCCGATGATGAGACCGAACAGACTGAGTTTATCCACGCGCTTTTATCCTTTCCCCTGTTTTTATTTCTGCCGCTCGCCCGCAAAGAGTTTGCTGCGAATACGGCTGATCGCCTGACTGTGCAACTGGCAGACGCGCGATTCGCTGACGCCCATGACTTCCCCGATTTCTTTCAGATTCAGTTCTTCATCATAGTAGAGCGCCATGACCAGTTTTTCCCGCTCCGGCAACGTGCCGATGACCCGCACCAGATGCTTGCGCCAATCCTTGTCTTCCAGCCGCGCGGAAGGGTCGTCCTCGCTGCTGCCCAAATGACGTTCCAGATACGCCTCGCCATCCTCGCTGGCGAAATCGTCGAGATAAACGAGTTGATGCCCCTTCGCTTCCTGCAAGAGTTTCTGGTAATCCGCGAGCGACATCCCCAGGCTAGTCGCCAGTTCACCCTCGCTGGGCATCCGGCCATTTTGCTGTTCCAGTTCATGCAAGGCGGCTTCCACGCGCCGCATTTCACGCCGCAGATTGCGCGGCAACCAGTCGTTGTCACGCAAACCGTCCAGCATCGCGCCGCGTATGCGCTGGCTGGCGTAAGTTTCAAACTGCGCGCCCAAGCCTTCCTCATAACGGGTAAACGCGTCCAGCAGCCCGATCATGCCATTCTGCACCAGGTCTTCCAGTTGCACATTGGCGGGAAGCCGTGCCATCAGGTGATGGGCGATGCGTTTGACGAGCGGAGCATACTGTTGCACCAGTTGCTCCCTGTCGAAATGACCAGCGGCGGTATACATTCAGGCTTGCGAAACAGGCGTTTGCGATGCGTGAAGATTAGCAGGAATCAGATGCCAAAGGATAATTTTTGCAGCGACGGGCGCAGGGGAAAAACCGGGGCAATCGCGTGAATGCCATTGAAATCAAAGGGGCGGGTTTCAAACCCGCCCTGCGTTCCGACAATACGGTAGGGCGGTTTCTCCGCAACCGCCGGTTGTAAAGTCCGGCGCGCGCGGAGAGCGCGCCCTACCTGATTTTCTCCCCTCGCCCCTCGTAGGGGCGGGTTTGAAACCTGCCCCTACGAAGCCACAGCAGCCCCATGTTCACGCGCCATCGCCATGACGCGACATCTAGCGCCCCCGATATGCGCCAATTTTTTCCAGATAGCTTTCATGATCCGGCATCACGCCTTGTTGTTGCGCCGCCCAAACCACTTCGCCCAGTGCTTCCAGCAGCACATGTTGGGCGGCGTGGGCGTCCATGCGGGCGGTCAGGCGGGTGAAGGCGGCGCGGATGCCGGGGGGCTGGTCGATGGCGAGTTGTTCGGCAATCGCCAGATGCAGGGAAAGATGCAAAAAGGGATTCATCGTCCCCTCTTCCGGCGTCCATTCCCGTTCCGCCGCCGCCGCGTCCGCCAGCAGCGCGTGGTATTCGGGATGGCGGGCGATGATGTCGGCGGCGGGCAATTCCGCGCCACTCAAAGGCAAACGCGCCTGCTGCTTTTTGTGGGTGTCGCAAAAGAATTGGCGAACCTGGTCGCGGGTAGGGCTGAACATTTCAGGTGTCAGGGGGCAGGTGTCAGTAATTTGGTGGCGGCTTTGCCGCCAGTTGTTTTGCTGTCCTCTGTCCTCTGTCCCCTGACACCTGACCCCTGTCCCCTGAATCACATAAATCCGCGATAACGCACGCGCCGCATTCCGGTTTTCTTGCCTTGCAGGTGTAGCGACCGTGCAGAATCAGCCAGTGGTGGGCGTTCTGCCGGTATTCGGGCGGGGTGAATTTCAGCAGCTTGTCTTCGACTTCGCGCACGTCCTTGCCGGGGGCGATGCCGGTGCGGTTGGCGACGCGAAAAATGTGGGTGTCGACGGCGATGGTGGGATGACCGAAGGCGGTGTTCAGCACCACGTTGGCGGTTTTGCGCCCGACGCCGGGCAAGGCTTCCAGCGCCGCGCGGTCTTCGGGAACTTCGCCGCCATGTTTTTCCAGCAGAATGCGGCAGGTCGCCAACACATTTTTCGCCTTGGTTTTGTAAAGCCCGATGGTTTTGATGGCGTCCATCAGGGCGGCTTCCCCAAGCGTCAACAGGGCTTCTGGCGTCGGGGCGACGGGAAACAGGCGTTTGGTCGCCTTGTTGACGCTGACATCGGTCGCCTGCGCCGAAAGCAGCACGGCGATTAAAAGCTGGAAGGGCGTTGCGTAGTCCAGTTCCGTCGTCGGCGCGGGATTGGCGGCTTTCAGGCGTTCGTAAATCTCGCGCCGCTTTTGCGCGTTCATGCGTTTTCGGCGGCTGCCGCCAGCGGGGCAGCCGGGCGGGATTTCTGGCGGGCGGCGGCGCGGATGTCCAGCCAGTTTTTTCCGGCAATCAGGACACCCAGCAAAATGAACGCGCCGGGCGGTAACGCCGCCAGCAGAAAGCCGGGATATTCTTCGGGCAAAACCTGAATGGCGCGCGCGCCGGGAATCACCATGTCGATGCCGGAGAGCAGCGTGCCGCCGCTGATCAATTCGCGCAACGCGCCCAAAAGCGCCAGCGACCACAACATGCCGACGCCCATGAACACGCCGTCGAACAGGGATTCAACAGGCGGATTCTTGCCGGCGAAGGCTTCGACGCGGGCAAGCACGATGCAGTTGGTGGTAATCAGCGGGATGAAAATGCCCAGAATCACGTACAACTCGTGATACAGGGCGTTAAACAGCAGGTCGACCACCGTCACCAGCGCGGCGACGATGAGGATGAACACCGGAATGCGGATTTCATGGGGAATCAGATGCCGCAATGAGGCCACGGCGATATTGGAGAGCGCCATCACAATCAGGGTGGCGAGCGACAGCATGACGCCGTTTACCATGTTGGTGGAGACGGCAAGCAGCGGACACAAGCCCAGAATTTGCGCGAAACTGGTGTTTTGTTTCCAGATGCCGTTCCAGGCAATGGTTTGAAAGGTTTTGCGGCTTGTCATTTGGCGCGTTCCTCAAACAGGGCGTCCTTGTGGGCAGACACAAATTGCGCCGCCCGGTGCACGGCGGCAATGACCGCGCGCGGCGAGACGGTCGCGCCGGTATGCGAATCGAAGCGCCCCTTGTCTTTTTTGACCTTCCATTCTCCATCCGGGACTTGCGGGTAATTGAGACCGTCGAACTGGCGTATCCAGGGACGCGCCTTGTTCCGGTCTTTCTTGAGGTCGATGTAATCGCCCAGCCCCGGCGTTTCCCGGTGTTCCGCCACCCGCACGCCGGTAATCGTCCCCTCGGCGGTGATGCCCAGAATCAGGCGAATGTCGCCCGCGTAACCGTCCGGCGCGACCGCTTCCAGCACCAGCGCGGCGGGTTTGCCGCCCAGACGGGCGCGGTACACCCTGCTTTCGGATTTGAGTCCCAGTTCCGGCGTGGGAGGCAGGGAGAGCGTGTCGGCGAGCAAATCGTTATCGTAATTTTTGGCGGGCAGCACTTCGTTGATAAATTTCATCTTTTCCGCCGTCCGCGAGGCTTCAATCGCCGGGCGCGTCCATTGTTCCGCCGCTGCCAGAATGCCGGTAAAAATCACGACATAGGTCAGAAGGATAGCGGCGGTGCGTAGCGCGGAGGAACGGGCAGAAGGCGCGGAAGGGGCAGGGGCAGGATGGCGCTCACTCATGCTCGCGCTCCTTTTTCTTGCCGCCGCGCCGCATACCGAAAATCGCCGGCTGCGTGTAAACGTCAATCAGCGGGGCGCAGATGTTCATCATCAATATCGAGAAGGCAATGCCGTCGGGAAAGCCCCCGAACACCCGAATCAGGTAGGCGAGCAGCCCCGCGCCGCCGCCGAAAATCAGCTTGCCCGTCGGCGTCGCGCAGCCGGAAACCGGGTCAGTGGCGATGAAGAAAGCGCCCAGCATGGTGCCGCCGGAGAAAAGGTGAAACAACGGATCGGAAAAACGCGTGGGGTCAACGAGCCAGCAGATGAGCGAAATCACCGTCATGCTGGCAAGAAACGCCACCGGCACCTGCCAGGTAATCACGCGCCGCTGAACCAGAAACAGACCGCCGACCAGATAGGCGGTCGTCACCCATTCCCAGCCGCGCCCGGCGAAGGTGCCGTAAAGCGATTGGCTTTTCAGCAATTCCTGAATGCTGCCCGTAAAACTGTCCATTTTTAACGCGGTCTTGATGGCGTCCAGAGGCGTCGCCGCCGTGAGCGCGTCGATGCGCGGCGAGACGCCAAAAATCACTTCCATTTGCTGCGACAGCGGCAGGTACAAGCCCTGCGCCGGCCATTGCGACATCAGGGCGGGGAAAGCCACGATACAGACGGCAAAGGCAATCATCGCCGGATTGAAGGGATTTTGCCCCAGTCCGCCATAAAGCTGCTTGGCAATCACAATGGCGAAAAACACGCCCAGCACGGTCAACCACCAGGGCGAGAGCGGCGGAAAGGTCAGCGCAATGAGACAGGCCGTCACCAGCGCCGAGCCGTCTTGCAACGAAGCCAGCGAACGTCCGCGCAACTTTTGGAACAGCCCTTCAAAGAGCAGCGCGAAAAAGCAGGCAAGCAAAATCTGCACGATAATCGCCACGCCCACCAGCGCGGTATAAACGACGATGCCGGGCAGGAGCGCCAGCATCACCCGATTCATGACGCGACGCACACTGGTTTCAGCGTGAAGATAGGGGGGGCTGATGAAGTTCATGTTTTTTCTGATGTGTACGCGATCGGCATGTTCAGGCGTCTCTGGAATCTGTTTCGGCGCGTTGGACGCGGGCGCGCTCTACGGCGGCGGCAATCACCGCCTGTTTTGCGTCCGCAGCGTCGCCCACCGCGCCCGATTCGCCTTCCGGCGCGGCGTCACGCTCTGCCGCCAGTTTTGCGGCTTGGGCGGCGGCTGCCCTGGCGAGTTTTTCCGCCTTTTCCGCTTTCTCCCGCTCGGCGCGGAACTGTTTGAATTCAAACCGCGCCCTGGCGCTGTCCGCCATTTTCTGTTCTCTGGCGGCGGCGCGGATTTCGCTTTTGGAAAAGCGGAAATACTGTACCAGCGGGATATTGGCGGGGCAAACGTAAGCGCAGCAACCGCACTCAATGCAACTGGAAAGGTGGTATTCCCGCGCCTTGTCGAATTGCCGGGCGCGGCTCCACCAATACAGCTCGAAAGGCTGCAATTCCTGCGGGCAGGCGCGGGCGCATGCGCCGCAACGGATGCAGGGCATTTCCGGCGGCGGCGGCGGGAACAGCGTGGGCGAACGGGCAATCAGACAATTACTGCCCTTGGTCACGGGAACATCGCAGGCGGGCATCGGAATCCCCATCATCGGTCCGCCCATGATGACGCCATCGGTATCCGCCCTGGGGCGGGCAAGCGCCAGCAATTCATTCATGGGCGTGCCAATCAGGGCTTCCCAGTTGCCCGGTTGCTCCACATTACCCGTCAGGGTCACGACGCGACTCACCACCGGCTCGCCCAGGTTCAGCGCCCGCCAGACGGACAAGGCGGTTCCCACGTTGAAACACTGGATGCCCAAATCGGTTGACCGCTGGTCGACGGGGACTTCCTTGCCGGTCAACACCCGAATCAACTGCCTGATTCCGCCCGCCGGGTAAAGCGTAGGCACGGCGACAACGGAGAACGTCGTTTCCCCGGCGGCCTCGACCGCCGCCTGCATGGCGGCAATGGCTTCCGGCTTGTTATCCTCAATGCCAATCAACACCCGTTTGACCTGTAACAGGTCGCGGATAATGCCGCTACCCGCGATGATTTCCCCGGCGCGTTCGCGCATCAGGCGGTCGTCGCAGGTGATGTAGGGTTCGCATTCCGCGCCGTTAATCACCAAATCCCCAAGGGCTGCGGAATCCTGCATCTTGACGTGACTGGGAAAACCCGCGCCGCCCATCCCCACCACCCCCGCGTCTTGCAGATATTGCAGCACGGACTTCAACGACATGTTTTTGTAATCCGGCGCTTGCAGGGGCATCCAGCGATCTTCCCCATCCGGCAGGATGACGACGGACAAGGTGGCAAGACCGGAAGGATGCGGCATCAGGCGCGGCTCCACCGCGATGACCGTGCCGGAAGTGGAGGCATGAACGGCAGAGGAAAGCCAGCCTTCCGCCTTGCCGATGAATTGCCCTTTCAGCACCTTGTCGCCCACCGCGACCACCGGCTGCGCCGCCTCGCCCGCGCTCTGGGAGAGCGGAATCACCAGATGACCCGGCAGCGGCGCGGCGGCAATGGGCGTACCGCGAGATTCCGCTTTATGGTGGGCTGGCTTGATACCGCCCTTGAATTTGAACAGTTTTTGCAACATAAAAAGCTTCAGGCGACTTTCTGGTGGGAGGATTCCGCGTCATTCATCGCGGCGACGTTGTGGGAGACATCGCTGGCACGCTCCACGGATTTAATCGGGATGACCGGGTAAGCGTATTTCCAGGTCGCCAGCGTTTCCGGCACAGGCGCCATGTCGATACACTCGACCGGGCAGGGCTTGACGCACAATTCGCAACCCGTGCACAAAGCGTCGATGACGGTATGCATCTGTCTGGCGGCGCCGACGATAGCATCCACCGGGCAAGCCTGAATGCAGAGTGTGCAACCGATGCACTCCGCTTCGCGGATGATGGCGGTCAATTTCGGTTTGGCGGCTTCGCCATCGCCGCCGCCGGAAACCGGCTTGAATTCCCGACCCAGCAGATCGGCGAGTTTTCTCGCGCCCTCATCGCCGCCGGGGGGACAGAGATTGATTTCCGCCTCATCCCTGGCAATCGCCTCGGCATAGGGCTTGCAACCGGCAAAGCCACATTGACCGCATTGTGTCTGCGGCAAAATGGCCTCGATTTTGCCCGTAATCAGGTCGCCCTCAACCTTGAAACGGATGGCGGCATAGCCTAACGCCGCGCCCAATGTCAGCGCGCCCAACGCCATCACGACAATCGCGGTCAGAATTTCCATGACTTAACGATCCAATCCCGCAAAACCCATGAAGGCGAGGCTCATCAACCCCGCCGTCACCATCCCGATCGCCACGCCCTTGAAGGCCGGCGGCACATCCGCCGCGTTCACCCGTTCGCGGATACCGGCGAACAGCACCAGCACCAGCGAAAAGCCCAACGCGCTGCCCGCGCCGAATATCAGGGACTCCATGAACCCGTAACCGTGCGAGATATTGATCAGCGGCACACCAAGCACGGCACAGTTGGTGGTAATCAGGGGCAGATAAATGCCCAACACCTGCTGCAACAAGGGCGATGTCCTGGCAATCATCATTTCAGTCAGTTGCACAATGGCGGCGATGGTGACAATAAACGACAGGGTACGCAGATATTCCAGTCCGGCGGGCATCAACAGATAATGGTCGATGATGAAACTCGCCCCGGTCGCCAATGTCAGCACGAACGTGGTCGCCGCGCCCATGCCATAGGCGGTCGACAGTTTTTTTGACACGCCCATGAACGGGCAAAGGCCGAGAATTTTGACCAGAACGACGTTATTGACGAGTACCGCGCCAATCAGCAGGAAAAAGTAATGGCTCATGAGCGGGTAACAGGTAACAGGGGACAGGTGGCAGGAGTTGGCGACATGTTGATTTTCCTTGTTAGCGCGGCGCGTCAGCGTGAGTGTCAGTGACCGCTGCCACCTGACCTCCGCCGCCTGAAACGCTGGCGGCGACCTCGTGGACAAGTTTCGGCCCGTGGTAAATAAAGCCGGTATAAAGCTGCACCAGACTCGCTCCGGCGGCAATTTTGGCGCGCGCGTCCTCGCCCTTCATGATGCCGCCGACGCCAATCAAAGGCACTTCGTTACGCAAGGCATGTGCCAATTTGCCCAGCGTCGTCGTCGCCAGACGAAACTCCGGCGCGCCGGACAGCCCGCCCGCCTCGTCGCCATGCGGCAATTTTTCCACACCGACACGGGAGGTTGTGGTGTTCGTGGCAATCACGCCATCCATGCGATGCCGCCGTACCGCGTCCGCAATCACCGTAATTTGCGCGTCATCCAGGTCTGGCGCGATTTTCAAAGCCAGCGGCACGTAACGCCCCTGTTGCTCCGCCAACATTGTCTGCTCCGCCTTGACGCGGACAAGCAAGTCGTCAAGCGCGGCGTCCTGCTGCAAGTCGCGCAGGTTTTTCGTGTTCGGGCTGGAAATGTTGAGCGTGACATAACTCGCGGCAGCATAAACTTTTTTGAGGCACGCCACATAGTCGTCCGCCGCCTTTTCAATCGGCGTATCGGCGTTTTTGCCGATATTGACCCCCAGAATCCCGCCCTTTTTCGGAAAATCCGCCTGCCTGATGTTGTGAAGCAGCGCCTCGACGCCCAGGTTATTGAACCCCATGCGATTGATGATGGCATGCGCTTCCGGCAAGCGAAACAGGCGCGGTTTGGGATTCCCCGGCTGCGGACGCGGCGTGACCGTGCCCACCTCAATATGCCCGAACCCCAACGCCGCCAGCGCGTCGATATGCGCCCCATTCTTGTCCAGCCCCGCCGCCAACCCGACCCGATTGGGAAAGACCAGCCCCATCACGGAAACCGGGTCGCGCACAAGCCAATCCGCCAGCAACCCGGAAAGCCCGCAGGCGCGCAGAAAGGAGAGCGCGGACAGGCTGAAGTCGTGAGCTTTCTCGGCTTCCAGCGTGAACAACGCGCGGCGTAACAAAGAGTAAATCATGGTAGAACGGGATTCTACCGCATCGGGAGGCAGAAAAAATCCGTAAATGTGACGTCTTTCATGCCCGCGCCGCTGTTTCCAGCGCCTTTGCCGCCCATTGATTCAGGCTCTCGCCAGAGGCTTGCGCAGCAATGAGTGAGGCGGCATGAACTTCCGGCGACACACGCAGCATGATTCTGCCATTTGCCGGTTTTTCGGGCGAGACGCCCTGTTCTTCGCAATCCGCCAGATAGTCCTCAACCGCGATTTCAAATTCACGCCGCAACCCTTGCGCGGTTTCCGAATGAAAACTGATGATGTCGCGCACGCCAAGAATACGCCCGATGAAAATATCATCACGGGCGTCAAAGTCGATGCGGGCGGTATAGCCCTTGTAGGTCAAAGTATTCAGGGTCATGGCTCATTTCCTTTCGCGGCTACCGTGTTCAGACAGGCTTCGGGGAGTAACTCCCGCGCGTTCGAGAAAATTCCGCGCTTCCTCTACCTGATATTTCCGTGCCTCTTTTCCGGGATGCGGACGATGGCAACGCCAAATGACGTCACCAATGACCAGCTTGATACGCGATCCTTCGCGCTCAAACACCTGACCATCGGAAAGCGAAAGCACCAGCGCTTCAATGTCCGCAAAGGCGATGTTGGAACGGGTCGGCGTTTCAAAAATCGCGGCGAGGGTTTTGCGGTTTCTCGTTTTCATATCCTGAATGATAGCAAAATTTGCTGCCACATGACGCAAACGAAGGCGCAAAAAAACGGACGCCGAAGCGTCCGTTTTTGACTTGCTTTCGCAGGAACAATTAGAAGCTGTGCTTCAGACCGAACTGCAAGCCGTTTTGATAGCCTTGACCACCGTTGTTGGCGTCGCTCACTGCAGTGCCGCGACCGTCATCGTTGTTGATGTCGGCGTAAGCGGCGTAGAAGTTGGTGCGCTTGGACAGGCTATAGGTGTAGCCCAACGCCCATTGCTTGGCGGTATCGTTGACAAAATTGGATTGCTTGGCCTTGGATGTGTTGTAGGAAGCCAGAATGGCATGTTTGCCAAACGGAACCGTCACGCCCACACCAAAGGTCTTCAGCTTCATATCGTTGCCGAGGATACCATGGCTACCCAGAACCACGTTTGCGACACCTTGCTTGTCCTTGTAGTTGTCATAGTAAGCGGAGAGCTTGACAACCTTGAAGTCATAAGTGCCGCCCAAAGTCCATTGCTTGACCTTGGCAGCGGAGGTGCTGTCTTTGCCCTTGATTTGTTGATAGGCAAGACCGATGTCCAGAGGGCCGTTGGTGTAACGGGGCAGAACGGTGTAAACGCGCAGGTCGCCATCATTATCCGGACTTGCCGTAAGCGAACCTTCTGACCACAGGGCGCTGGTGGAGTAAGCCGCAGTCACGCTGAAGCCGGAGAAGCTGGGAGAAACGTAGGCAACAGCGTTGTTAACGCGATCCACGTCAGCAGCGACGACATCGCTGAACACGTTGTGGAAACGACCCACAGTGCCGTCAGCAAACGGATCAATCGCGGCAAGCAGGGAATAACGGGGCGCAACCAGACGACCAGCGATGGCGGTACCGAAGTTGCCGGTCAAACCCAAAAAGGCTTGTTTTTCAAACAGCGAACCGGTGCTTGCGCCATCATCAGCGGTAAACCCGGCTTCCAGCACGAACAGGGCCTTCAGACCATTGCCCAAGTCTTCAACGCCCTTGAAACCGACATAGGAATCATCGGAAATGCCGGAGTCGATGGCGTTTTGGCTACCGACGTTGTTGGCAATGTTGTCGCCACGATGAGAGAAGCCGACATCAACATTACCGTAGATGGTGACATTGGATTGAGCGAAAGCGGCGCCGGAAGCCAGAGCGGCAACGGCAAGAGCAATCAGTTTCTTTTGCATGGATATTTCTCCACAGGTTGAAAAAAACGAGTTTGAAAAATCCGCGCCGCACACAGAATGCGTACAGCGCGGGAATCAAGGTGGGCGGACTGTATCAGGGAAACAACGGCATCAGCAAGGAAGAAAGCGCACTTCCGACTGAAAACGGAAGAATGTGTGTTGTTTGGTTGCAACAAGTCAGGGGCAGGAATCAGGGAACAGACGGCGGCTACGCCGCCGCAAATTACTGTCACCTGACACCTGTTCCCTGATCAGTGCAACGTTCGGATTTCATCCGGGGACAAACCGGTCAACGTCACAATGGTTTCCAGCGGGATGTTCTGCGCCAGGGCTTTGCGGGCAAAGACCAGCCTTTCTTCCATCCTGCCTTCTTCACGACCTTCTTCCCGTGCCCCGTGTTTGATGGAATTGATATCCCACTGCATCTTTTCCCGCGACTCGGCGAGCAGGCGTGTTTGTTCGTCGGCGGAAAGCTCCATCAGCTTTCCCACTGCTTTTTTTACTTCTGTATTTTTTTCCGCCAACATGACCAGATCCTCTTCTTTTCTTGCGTCCAAAAACTTCAACCAGTCCCACAGCACCGAGCCATCTTCGCTTTTCGGCAGTTTGGGAAGTTCCAGTATGTGTACTTCCAGCAGGTCGGTGAAGACAGAACCCGTCTTCGGGTCGTGAAGCCTGTACTGGTTATGATAGTACCAATTCTCGCCAATCAACTCATAGTCAGTAATCAGAATGCAGATCGAGGGCTGGATTTTTTTGTAGCTGTCGCCGCTGCCAATCTGTTCTGTCACCATCTTGGCAAGATAGAACACGATGCGCTCGCGCATGTCGGGTGTGCTCAAAACCTGAATTTCGATGTCAATCATCCGCCCGGAAGTTGTTTTGACCCGAACATCCAGAACCCCCAGTTTATCGTCCGGGTCATCCCGTCGCAGATGTGGGTCAGCCAAAGTCACTTCTTCGTAATCTTCGGACGGCAAACTCAAAGTTGATTTCAGGAAAGCAGTCAGGATTTCGGTGTCGTGCGCATCGCCAAACAGTCGCTTGAAAACGATGTCGTTGCGCGGTGACAGAAAGGTTGGCATGGTTGCTCCATTGGGATTAAATGACAATGAAGTTTATACCAAATGACAGGAAACAGGTGACAGTAATTTGCGGCGGCGTAGCCGCCGTCTGTTCCCTGTCACCTGACCACAAGCGCCCGCAGCCGTTTGACGCGCTCGGCTGTGGGCGGGTGGGTGGAAAAGAGGTTGGAAAAACCGCCGCCGGAGAGGGGGTTCATGATCATCATCTGCGCGGTTTCCGGGTGCGCGTCGGCGGTTTGCAGGGGGATGCCGCGCGCGCGGGCGTTGATTTTTTCCAGCGCGTCGGCGAGGGCGTTGGGGTCGCCGCTGATTTCTGCGCCACCCCGGTCGGCTTCAAATTCGCGGGCGCGGGAAATCGCCATCTGAATCAGACCAGCGGCAATAGGCGCGAGAATCGCCACCAGAAGACCAATGGCAGGATGCCCGCGCCCACGGGAATGTCTGCCAAAGAACATGGCGTAACGGGCGAGCGCGGAGATGCCGCCCGCCAGCGTAGCGGAAAGGGTGGAAATGAGAATGTCGCGGTGTTTGACGTGCGTGAGTTCGTGCGCCATGACACCGCGCAGTTCGCGGGGCGACAGTATCGACAGGATGCCGGTAGTAGCGGCGACAGCGGCATGTTCAGGGTTGCGTCCGGTGGCAAAGGCATTGGGCTGCGCTTCGTCAATGAGATAAACGCGCGGCATCGGCAGTCCGGCGTTACCCGCCAGCTCGCGCACCATATTGTAGAAAGCGGGCGCGGATTTCTCGTCGACGGCGCGCGCCTTGTACATCTTCAAAACCATCTGGTCAGAAAACCAGTAGGCAAAAAGATTCATGCCGCCCCCCACGGCAAGCGCCAACAACATGCCCTGCATCCCGCCCATCGCCGCGCCCAATACGCCAAACAAGGCGGTAATGACCGCCATCAGCAGGGCGGTTTTGAACCAGTTGAACATGAGCGAGAACTCCTTGAAGTTTGGGGAACAGGGGGTAGATGGGCATGAAACAGTGGGTTTCAAGCGGTATTGCGGGGCTGTCCCAGTGGCAGATACAGCGTCAACGGATGATCACGACAGGCCATGAAACCATGATACGTGTAAAACGCCTTGGTCTTTTCGTCCTTGGCGTCGACCAGCAAGGCGTATGCCGCGACATGTTGGCGGGCATTCAGGCAGCGTTCCACGACGCACGCCAGCAGCGCCGCGCCTAATCCCTGTCCCTGGCGGTCACGCTGTATCGCCAGACGCCCCATACGAAAACAAGGTACGGGATAGCGGGGCAATTTTTTCTGCGCGGCATCGGAAAGTTGTTCGGGATGCAATTCGGCGGCGCTCAAGGTGTAATAACCCAAAATCAGCGCAGGCGCATCGGTATCGACCAGAACCCTGATGTTGGTGACGCCTTTTTCACTGTGCTGCGCCGCGAAACGCCGCAGGTAATCGTCCAGTTCCGCCACACCGGAAACAAAGGCGCGTCGGTCATGTCGCTTTGTATCCAATAACTGCTCTTCAAGCACGGCGAATCTCGCTGGCGGCACGCAGGGCGCGTTGCAAGGCGGCATTCGGCTCGAAGGGGCGATTGATGGCTTCTGAAAAAACCTGAAAATCGCGCTGACTCATATAAATGCGCGATTCACGATCCAGAAGATCATCTGCCTTTTCCTTGGCGGCCATGCGTACAAACGCAGTCATGGTCAGCCCCAGAAGAGCAGCGGCACGGGAAAATGTTTCCTTGTCCGATGGTTCTAAAACCATGTCAAAACGGGCAGTGGTCATTGTTGGCTCCTCAATCTCTTTATACGGTATTTTACCGTAAAAAGAGATTTAGCCCACATCAAAACTCGCTCCCGCCTTGAGCGCGGCGCAACCTACCAGAAATTGCGCGGCGGGCAGGCGTTTTCCACCGGGGCGTTGCAGTTCGGTCAGGGTGAGCGTTCCTTCACCGCAGGCGACGATGACGCCGGTTTTGTCGGCGGCGAGTACCGTGCCGGGGGCGAGTGTTGTTTTTTTGCAATTCGCATGATGGGGGTGAGCGGCGTGGATTTTCAGAATTTCGCCTTGAAAACGCGCTTGGGCGATGGGAAAAGGATTGAAGGCGCGAATCTGCCTGTCCAGCGCGAGTGCGCTTTGCCGCCAGTCCAGACGCGCTTCCGCCTTGTCGATTTTGGCGGCGTAGGTCACGCCTTTTGCCGCTTGTGGCACGGCGGGTAGCGGCAGGCGGGCGAGGGTGTCTACGATGAGGCGCGCGCCCATTTCCGCCAGCTGGTCGTGCAGACGGGCGGCGGTGTCGTCGTCGGCAATGGGTGTGCGGGCGGTCGCCAGTATCGCGCCAGTATCCAGTCCGGCTGCCATCTGCATGATGGCGACGCCGGTTTCCGCGTCGCCCGCTTGAATGGCGCGCTGGATGGGCGCCGCGCCGCGCCAGCGCGGCAGCAGGGAGGCGTGGATATTGAGGCAGCCGTAACGCGGCATATCCAGCACTTCTTGCGGCAGGATGAGTCCGTAGGCGGCGACAATCATCGCCTCGGCTTTAACGGCGGCAATGCGCGCTCCGGCTGCAAGGTCTTTTTTCAGGGAGAGGGGCTGCAAGACTTCGACGCCGCGTTGCAATGCCAATGTCTTGACCGGCGAAACCTGTAATTGCATTCCCCGTCCTGCCGGACGGTCAGGCTGGGTCAGCGCCAGCGCGATTTCATGCCCCGCGTCGAACAGGGCGGCGAGGGCGGTGGCGGCGAATTCCGGCGTACCCGCGAAAATCAGCTTCATGCGGTAATTTTCGCCTGTTTGGCGAGCTTCGTCTTGATGCGCGTCTGTTTCAGTTGCGAGAGATGTTCCACGAAGACCTTGCCTTGCAGGTGGTCGAGTTCGTGCTGGATACAGACGGCAAGCAAACCGTCGGCGTCCAGGGTTTGCGACTGCCCCTCAATATCCTGATAGACCACGGTGACTTCCGCCGCCCGCTCCACCTTGTCATAGATGCCGGGTACGGAAAGACAGCCTTCCTCATAGACCTGTGTGCCATTCTTGCGGATGATGCGGGCATTGATGAGCACCAGCAGGTCGTCGCGGGTTTCGGAAATGTCGATGACGACAATCTGTCGGTGCACGTCCACCTGAGTCGCCGCCAAGCCGATGCCCGGCGCTTCATACATGGTTTCCGCCATGTCAGCGACCAGCGCGCGCACACTGGCATCGATTTTTTCCACCGGCATTGCGACTTTTTTCAGCCGGATGTCAGGAAAACGCAAAATTGGGAGTAAAGCCATAGAAGAATAATACTTGCTCAATTAAAGGATTACGTGCAGAATCTCAACCACTTTCGAGAATTGGAACGGCATGAGCTTCCCGGAATGGCTCGCGGTTATTTCAGAACGTCGAACTGTTTCATGCCCTTGTAGTTCCGTCGCACGCGAGGAAAACTTCATGTCCCGTATTATATCTGCCTTGTTCATGGCTGTGGCGACTGCCACCGCTGCCGTGGCGTTCGCCGCCGAACCCGAACCCATCCCGCTCGCCACCAACGCGCCGGATCGCTACACCGTAGTGAAAGGCGATACCCTCTGGGGCATTGCCGGGAGATTTCTGCAAAACCCCTGGCGTTGGCCTGATATCTGGCAACTCAACAAAGACCAGATCAAGAATCCGCACTGGATTTATCCCGGTGACATCGTGTTTCTGGATTACGTGGATGGTCAGCCCCGTCTGCGCCTGGGCAAAAACGTGACCGGCTCCGGCACCATCAAATTGTCGCCGTCAGCGCATAGCGAACATATTGATCAGGCCATTCCTTCCATCCCTGCCAACGCCATTGAAGCCTTCATTTCCCGCCCGCTGGTGGTAGAACTCAATGAACTTCAGAACGCGCCGCGCGTGATCGGTACGGATGAATCCCGTGTCATCATGGGCAACGGCGACGAGATTTTCGCCCTTGGCATCACGGAAAACCATCCCAAGTGGTACGTCTACCGCCTGGGCGCGCCGCTCAAGAACCCGCTGCCGCCGGAAAGCGAAAACCTCACCGACAAAGAGATTCTGGCGCCCGTACTGCGCTACATGAGAACCCCTACCTACGAGGATGAAGTGAAAGCCGCTCCCGGCGAGGCAGGGGGTCAACCAGGCGATGTGCTCGGCTACGAGGTTGTTTATCTGGGGACTGCCCAGCTCAGGGAACCGGGCAATGTCAGTACGCTGGAAATTCTTTCCGCCAAGGAAGAAATCCTCAAGGGCGACCTGTTGGTGCCTGCCGAAGAACCCACGCTCAATTCTTACGCGCCCCACAAAGCTGATCATGATGTTTCCGGTCAGGTCATTTCTGTTCACGGCGGCGTCGGTGTGGGGGGCAAATTCTCGGTCATCGCCCTGAACCTGGGCGAACGCGCTGGCGTTGAGCCTGGGCATGTGCTCGGCATCTACACCAAGCGCGACACGGTATATGAAGACAAGGACACTGGACGCAATAAAACCATCGCCCTGCCGGACAAACGCAACGGGCTGGTGTTTATTTTCCGCGTCTTCAATCGTGTTTCCTACGGTCTGGTGATGGAAGCTGTACGTCCCACAGTGGTCGGGGACAGCATCAGAAACCCCTGACATGGATCAATCCGGTCTCGCTGCCGCCAGTCTGCGCGACTGGCTGCGCCTGACCCTGATTTCCGGCATAGGCGGCGAATCGCAACGCAAGTTGCTCGCCGCCTTTGGTTTGCCTGAACAAATCTTCGCCGCCGGACATCTCGCGCATCGCAAGGTCATCGCCAGTAAAGCCGATTTGCTGGTCGATGTCGACCACGCCGCGCTGGAACGCAAAATTGCCGCCGCGCTGGAATGGGCGGCGCAGCCCGGCTGCCACATCATCACCCTAGGCGACCGCCAGTACCCGCCGCAACTCCTTGAAATTTCCGACCCGCCCACCCTGCTCTATGTGCGCGGCAACCCCGCCTTGCTGCTTTGCCCTGCGCTGGCGGTCGTCGGCAGCCGCAACGCCACGCCGCAGGGCTTGAAAACCGCCGAGGATTTCGCCCGCACACTGGCGGCAGCCGGATTGACCATCGTCAGCGGGCTGGCGTTGGGCATTGACGCCGCCGCGCATCGTGGGGGGCTTGCGGCAGGCGCGGGGGCGGGTTCGACCATAGCGGTCATTGGCACGGGCGCTGACCGGCTATATCCCGCGCGCAATCAGGATTTGGCGCGACAAATTGGCGAACAGGGCGTCATCGTTTCCGAATTTCCCTTGGGCACGCCCGCCGCCGCAGCCAATTTCCCCCGTCGCAACCGCATCATTTCCGGTCTGGCGCGGGGCGTATTGATCGTTGAGGCCGCGCCGGAAAGCGGCTCATTGATTACCGCGCGTCTGGCAGGCGAACAGGGGCGCGAGGTGTTTGCCATTCCCGGCTCCATCCATTCGCCGCTGTCGCGGGGTTGTCATCGTCTGATTAAACAGGGCGCGAAACTGGTGGAATCCGCGCAGGATATTCTGGAAGAATTAGGGGCATGGTCGCCGCCCGCGTCAATCTCCGCAACGCCTGATACGCCTGCCACCCCCGAAACGCCCGCCGCGACTGACGACCACGCCGCCCGAATCCTCGCCCAACTCGGTCATGCCCCCTGCACCCTCGACGAGCTGGCGGAGCGCACCAAGCTGAACGCCGATACCCTGCTTGCGCTCTTGCTTGACCTTGAATTGGCAGGTCGCGTCGCTCCTTTGCCGGGCAACCGTTACCAGCAATTAAGCTGACTTTCTCTGATCCCTGTCCCCCGACATCTGATCCCTGATGTATTATCCCCGCAATTTTTATGGAAGCGGCGTTTTGCCGCATGAGCGAACTTATGGGCAAAAAGCTGATCATTGCCGAAAAACCTTCTGTGGCGTCCGACATCGCCAAGGCGTTGGGCGGATTGACGAAACATGACGATTATTTCGAGAACGACGATTATGTCGTTTCCTCTGCCGTCGGACATCTGCTGGAACTGGCGTGTCCAGAAGAGTACGAGGTCAAGCGCGGAAAGTGGTCGTTTACGCATCTGCCGGTCATTCCGCCGCATTTCGATTTGAAACCCATCGAAAAAAGCGAGCCGCGCTTGAAATCGCTGACCCGCCTCATCAAGCGGAAAGACGTGGACGCGCTCATCAACGCCTGTGACGCGGGGCGCGAAGGCGAGTTGATTTTCAATTACATCGTCCAGCACACGAAAACGCAAAAACCCGTTCAACGCCTCTGGCTGCAATCCATGACCCAATCCGCCATCCGCGACGGCTTTACCCGTCTGCGCGGCGGCGGCGAGATGCAAGGCTTGGCGGACGCGGCGGTGTGCCGCTCCGAATCCGACTGGCTGGTGGGCATCAACGGCACACGCGCCATGACCGCCTTCAATTCCAAGACCGGCGGTTTTCATCTCACCACCGTGGGACGGGTGCAAACGCCGACGCTCGCCATCGTCGTCGAGCGCGAAAAGAAAATCCGCGATTTCAAGCCGCGTCCCTTTTGGGAAGTGGAAGCCAGCTTCGCCGCCCACGCCGGAAGCTACACCGGCAAATGGTTCGACGAAGGCTTCAAGAGCAACAAGGAAGATGAACACGCCCGCGCCGACCGCATCTGGGACGAGGGTAAAGCCGCCGCTATCCGCGCCGCCTGTCAGGGGGGCGTCGGCGAAGTCAGCGAAGAAGCCAAGCCCGCCACCCAACTCTCGCCCTTGCTCTTTGACCTCACCAGTCTGCAACGCGAAGCCAACGCCCGCTTCGGCTTCTCCGCCAAAAACACCCTGGGACTGGCGCAAGCCTTGTACGAAAAACACAAGGTACTCACCTATCCGCGTACCGATTCCCGCTGCCTGCCCGAAGATTATCTGGGCACGGTCAAGGCGACCCTCGCCATGTTCACGGGCGAAGGCGCGGGCAAGGGGCATGATGAAGTGTTGCTCGCCCGCTACGCCCCGTTCGCGCATCAGGTGTTGGCGCGTAGCTGGGTGCTGCCCAACAAGCGCATTTTCAATAACGCCAAAATCAGCGACCACTTCGCCATCATCCCCACCACGCAAGCGCCGAAAAATCTTTCCGAGCCGGAACAAAAGCTCTATGACTTCGTGGTCAGGCGTTTCCTCGCCGTCTTTTTCCCCGCCGCCGAATATCTGGTCACCACCCGCGTCACCCGCGTCAGGGAACATCCCTTCAAGACCGAAGGCAAAGTGCTGGTGCAACCCGGCTGGCTCGCCGTCTATGGCAGGGAAGGTCAGGAAGGCGAAGAAGGCAACCTGCCGCCCGTAGGGGCGGGCGAAAAGGTCGCCGCCGAAGAAGTGAATCTCAAAGCCACCGCCACCCGCCCGCCCCCGCGCTACTCGGAAGCCACGCTGCTTTCCGCGATGGAAGGCGCGGGCAAGATGGTCGAGGACGAAGAATTGAAAGCGGCGATGGCAGGTCGCGGTCTGGGCACGCCAGCGACGCGGGCGCAAATCATCGAAAACCTGATTGCCGAACAATACATGTTGCGCGAGGGACGCGAACTCATCCCCACCGCCAAGGCATTTTCGCTTTTGACCCTGTTGAACGGCTTGGGCGTCAATGAACTCACCGCGCCGGAACTGACCGGCGATTGGGAATGGAAACTGGGGCGCATCGAAAAAGGCGAACTCTCGCGGCAGGAATTCATGCGCGAAATCGCCGAGATGACCAAACTCATCGTCGAACGCGCCAAACGCTACGATTCCGATACCATCCCCGGCGATTTCGGCGTACTCACCGCGCCCTGTCCCAAATGCGGCGGCGTGGTGAAAGAGAATTACAAAAAATTCCAGTGCGCCGCCTGCGATTTCGCCCTCTGGAAAATCGTTGCCGGTCGCCAGTTTGAACCGGCGGAAATCGAAACCCTGCTTACCGAACGCGCAATCGGCCCGCTCACCGGCTTCCGCAACAAAATGGGACGCCCCTTCGCCGCCAGCCTGAAACTGAATGACAAATTTGAAAGCGAATTCGATTTCGGACAACGCCCCGACGACGACAGCGACGAGCCGGTCGATTTTTCCGCGCAGGAAGCCTTGGGCAAATGCCCCAAATGCGGCGGCTCCGTGTATGAACACGGCAACGCCTATGTCTGCGAAAAATCCGTGGGCAGCGCCAGAAGCTGCGATTTCCGCTCCGGCAAAATCATCCTGCTGCAACCCGTGGAACGGGCACAAATGCAAAAACTGCTGACGGACGGGCGTACCGACTTGTTAAAAGAATTCGTCTCCTCCCGCACCCGCCGGAAATTCTCCGCCTTTCTGGTCGTCACGCCGGATGGCAAAGTCGGCTTTGAATTTGAAAAGCGCGCGCCGAAAGTGGCAAAGGCGGGCGCGAAACCCGCGACCAAAACCGCCGCGAAAAAGCCCCCAAAAGCAGCAGCGTAAGCTGCCCCCTGACACCTGAAATGCCTGAAATGCCCGAACTCGTCATTGCTTCCCGCGAATCCCGCCTTGCCCTGTGGCAGGCGGAACATGTTCAGGCGCGGCTTGCCGCCTTGAATCCCGGCGTTGTCGTCAGCATTCTCGGCATGACCACGCAAGGCGACCAGATTCTTGACCGTCCCTTGGCGCAAATCGGCGGCAAGGGCTTGTTCATCAAGGAACTGGAAACCGCCATGCTGGAAGGTCGCGCCGACCTCGCCGTGCATTCGCTGAAAGATGTGCCGATGGACATGCCGGAGGGTTTTACCCTCGCCGCCATCTGCGCGCGCGAAAATCCGCGCGACGCCTTTGTTTCCAATCGCTACGCCCGACTGGAAGACCTGCCGCCCGGCGCGGTGGTGGGCACCTCCAGCCTGCGGCGGGAAGCCCTGTTGCGCCGCCGTTATCCGCGTCTCATCATCAAAAGTCTGCGCGGCAATCTGGATACGCGCCTGAAAAAACTGGATGCCGGCGACTACGACGCCATCATTCTCGCCGCCGCCGGGTTGATTCGTCTGGGCTTGAAAGCGCGTATCCGCGCCGTGCTCACGCCGGAACAATCGCTGCCCGCGCCCGGTCAGGGCGCGTTGGGCATCGAAATCCGTACCGGACATCAAAACGCCGCCGCCCATGTCGCCGCCCTGCACGACGCCCCCACCGCCCATTGCGTCACCGCTGAACGCGCTTTTTCCCGCGCTTTGGGCGGTTCCTGTCAGGTGCCTTTGGGCGGCTACGCCATCCTGAACGACGGACAACTCTGGCTGCGCGGCTTCATCGCCACGCCGGACGGACAGACGATGCTGGAAGGCGAAATTTGCGGCGACCCGACCGACGCCGAAAATCTGGGCAATGCACTCGCCGCCGATTTGCGCGCGCGTGGCGCCGACGCCATTCTCGCCGCGCTGGGCTGCCCCGCTTTGTAACGCTTTGACAGACGCAATGTGAACGCGCTCCTTCCCTTGCAGGGTCGCACCATCGTCGTCACCCGACCGCGCGAACAGGCGGGGGAACTGGCGGCGGGCATCCGCGCGCTGGGAGGCGAGGCATATCTTTTTCCCCTGCTGGAAATCAGCCCTTACCCCGATGCCGCGCCGCTGGCAAAAGCCGCCGCCCGCCTTGCCGAATATCGTTTCGCCATTTTCATCAGCGCCAACGCCGCGCGTTACGCCCTGCCTTCCCTGCCGACGAACTGGCATGACGAGACGCAAGCCGTCGCCGTAGGCGCAGGCACGGCGCGCGCGCTGGCGGCGGCGGGCGTGAACAACTGCCTCTTTCCGCCCGAAGGCTCTGATTCCGAAGCCCTGCTCGCCCTGCCGGAATTTTCCGCCGACCCGATACGCGGGCAAAAAATCGTCATCTTTCGCGGCGACGGCGGGCGCGAATTGCTGGCGCAAACCCTGGTCGCGCGTGGCGCGGCGGTGGAATATGTGCCGGTTTACCAGCGCAACGCGCAAGCAGTGGGGCGGGAAGCATTTTGCGAGCAACTCGCCGCCGGTCGCTTCGACGCGCTGACTTTATCCAGCAGCGAAAGCCTGCGACACCTGCTCGACCTTGCCGGACATCTGCCGCGCTTGCGCGCCACCCCCATTTTTGCGTCGCACGCCCGTATCGCTGACAAGGCGCGCGCGGCAGGTTTCGCTAAAGTCATCTACACAACGCGCGGGGATGCCGGATTGTTAGCCGGACTCGGCGCTTATGCTTATAATTGAAGCTACCATGAGTACGAAAGTTCAACTCCCCATGTTGCCGCCGCCCGCCTCGCGGCGATTTTTCTGGCTTAATCCCTGGTTCTGGATTGTGCTCTGTATGCTGGCGCTGGTCGTCTGGCAATGGCTGGAAACACGCGCGTCCCTCGCCAGCACGCGGCAGGAGCTTGCGGTACGCCTGATGGAAAGCGACCGCGTCGTGCAGGAAAGCCGCGCCCTCTCCGACAAGGCGATGCTCGATACCGCTGAATTGCAGCGCAAATACGGCGCGCTGGACGCCCGTCTGGGCGAGTTTCAGGATCAGGCGAACGCCCTGCAAAGCATTTATCAGGAAGCCGCCATCAGCCGCGACGACGCCCTGCTCGCGGAAGTGGAGCAGAACGTCAATATCGCCGCGCAACACTTGCAGCTTTCCGGCAACGTGCAGGCCGCCATTTTCGCCCTGCAAGCCGCCGACAACCGCCTCACCCGGCTGAATTCGCGCTTTGTGAATCTGCGCCGCGCGTTGGCGCGCGATCTGGAAATCCTGCGCGGCACCCCCTTTATTGATGTAACCGGCATGAACCTGCGCCTGGAAAATGTCATCTCCGGCATTGACACCCTGCCCCTCGCGCTGGAAATCGTGCCGGAAAACGCCACCGCCGCCAGCAAGGAAACGCCGGACAAAGCCGCGCCCTCATGGTGGCGGGCGCTGGCTGCCGAAGCCTGGGAAGAAATCAGAAGTCTGGTACGCATCCAGCGTTTTGACCGGCAAGCGCCGGAACTGCTCGCGCCCGAACAAAGCCGCATCCTGCGCGAAAACATCAAACTCCGCCTGTTGAATGCCCGCCTCGCCCTGCTCTCGCGCGACCAATGGACATTCAGAAATGAACTCGCCGCCGCGCAAAAGTGGCTGGAACATTATTTCAATATGGACGTGGGGGCGGTGCGGGCAGCCGATTCCAGCCTCAAGCAACTCGCCGCCACCGAAATCGCGGTAGAACTCCCCAATCTGCACGCCAGCTTCACGGCATTGCAAACCCTGAAAACCGAGCGGGAAAAACACTGACCATGCGCGGTCTTATCTGGTTACTCGGTCTTGTCGTTCTCGCGGTCGCCGCCTCCCTGCTGGCGCACAACGAGGGGCTGGTGCTGTTCGTGCTGCCGCCCTGGCAGGCGGGCATCACCTTAAACCTGTTCATCCTCCTCACGATTCTGGCGTTCATCCTCGCCTACGGGCTGATTCGCGGCATGATGTTCAGCGTCAGCCTGCCCGCGCGGGCGCGCGCCTACCGGCAGCAACGTGAGCAAAAAGAAGCGCAGGCGGCGGTGGAAGAAGCCATCCGCCTGTTTTTCGCCGGTCGCTACGGACACGCCCTGCGCGCCGCCGAAGGCGCGTGGAAAGCCGGGCAACTCGCCAGCACCGCCGCCCTGATTGCCGCGCGTTCGGCGCACCGGATGCGCGAAGCCGAAAAAGTCGCGCTCTGGCTGGAACGCGCCCGCGCAAGCGACCCTGAAACCACCGTCGCCACCCGCATGATTGCGGCGGAAATGGCGCTGGAACTGGGCAACGCCCAGACCGCGCTCACCCACTTGCAGGAATTGCAACGCCAGCATGGTCGCCACA
The DNA here is from genome assembly GCA_031287525.1 of Zoogloeaceae bacterium. GTDB lineage: Bacteria > Pseudomonadota > Gammaproteobacteria > Burkholderiales > Rhodocyclaceae > Azovibrio. The sequence continues at coordinate 16,140 of JAITSU010000107.1, read as the reverse complement.
TCGCCGCCCTGCGTCTGGAACTGCGCGCGCGCCAAAGTCTGGGCGACGTACAGGGGGTGTTAAAACTCGTCCGGCAACTGGAAAAACGCAGCGGCATGTCCATCGAAGCCGCGCGGGAAATCCGCCGCAAGGCGCATCAACAGGCGTTAGCGCAACGAAAAGACGACGCCGGTCAGTTACTCGACTATTATCAGGCGCTCCCGAAAAAAGAACGCACGCCACGTCTGGCGCTCGCCGCCGCCCGCAATCTGCGTCACGCGGGCGCGGACGAGGCCGCCGCCGAAATCGTGGAAAACGCCGTCGCCGCGCTGGAGGATGGCGAGTGGCTGCCGGAACTTCCCGCCCTCTACGGACAACTCTCCGCCCCTTCCGGCAAGGCGCTGACCGCCCGCATCGCCCGCGCCGACGGCTGGCTTTTGCGGCATCCAGAGGATAATCTTCTGTTGTTGGCGCTGGGCCGAATGTGCGAACGCCAACAGCTTTGGGGCAAGGCAAAAAGCTATCTGGAAGCCTCGCTTTCCGTGCGCGCCAGCCGCGAAACCCATCTTGCCCTGGCGCGTCTGCTCGACGCCTTGCAGGAAACCGAAGCCGCCCATCGCCATTTCCGGCTGGCGGCGGAATTGAACGATTGAATTTTTGAAACCCAAATACCAAGGAGCTTCACCATGGCCGGTGTCGACATGCGAAAAATTTACAACTTCTATCCCATAGAGCCTGCGCCGTCCCCCGACGACCTGCCGACCGGCGGCGACCTCTATTACGAATGCACCGAATGTTCGGGCGTGGTCAGTTCCGTCACCCACATCAAGGCCGCCTGCGCCTGCGGCAACCTGAGCGGTCACGGCGGACAGACCACGGTAAAAGACCCCGCCAAGGTGCGAGTCGTGCGTGGAAAACTGAAATAATTTCAGCGCGGACTTCGTCGCCCCTTGTCACGTCTGGTCGGGATTCTCTTTTTTTGTAGTCTTGTCGTCCTGATACTGGGTTTTTATCGGGGCGACGAGATGCCGACGGTTGCCGAACTGTTGCCGGAGCTTGCCACCGAGCCGCTGCAAACGTCTGCGGCGAAACCGCCTTTTGACGTTACGGTTGGCGATGTCGCCTATCACATCAAGCCGCTTTATCGCTACGAACTCTATGGTCTTGTCGTCAGCAAACACACGGCGGACGGTTGGCTTGATTACGCTCACAAAGCATGGGGCGACGCTCTCAACACGGCAGACCTGTGCGTTGTCTGGGGAAAGAACGCTTTTTCCGGTCTTTATACGGAATTCAGTTTTGCCAGCGGACAATGGACATGCTGGTATCAAACGCGCAGCGACGAAGCCTGGCGGCAATTCTCTGAAGACCAGCTTTCCAACAACCACATGTTGAGTCATCAGGCGCAGGTGCGGGCGACGCTGAAACGGGTGCGGGTCGGCGACCAGATTCATATCAAGGGACATCTGGTGGAGTATTCGCATGACGGCGGCTTCCAGCGCGGCAGTAGCACGACACGCGCCGACAGGGGAAACGGCGCTTGCGAAACAATTTTCGCCGAAGATTTACGCATCCTGAAACGCGCCCCCACGCTTTGGCGCGCGCTACGTTGGCTCGCTGGCGCGATGTTGTTGCTCTGCGGGCTGCTCTGGTTTCTCCTGCCCCCTACGTTGCGGCAAAAAGCATAGCTGATGTCTGATTCCTCTTCCACCGAACGCGCGGGCGTTCTGCTGGCCTTTCTCGCGGCGCTGGGATTTTCCTTGAAAGCCATTTTCGTCAAACTGGCTTACGCCTGGCCAGTCAGCGCCATTACCCTGCTTGCCTTGCGGATGCTGCTTTCCCTGCCGGTTTTCGCCTGGGTGGGCTGGCGCGCGGGCAAGGCCGCGCCCGCGCTTTCCCGACGGGATATGCTGCTGCTCTGTTTTCTGGGGCTTTGCGGCTATTACGGCTCAAGCCTGCTGGATTTCATGGCGTTGCAATACATCAGCGCCGCGCTGGAACGGCTGATTCTATACACCTACCCGACGCTGACCGTGCTGATTGCCCGCGTCGTGTTCAAGCGGCGACTGCATCGGCGCGAACTCGCGTCCATTGTGTTGTCCTACGCGGGCATCGGTTTCGCCTTCGCGCATGATCTCAATCTGGCGCGGGAAGGCGAGGCAATCTGGTTGGGGGCGGGGCTGGTGTTTGCCTCCAGCCTGACGTTCGCGGCGTATCTTACCGGCAGCGATCAAATGATTGCCCGTCTGGGCAGCGCCCGCTTCACCGCGCTCTGCATGTTGGTGTCCACCTTCGGCATCCTCGCGCATTTTGCCATCAGCCAGCCTCTCACCGCGTTCATCCTGCCCTGGCAGGTCTATGCGCTCACGCTGGCGATGGCGGTTTTTTCCACCGTGTTGCCGGTATTCATGCAGTCCGCCGCCATCCGGCGCATCGGCGCGTCACGCTCGGTATTGGTCGGCACCATCGGCCCCATGTCCACCATCTTTTTCGGCTGGTGGTGGCTGGGCGAAAGCGTCTCCCCCCACCAGATGATCGGCGCGGCGCTGGTACTGGCGGGGGTATTGCTGGTCAGTCTGAAACGCGGATAAAAGTGGAGGGGAGCATCCTGCTCCCCTTTGTCACCCGTGGGGAGCTGGAAGCTCCCCCCACTATGCTTAAAGCTCTTTCAGCCGCCGGATACGCTCACGGGTATCGGGATGCGAGGACAACCAGCCGAGAGAAGCGCCATCTTCCTCTTCATTGCTGTCCTCGTCCGTACCTTCGTCTTCGTCTTCGTCCTCATTTTCTTCGTCGTCTTCATCCTCGTTATTGACGTGGCGTGTCGAGCGTTCCAGTTTTTCCAGCGCGCTCGCCAGCAGCATGGGCGATTTATTCTGGCGGCGCAGGGCGGCAGCGCCGTAGGCGTCCGCTTCCAGTTCCATCTCGCGCGAATAGCTCATGTCGAGCGCCAGCGTGGCAAGATAGGCGGCGGCGGCGGAAACGTCGCCGAAATAGGCGGCGAGCACGGCGCTGCTGACCGAAGATTGAATCAGTTGCCGCACGCTGTGTCGCCGGTTCAAATGACCAAGTTCGTGCGACAACACCGCCAGCGCCTCGTCGTCGCTCAATTCTTCCGCCAGTTCGTCGAACAGGACAATCTGACCGCCGGGCATGGCGAAGGCATTGGGACCCACATCGGGCGCGCTGCGGAAAATCAGGCGCGGATTCGGCGCATACACCGCCAGTTCCGCATCGAGGGCGACCAGTCGATTAAAGCCGCTCCGCAACTTTTCCTGACGGGCAAGGGGGAGTTTGCTCGGATGCAAAACCTCTCCGTCCATTTTGCGCAACACTGTGTCGGAGAGTTGCTGCATGGGCTTGATGGGGATGTGCGGCGCGGCGATTTCCGCGCCCCAGGGCAAGCCCCATTGGTACGCCGCCGCCATCATCAGAATCACGCAGACAAGCGCGAAAAGGCTCACCGGCCAGTTGCCTTGCAGGCGCATGACAAAGGATTCGCGGTAGCCCAGTGTGTTCAGCAGGGCGTCCAGTTCCGCGCCTTGCGCGACTTCGCAGCAAGCGCCATCGGGAAAACTCAATACGCGGGGCGCGCGTCCCTGCGGTTCGGAAATTTTGACTTCCGTGTCGTCAAAATGCCGCTCGCCTTCCGGCGTGTCATGCAGGCAAAGGCGACCCGCCGTGGCTTCCAGACGCACCGTATGGCGTTTGGAACTGCGACCGTCGAAATAAAAGGCTTCCATGTTCATAGCGCGATGTCAAAGTCGAAGGCGTCGGCGAAACCTTCGCCCAATGCCTGTTGTTCGGCGGTATTGTAGCCAACGAAATCATCCAGACTGCCTGCCGCAATCAGGCCCAAATGCCGGGCGCGGTAAGCCGCCAGCCGGATTTTCGCCCAAGGCCAGTAGAGCCCCAGCGTGAGCACAATCATCAGCCAGTTCGTAATCACGATGGTAAACATCGCGCCCAAACGCTGGTCGCATTCAAACTGGTGGCTGGACAGGCTGGTTTTGTTCCACAAGCGGTTGGCGAGATTGACCTGCACATAGGTTGACACCAGAGGCATGATCAGGACGTACAGCACAAAAGCCAGGATGCCGATGATGACCATCATGGCGATACCCCCTGCCAGATTGCCCAGCATCATGCCAGCCATGACGATTGCGATGAATATCGCGACGAAACCACCCGTGCTCGCCACCGTCGCAATCAGAAAGACGATGTAAAAATCCTTCGCCGTCGCCTTGGTCGCGAAATCGAACCCGCCGAAGGAAAGATTGTTGAGCATGAACTGCTTGATTCGCAGGAGTTGCAGCGGAAACGCCAGCCCCAGCGTGACCAGCGTCAGCAGCCCGTAGGCGATGAAGGTGACGAACGCGGACAGATAGCCGCTCTGGAAGTCGAAGCGCAGGCCGCGCCATGAGGTGTTGCGGGCGCGAAAACGGAAGGAGCGCCAGAGCAGCCAGGGCAGCGCCGGCGACAACAGAATGATGGCAATGGCGTAATAGGCAGGATTCAGCTTTTCCGAAATGGTCAGGATGAGCAGCAGCCCCCACGCGATGACGCGCCCCTTCAAAATTGCTTTGGGGTCGCCGTGGTAGTCGAAACCGCTGCCGTTCAGCAGGGTGTTGCGGCGAAAATACTGCTCCCGCCGCACCTTCGCCCATGCCGAATAAATGCCAAGGGTGAGGATGGTGAGCAGCAGATTGACAATCCAGATGCGGAAATACTCACCGCCGGAACCCGTGAATTCAAAGCGGTGCGTGGTGACGCCATCGTCTGCGGATTCCGGCGCGGGCTGGGCGGAGCGCGTCGGCGCGCTCATCAACGCGCTCAACGCGAGGTCTGAGGCGTGGGCGGGATTTGGGGCGGGCGGCGGCGGCGGAGCCGACTGCGAGGTTGGTGGCGGTGCAGGCTGCGGTTGAGTGGGTTGGGCAAGCTGCTGGTCATAAGCCGCTTTGCGTTCTGCTGTGCCGAGTTCCGCATAGGCGACTTGCAGCGCGTCGAAGTCTGCCTGCGGCAAGGGTGTGCCAGCCTGCTGATGCCGCAGAAAATGGCGCAACGCCTGTTTGTAGGCGTCCCGCACCGCTTCCAGAGAAGCGCCCACAGGCAAGCCAAGGGTTTGATAATAATTCTGCACGTCGGGTTTCCATCTGGCGTGTAAAAAAACAAGTCACGAATTGTCACACAAGCGGCTATGCCGATGGTAAAAAAAGCGTCGCAAACGCGACGCTTTTTTAGTGTTTGGCGAGGCAATCCGACTAATCGTCGCTCGCAAATTGCATGACGAAGCGCAACACGTACCAGAGCAGCAACGCCACGGACGCGAACAGATGCAGCGCCGCGCCAGCGGGACGGTCCGTCGGGTAGTGACGCAGGATGTTGGACGTGTCATACAGGATGCAGCCGCCCGCGAACAGAATCATCGCAGCCGAGAACCAGATGCCCAGGCTGAACCCGAAAATCACGCCTGCCACGATAGCGCCCAGCGCGACCAGACCGCCGATACGCAACATGCCGCCCAGGAAGGAAAAATCTTTCTTGCTGCTGATGGCCGTCCAGGTCAGACCGACCGTGAGCAGAATCGTGGCAATCACGGCGACGGGAATCGCGCCCGGCATTCTGGCAGCGGCGAGCGCGAACAGGGGCGAGAAAATGCACGCTTCCGCAATGACATAAATGCCCAGCCCCATGATTTGAGTGGTGTTGCTTTCCGCCTTGTCCGCGATGGAAGAAGCCAGCCAGCCCACCACCATGAACGCGCCCAGAATCCCCAGCCAGACATATTGGGAAGTCGCCATCGCGGAGAGCACCGCGAAGCCGAAGCCGGTGTAATGCAGGGCAAAAGAAAGCAGAACGAACGCCAGAATGGCGCCGCCCAGATAAATGTAGGCATTCACGACGAATTGAGCGCGGCTGACCGCGCCCGCTTCTTCCTGAGTCCCTACGGTAGACAGAAATTCATTACTCATGCTGGAAATCCTCGTTGGTTGAAAATGCAGGGATGAAAACATAACACGTGAAGCGACGAAAGACCACCCCACCCCTGCGGCGTAGGGGCGAACTGCGTTCGCCCGTCGTGGGAGAGGGTTTGGTTCGCAGGGGCAGGTTTCAAACCTGCCCGCCGTTACATCATCGGAACGCACAGGGCGGGTTTGAAACCCGCCCCTACGAAACCACGGGTCAGGTAGGGCGGCGTCGAAGAACGCGCCGGACGTTAACCCCACGGCGGTTTCGGAGAAACCGCCCTACCTGAACCACGAATTCCTACCTGAACCACGGAGCGGGTTGGGCGGGAGCAGGATGCTCCCGCCACTTTGATTTTAATGGCATTCATGCGATTGCCCTGCCTGATAACGCAAAATTTCTCAAATCTGCTTGCACACCAGATATATCTGGCTGCCATCGTCCTGATAGGCGGTGTCGGCGGGTTGGCTGGCGCTGGCGGCGGGGTTGGGGGCGCTTTGCTGTGTGCCGCGCACGCTGCCGGCGCGGGGGTTGCCGTCGTCGAGTTGCGCGTCGATGGCGGCGGCGATTTTGGCGGGCAGGTTGCTCGCGCAAAGGACATGTCCGGCAAATCCGAAGGCGCCGGACTGGATGCCGATCAAGCCGCCAGCGGCATTCGTGGGAATGTCGCGTCCGGCCGCGCCGGTAATTAGCCCCGTTTGTCGCAGATGTTGCCAAATCAGGGTGGATTCAATTTCGCCGTTACAGGCAGCCCCGCCTGCCGCGCCGTTGTACGCGCCGCAGATAACGCCATTGCCGTCGCCGCCCGTTACGCCGTTCCAGCGAGCGGAAACGGCGGCATTGCGTTCGTCGCCGGGCAGCGCCCGATGGCGGTCTTGATAAGTGTAAATGGCGGCGGAGAGTCCGTTCAAATCTCCGATGATATTTTTGATGCGCGCCTGCACGATGAGTTCCTGCCCTTTCAGGACACCGCCCAGCAGCAAGCCGATGATGACCAGCACGATGGCGATTTCCAGCAGGGTGAACCCTTTTTGAACAGGATGGGCGCACCCGTGGCGTTGTAATGGTAAATGCATGTTTTTTTACTCCGTGTTGGAATGGTTTGGCGCGCCGTTTGGCGTATTCGCGCGTTTTTTTCGTTCCGATTTCACCGCTCCCCACTGACGGCGACTGACGGGGAGTTTTTCCGGCACATGGTGCAGCAAGGCGTAGCCATAGGCATCATCGTCATCTCCGCGCGCGCGCTCGAACCCTGCCAATGCCTGCCACGCGACGAGCGCGGAGCGATGCAGGCGCACGAAGTGTTGCGAGAATTCCGTTTCCAGACGCGACACCGCTTCATCAAGCACAAATTCCCGTTCGCGGGTGCGGGCAGTGACATATTTGAGGTCTGCCTTGAAATACAGCACGTCGGCAACCGGCACGAGCAACAGGCGACCGCGCTCGTGACAGGTCAGGTGGCTGCGCGCGCCGCCGATTTGCTGGCGCAGCGTTTGCAGGGTGTCGGCAGTCGGGTTAGTGTGGTCTGTCGCGGTCGTCGCTATGGTTTGGCGACCACTGACTTTTTCCAGCGCCGCTTGCAGACGCGCGGCGCGCACGGGTTTCAGCAGGTAATCCACCGCGTTCAGCTCAAACGCCTGCACAGCGTGGTTGTCGTAGGCGGTGGTGAAGATGATGGCGGGCGCGGCAGCGGCATTGTCCAATGCGCTGCCCAGATGCCCCGCGAGTTCCAGCCCGTTCATGCCCGGCATGTGAATGTCGGCAAGCACCACGTCCGGCATGATGGCGCTGTCCTGCAACCAGCGTAACGCCGCCAGACCGTTTTCCGCCTCGCCCAGCACGGTGTTCGGGCAGGCGTCGGCAATATCGGCAAGCAGTTCAACGAGACGCGAACGCGCAAGGGGTTCGTCGTCGACAATCAGCAGGGTGAGTTTTTTTGTCATGACGCAAAGATTAATCGAAAACGGAGAAACTGTGTACGCGACACGGCAATTCAATATGCACCCGATAACGTCCGCGCTCCGCGCCATGTTCCAGCGTGGCTTCCATATCGTAGTACAACGCCAGACGCTCGCGGATGTTATTCAGCGCCATGTGGTTGCCGGAGTGGTGGGTCGTCGTCGACGTATCCCCAAGGTTGTTACTGACATCAAGGCGCAGCATCTCGCCCGCCATGCCCATGCGTACCTGAATCTCGCCGCCTGTCGCGCTTGATTCGATGCCGTGATAGACGGCGTTTTCCAGCAAGGGTTGCAACATCAGCGGCGGCACCAGGGTTTCCTGCGGCAACGCCTCAATTTCCCAGGTCACTTGCAGACGGTCGCCCAGACGCAGTTTTTCCAGTTCGAGATATTGGCGACCCAGAGAAATTTCGGCGGACAGGGGCGAGAGTTCGCGTGGATTCCGCAACAGGGCGCGGAACAGTTCGGAGAGATTTTCCAGCGCGTTTTCCGCGCCACGCGGATCGCTGCGAATCAGGGCGATGACGGTATTCAGGGCATTGAACAGAAAATGCGGGCGAATACGGGCGTTCAACGCCGACAGCCTTGCTTCTTCCAGACGCGGCGACAACGCCTTGCTGCGCCATTCAAAATAAGCGAGCAACACATAGGCGGCGGCGAATGACAGCAGCGCGGCGCGCCAGAGCGGGTCGTCGGCTTGCGCCAGACCGAGAAAGCGCCAGCTATCCTGCAACAGCAACCCGCAGAAGGTGGCGAAGACGAGCACAGAAACCTGCCCCACGCGGGGATGGCAACGCCAGAGCAGGTCGCGGGCGAGGGCGAGAAAACCCAGATTGATGAACAACAGCGGCTCGACCCACGCCGCGTTTTCCACAAAAGCCGAAACCCAGCCCTGCAAACTGCGCGCCTCAACCAACGCCGCCGCCAGCGCCAGCAGATTGACGCCCAACAGCGCGCGCAACAGCACGCCCAGATTGCGCCAATCCGGCAGAAGTTGGCGCGTGTTTTGCCGTATACTGCCCACCCTTCGTTCTCCTCTTTTGCGCGTTTTGCCGCGCTTTTTAACCGCATGAATTCAACACAAGATTTGCAATATACATGGGCTGGGCGTTTTTCTGAACCCGTTTCCGATCTCGTCAAGCGTTACACCGCTTCTGTCGATTTCGACCAGCGCATGTGGCGGCAGGATATACGCGGCTCGCTCGCGCACGCCAAAATGCTGGCGCGGCAGGGCATCATCACCGTAAGCGACCTTGCCGACATCGAACGCGGCATGACCACGATTACGGTGGAAATCGAAAACGGGCAATTCCAATGGTCGCTTGATCTGGAAGACGTGCATCTCAATATCGAAAAACGCCTCACCACGCTGGTGGGCGACGCGGGCAAACGCCTGCACACCGGACGTTCCCGCAACGATCAGGTGGCGACCGACATCCGCCTCTTTTTGCGCGATGGCATAGACGGCATCCTCGCCCTGTTGAAAAACTTTCAGATTGCCATCCTCGCGCTGGCGGAACGCGAAGCCGCCACGCCCATGCCGGGCTTCACTCACTTGCAAATCGCGCAGCCCGTGACCTTCGGGCATCACATGCTCGCCTATTTTGAAATGTTCCTGCGCGACAGCGAACGCTTTACCGATTGCAGAAAGCGCGTCAATCGTCTGCCCTTGGGCGCGGCGGCGCTGGCGGGCACCACCTACCCCATTGACCGCGAATTCGTCGCCGCCGAACTGGGTTTTGATGCCGTCTGCGAAAATTCGCTCGACGCGGTTTCTGACCGCGATTTCGCCATCGAATTCTGCGCCGCCTGCGCGCTCACCATGACCCATATTTCACGTCTGTCGGAAGAACTGGTGCTGTGGATGAGTCCGCGTGTCGGCTTCATCCAGATTGCTGACCGCTTCTGTACCGGCTCGTCCATCATGCCGCAGAAGAAAAACCCGGACGTCCCCGAACTCGCGCGCGGCAAAACGGGGCGAGTCTACGGCGATCTGACGGCGCTCCTGACTCTGATGAAATCGCAGCCCCTCGCCTACAACAAGGATAATCAGGAAGACAAGGAACCCCTGTTCGACGCGCTCGACACGGTGAGCGACACCCTCATCATTTTCGCCGACATGATGGGCGGCGTCACCGTCAAGGCAGACGCCCTGCGCGCGGCGTTAAAACAGGGCTTTGCCACCGCGACCGACCTCGCCGATTATCTGGTCAAAAAAGGCTTGCCCTTCCGCGACGCGCACGAAGCTGTCGGTCGCGCCGTCAAAGCCGCCGAACAAAAGGGCGTGGATTTGACGGAACTCTCGCTGGCTGAACTGCAAGCCTTTTCGCCGCAGGTCGCGCTGGGCGAAGACGTATTTGCCGCCCTCACAATAGAAGGCTCACTCGCCGCCCGCAATCACATCGGCGGCGCGGCGCCGGAGCAGGTCAAAGCCGCGATCGGGCGGGCGAAAAAACGTCTGGGATAGCCTTTGCGGGTCGGGAACGCTTTGCGGTACTCGACCTACAAATCAGGTTTCATTCTGCCTTCCGCATCAAGCCCGCCTTTTGACACCCTTTGAATGCGGGGGGGGGGGTACCATAGCGCGCTTATGCCCGTCAACCCCGTTATCGACGGGCGCTACAGCAGGCATCGGTTGTAATGCCGCCGGTATAAAAAGTTGGAAGAGCGGAACGCCAATCGCCTTTGCGATGCCTTCCAGTGTTTTCAAGGACACATTGCGTTCGTATCGCTCAATCGAGCCGATATAGGTGCGATGCAGATTGCATCTATCCGCAAACGCCTCCTGGGATAAGCTGTGACGTTCCCGGAAAGCCATGATATGCTCCGCGAGAATCTCCATATTGGAAAGTTCAAAAAATATACGTTGACCTGAAGAGAAGTCATTACTGGTTTCCTGCTTCATTATTCACCTCGCGCCTGATAGTTAAGTTATAGCCTCCTTGCCGGATTTTCGCAGGTTTTTCGTAACAGACAACAGACAATTGTCTACAAATTCAACGACTTTCCAATACCATTCCAACAACATGGAATTTAACATCGCCAAACAGGTTTTTATTTTCTTTCGCCATATACAGACACTATATTTTAATTACAGCGGGAAAGTTTCCGGGAATATGCCCGAAAAGTGGAAGCATGATTTACACGACTTTGCAGACAATTGTCTTCAACAACTATCGCGTTCCGCCTGATTAAAGGCCAGCTACGTATCGGGATGTAATCGGACGAAACGTAACAGATTCCCTGTCCGCCCATGAATTTCGACGGGAAGGCGTCGCCTTTAACAACGACGGTGACGGAACTTCGTCATGAGGGCTTTTTTTCATCCTGCGGAATTCTGGCGCGACCCCAAACTGCGTTTTGCGTCCAGCGCGGGAGGTTCCAGAACGGCTCTCGCGCTTCGTCCACGCGGCGCGCGATCTGGAGGAAGCGTTGCCTTGCCGGGCAAAGAAGCGCAAAATTTGTTCTGGATTTTTCCGGCATGGATGACACCTCCAGCGCGGGTTTAATTTCAAGGAGGGCAACATGAACGGTATGACCATAACCCGGAATACGCCTTTAGCGCAGCCCCTGAATCTGCCGGAACCCCAGGCTGGCGGAGAAACAGCGGCTCAAACCCTGCCCAACCCGACCCAGGCCCGGGCGCGCGCCGGGCAGATTTTCCCCCAAGGCGCGACAGCGCAAGACTTGCGCGGCGGGCCTCTTGAAGCAGCCCAGGCGCTTCCCAATCAGGCAACTGCTCTGCCCCCCAATGTTACCCGCGTGAGCCTGGGCGCAAGAGGCGTCGAGGCCCTGCTACCCCTGGACGGGGTGCGCCGCCCGGACGCGGCGGGCTGGGTTCAGGGGCAGGTTCGCCGGGGAGAGGAAGTTTACCGGCTGATTATGAACGCGCTCCAGCCCGGTGAGGACGGCGAACTGATGCCTCTGCCTGAGTCAAACAAAGAGAATGTGGTCGCCTTGACCTGGTATCTGCAGGCCTTGGGTTCGGCCAGGGCTGCGGTCTCTTCCGGTAATCCCGACAGGCTGGCCATGTTCAAGGAAGGCGCCTTCATGCTGGAAGATCCGCACGGGTGTCTGGAGACTTACCTGCGCAACGCCAACAGCTATGTACGCAAGTCTTCCCATCTGAAGGATTTTCAGGCCGTTGGGGAGACTTCTGCACGGCGCAACATGATGGTTCAAGACGGCGACCCAAGGCATCCTTTCTGGAGAGAACTTTATAAACCGCGCGGCGTGGATGTGCGCGGGGCGGAAACCCCGCACGGGCGACGTACCATTCTTTTCCAATCCCTGCCAGTGCAAGACCCGCACGGCTCGCAAGCCTCGATCGGAACAGGACGCCGTATGCTCTTTGTCAAAATGGAGCCACACGGCTGCCGGGGCTTCAGCGTCAAGGGCGGGATGAACGAAGATGAAGTGGTGGGCTTTTTCAAAAAACTGGGACGCTTTTTCGCCAATATCGCGGACACCATCGGACATGGCCTTGGTTTTCTGGAGTCCGTAAGCCAGCGGCGCGGGGTGGCGGCCGTAAACGGACAGAACAACCGGGAGCGCATTCCTTCGGACATCCAGAGAGACTACAGGCAAATCCTGAGCGCGGCGGCAAGAGAGCCGGCAACTCTGGAAACCCTCTCCCAGGGCAATCCCCTCTCGGATTCCAGCGGCATCCGCCAGATGTGCGCCAATCTGCAAGCTTTGCCCCGCCCCCTGACGCAAGCCGTGGATGCTTTGCTCGAAAAACTGAACCGCTACGACCAGGCGGAGCTACGTATCGGCGGCGAAATCATCCTGCTGCGGAGCGATCCTCTGCTGCAAGCAGCGCCCCAAGCCGCGCAAGCAGCCCCTCAGGTCGAGTAAGCAGACAGGAGAACATAAATGGACGCACACGCAACTTGCCATCATTGGCTGGATGCCCTGACCAAGCGCCTGGGTATGGAGGCGCTGGCGCCGGATGCGGAAGGCCGGGTCGCTCTGCGCCTGGGTCGCCATGAAACCCGGCTGGTCTGTAGCGCGGAGTTGGAAGAACTCTTCAGCCTGATCCGCATTGCTCCCCTGCCCTCAAAAGACCGGGACGAGACCATAAAAAGCCTCTCCTGCGGCAACTACGCCTGGTCCGGCACCGGAGGCGGCATTTTAAGCCTGGATGAGGAGGGCTGGGTCTGCCTGACCCGGCGTTACCCCCTGGAGAGCGCAGAGCCGGGGAATTTTCTGGAAGAACTTGCCGGGCAGCTTGTCCTGGCGGATTTCTGGCTGGACGCGCTGGAAGGAAGGAGGGAACTGCCATGACTTACGCCGCTGACGCTGCCCGTCTGCTCGCCAGACTGGGTGAGGCACTGGGAAAAGAACTTAAACTGGAAGAAAACGCTTGCCACACGCGCATTGAGGGTCGCCTTCTGTCTTTCTTTTATGCCGAGGATCTTTCCGCCCTCTTTGTGCAGGCGGAACTGGCGGAGCTTTCTGCCCTGCCCGATCCCGGGAGCGGCCTGGAAACGCTGCTGCGCTCTTCCCATCTCTGGGAAGGCACAGCCGGGGGCATCTTCGGTCTGAACCCGGAGGATAGGCGCATCTATTACAGTTACCGCCTGGATTTACCTCTGCCCGTCTGGCCGGAGAGCGAGGTCTTGCTGGTGGAACTGCTGCCTCTGCTTCTGGGCGCGCTGGAGGCGGCGGAAGACAATCTGGGGATATTTGCGCTGGAAGAAAAAGCGGAAGTACCTGCCCCGGAAGGGGCCTTGCGAGTATAAAATTTAAGCATTCAAGGGGTAGGTGAAGGACGCCGGGCTGCCTCGGATAAATATCAATATGCCAACAAACTGTTTTTATGACTTTTTATCAAACGGCACAAACATTGCGAAGTGCCAACTCCAAAGGGGGTACTCATGCAAAAGCTCTTTCAAACCCTGATCCATGCCCTTTCCGAAACCCTGGGCGCTCCTCTGGAGATTGCCGAAGGCACGCGGGTCAACTGCAATTTTGACCAATTTCCTGTGCTCATCCAATATCTGCCCGATGCCGAGCAGTTGCTCCTGGCCGCGCCGGTGGCCGAAGTTCCGAGCGAAAACCGGGAAGCTCTGTACCGGGAACTCCTGCACGGGCAGTATCTATTCCGGCTTACCGGCGGCGGCGCGCTTTCTCTGGATGAAAACGCCCGCTTTGTCTGCCTGCAGGCGGCCAAAGACATCCGTTCCCTGACTCCGGAAAATTTTGTCGTATTCATGGAAAACTTTCTGCACATCGCGGAATACTGGCATAAACGCTGCCTGGAATCCGGCCCGTCTGCAAGCGCCGCCGCCCCGACCGGCGTGGAAAACAACGCCAGCATGCTGCGCGTTTAATTTAATCAAAGGATGACAATCATGCCGATCAACCTGAATTCTTTTGTCCAGGCCGCGCAACAGGCCAATGCCGATACCACCCTCAAAATTTCCGGAGACGGAGTGCGACAGACCGGCTCTGTGGGCAGCTTCTTTACCCTGGCCTCCACCCACCGGGAAAGCATGGCCGGCTTTATCGGCGCTCTGCGTTCACAATACGGGGATTCCATTGCCAACGTGGCCTCCTCCATGCTGCAAGGCTCCATGACCGCAGGCAAGCCGCTCAAGGCCTATATGGTTACGGATCTGCTCAAGCTCGCCCAAAGCGAGCAGACCCGCTATCAGGTGGACGCCTTCATCAGAGGCGCGGACCCTGGGCACAACCTGGACAGCGCCCTGGACGGGCTGTGCGCGCGGCATGCCCGGGAGGGCATCAGCCCGGAAAACCGGGAAATTCTCAAGCAGCAGGCGGCGGGAATACTGCGCGGACATGCTTTTGACCAGACCGTCTCTCCGGAAAGTCTGACGCGGGATATCAGCGAAGGTTCCTGGGGAATTTCCGAAATAGCCGGCATCTTGCGCTCACGTAACCCGCAGTATGCCAACCAGCCCGGCACAACGGAAGACAAAATACAGCTTTGCCGCCTGTTGGGCTGCTGCCCTGACGCCATTAATTTAGCCCTGAGGCAACTGACCGCCATGCGCGCGGTCCAACCCCAAAGACCGCTTAGCCCGCAAACCGTGTGGCGGGCGGTCTTTGATGAGCCTTTGCCCGAAGCCCTGGCTGCGAATCCCGCTGGTCTGGGTCAGGCCGCCAGGGAAAAAATAAACGCAGCCACAGCCGCGCGGATAGGCAGGGCGAGAGATGCCCACAACGATGCACAGGACCTCCTGACCCCGGAGCGGCTTTTGGCGGATATACACGGCAAGGCTCAAACCCGGAGCCCCGGAGTGACCATCCAGCCCCAGGCCCTGGCCGATCTGGCCAGTCGCGTTGACCGGAAAATAATGGCCGCTGCCAGCGATTCGGACAACAACCTGAGCATGGAACAGATTCAGGGCGCGCGCGACGCGGAAATCAATGCTTTCTTTCGCCGGCTTGATGAGGCTGCTGCCCAAGTGCCGGAAAACCGGCGGCCCGCCTTCGTCCGGGCCTGCCTGGAGAGCGGCCTCGCCCCCAAACCCGAAGTGGCCCGGAACGCTGCCCAGTTGTCCGGCGACTCTATGGGCATGGTGCGGGAGATATTCAAGGCCGACAGCGGAGCTAATGTACGGCAAACCCTGGACGACCTGAATAGATTGACGGGTGACGCGTGGGGCGAACTTCGGGGGCAGACCAGACATCTGCCGCCGGAACAGCAGTTGGACGCGGACGATCAGGGCAACTTGATTCATCTCGCCCTGCTCATGAATCTTGATGAAATAATGGGCGCCGCCAACCCGGAATCCCTGGCCCTGGGTCTGGCCCGACCGGGCGGCCCCTTCCGCGACGCCTTGTATGACTGCCGCAGAGTGAGTTCTCAATTGATTATGGCCTATCGTCTGCAGAGCGCCCTGATCAGCCGGCTGCCCGAAACCGGGGCCAAGAGATTGGAACAGGCTCTGAATCATGGGAACATTCGCGAGCGGGACCTTTCCCTTGCCCGCCAGCGGGAAATTTTCGGTCCGGGGGTCTTTGAGGTTCGGGGGGCCAGCCTGACCGAGAGCGTCCGGCAAATGGGCTTCACCGAGGCGCTGGTGCCCAGTTTGACTCAGGCGCGGTCAGCCATAGAGGCCCGCATGATGACGAACGCCGGGAAAGACCTGCGCGAGGGCATCCCTGAGGACAAAGCCCCCGGGCGGCTCACTACCCCCGAACAACTGGCCGCCCGCGCCGCCCATTTGAGCACGGGATTCATCTTGGATTTCCCGCGCGGTGG
>JAITSU010000103.1 GCA_031287525.1 Zoogloeaceae bacterium | reverse complement strand
CCTCACCACGCCCAACCCGATCAGTAGTTCTGGACGGCCGCTTTCTCGGAACGCGCGTTTTAACGACCGGCGCGTTCGTTGAACGCGCCCTACCTGACGCACAACTCTGTAGGGGCGAGTTTCAAACCCGCCCTGCGCGTTCCGATGATGCAACGGCGGGCAGGTTTGAAACCTGCCCCTACGAAATCTCTCCTTACCTCCGGTGTACGCCCACAAAGGGAGCTGGGAAACACTCGCCGAACGCGCCTTCCGCGGGCGACTTTCTGCGGGCGTTTTGTGGTTGTAGGGGCGGTTCGCGAACCGCCCCTACGTCTGGCGTGATCGCCCTGCCGTTACCTGTCTGCGGGAGCAGGATGCTCCCGCTACGCTTTCAAGGGCATTCACGCGATTGTCTGGTTGGACAATGCGGCTTCGGTTTTGATTCCCGAACACCTGCTACCATTCCACCTTTTCCCCATACGCCGAGCCGCCATGCACACCGATACGCCCACGACCATTTATCTGAAAGACTACGCAAAACCCGACTGGCGCGTTGAACACGTTGAGCTGGAGGTGGATTTTCAGGCGGAGAAGGATGAGACCGTCGCGCTGGTGGCGGCGCGGGTCAACTTCGTCCGCAACGCGGCGCGCGACGCGCCACTGGCGCTCGATGGCGAGGCGCTGGAGACGCTGGCGGTGGAAGTGGATGGCAAGGCGCATCCTTATACCGTGGTCGCCGGAAAACTCACCCTCGCCGGTTTGCCGGAACGCTTCACGCTCGTCACGAAGGTGCGCAACCACCCCGACGCCAACACTGCGCTCTCCGGTCTTTATCGTTCGCGCGACGGCTATTTCACTCAATGCGAGGCGGAAGGTTTTCGCCGCATCACCTGGTTTCTTGACCGTCCCGATGTCATGGCGACCTATCGCGTTACCCTGCGCGCGGACAAGGCGCGTTTTCCGGTGCTGCTTGCCAACGGCAATCCGGTCGCCAGCGGGGATGACGCCAATGGTCGCCATTTCGCCACCTGGGATGACCCGTTCAAAAAGCCCTGCTATCTCTTTGCGTTGGTCGCCGCCAAGCTGGATGTGTTGCGCGACGTTTTCACTACCGGGAGCGGACGCGCCGTGCAACTCGCCATTTATGCTGAGCCTGACAAGCTTGACCAGTGCGCTCACGCGATGTTGGCGTTAAAGAAGGCGATGGCGTGGGATGAGCGACGCTTCGGGCTGGAATGTGACCTCGACCATTACATGATGGTCGCCGTCGGTGACTTCAACATGGGCGCGATGGAAAACAAGGGCTTGAACATTTTCAACACCCGATATGTGCTGGCGCGTCCCGATGTGGCGACGGACGCCGATTTCGAAAACATCGACCGGGTGGTGGCGCATGAGTATTTTCATAACTGGACGGGCAACCGCGTCACCTGCCGCGACTGGTTTCAACTTTCGTTAAAAGAAGGGCTGACGGTGTTCCGCGATCAGGAATTCGGCGCGGATACGCACAATGCCAGCGTCGCCCGCATCCGCGAAGTGCGCGGGTTGCGCGCCGCGCAGTTCCCCGAAGACGCAGGCCCGATGGCGCATCCGGTGCGCCCCGATTCCTACATGGAAATCAACAATTTCTACACTTCCACGGTGTACGAAAAAGGCGCGGAAGTCGTCCGCATGATTCAAACCTTAATCGGGCGCGATGGTTTTTGCGCCGGGATGGACGAGTATTTCAAACGCCACGACGGGCAAGCCGTGACCTGCGACGATTTTGTGGCGGCGATGGGCGCGGCTTCCCCATTCGATTTCACCCCCTTCATGCGCTGGTATCGCCAGCCCGGTACGCCGCAGGTCAGCGCCCGGGGCGAATACGACGCCGCCGCCCGCCGTTACACATTGACCTTGCGGCAGGAAAATCCCAAGGCGAAAGAAGTATTGGGCGACCTCGCCCAACCGCAACTCATTCCCGTGCGTGTGACCCTGTTCGCCGCCGATGGACGCGAATTGCCCGACACCGCCCGCACGCTGCTGCTCATCGACGCCCGCCAGCGTTTCGTTTTTGAAAACGTGGACGCGCCGCCCGTGCCCTCCTTGCTGCGCGACTTTTCCGCCCCCGTGTCGCTGGATTTTCCGTGGACGGAAACCGGGCTTGCCCTGTTGCTCGCCAATGAAAGCGACCCCTTCGCCGCCTGGGAAGCCGGACAGCGTTTGGCGTCCGACATCATCCTCGCCGCCAGCAAAGCCATTCAAGCGGGCGAGGAACCGCGTTATCCCGAAAGTTTCTTTGCCGCCGCCAGACGGCTCTTGCAAAACCACGCCGAACGCGGCGCGGCTTTTGTTGCCGAGGCGCTTACCCTGCCCGGTGAAAGCACGCTGATGGAACGGCAGGAACAAGCCGACCCGGACGCGCTACGCGCCGCCCGCGACGGCTTGCGTCTGGCGCTCGCTGGCGCGCTGGAAAACGGGTTCGCCCAATGCTACGCGGCGCTCGCCCCGCAGGATGATTACCGCTTCGATTCCGAAGCCGCCGCCCGCCGCACCCTGCGGAATCTTTGCCTTGGCTACCTGCTGGAACTGGACAGACACGCCTACCGCCAGTTGGCGCTGACCCAATTCCAAACGGCGGACAACATGACCGACCAGTTCGCCGCCTTGACCGTCCTTGTCAACATCAAGGACGCCGTTTGCGAAGAACGCGAACAGGCGTTGCGGGCTTTTTACGACCATTGGCAACACGAGGCGCTGGTCGTCGACAAATGGCTTGCCGTACAAGCCGCCAGCCGTCGTCCGGGTACGCTGCAAACCGTCGTGGCGCTCACCCGGCATCCCGCTTTCGACCGTGGCAACCCCAACAAAATTTACGCCCTGCTGCGTACCTTCAGCGGGAATCTCGCGCATTTTCACGCCGCCGACGGACAAGGCTATCTTTTTCTTGCCGAAGAAATCAAAATTCTGGACGGCAAAAATCCCCAGGTCGCCGCCCGCCTTGCCCGCGCGTTCGACCGCTGGAAAAAATTTGACGCGGCGCGTCAGACACATAGCCGCGCCGCCCTGGAATCCCTGCGCGACCATCCCGGATTGTCGCGGGATGTGTTTGAAGTGGTGGGGAAGGCGTTGCGGTAGAACATTGGCGACAAGCTGGAATCAGTTTGACGATGAAAAATCCCTTTCCCGCATTACTGCGGGAAAGGGATGGCGTTAAAGCGGTTGTGGCTTAAACCTTGAACTGCGCGATGGCGTCGTTGACTTTTTTGGTCAGCGACCTGTTTCAGGGGCAGGATGCGGTTCAATTCCTGAATCTGCTGTTCGTGTGGTAAATCACTCCTGGAACTTATTTCATAGATATGCCTTTAGTTATAGCATCGCGTCCAGATACGTTTCGTAAGTTCCCGTGTAATCCAGCAAAGTGCCGTCCGTTTTGACTTCAATGATCCGGTTGGCAAGGCTGGAAACAAATTCGCGGTCATGCGACACGAAAATCAGCGTGCCTTTGTACAAATCCAGCGCGGTGTTGAGCGATTCGATGGATTCCATGTCCAGATGGTTGGTGGGTTCATCCATGATCAGCACATTGCTTTTTTGCAACATCAGCTTGCCGAACACCATGCGCCCCTGTTCGCCGCCGGAAATGACATTGGCCGGTTTTTTCTGCTCGTCGCCGGAAAACAACAGCCGTCCCAGTGTGCCGCGAATCAGGGTTTCCAGATCGCCGCCTTCTTCGGCGTTGGCGCGGGCGTAACCGGCAATCCAGTCGGTCAGCGAAACCGGCGCGGTGAATTCGGCGGAATGGTCTTGCGCGTAATAGCCGGGTCTGGCTTTTTCCGCCCATTTGACGCTACCACTGGTGGGCTGCAATTCGCCGATGAGCAGTTTCAACAGGGTGGTTTTGCCGACGCCGTTTTCACCGATGACAGCGATTTTGTCGCCCGCGTTGATGACAAAACTGGCGTTGTTGAAAAACCGCCGGTCGCTGCCCGCATACTGGAAGGACAGGTTCTCGACTTCCACCGCCTGCCGGTGCAGTTTTTCCTTCTCGTCGAACTCGAAGCGTATCCACGGATACTGGCGGGACGAGGGTTTGATGTCTTCGGGTTTCAGTTTGTCGATGAGTTTCAGGCGGCTGGTCGCCTGTTTTGCCTTGGATTTGTTGGCGGAGAAGCGGCGCACGAATTCCTGCAATTCGCCGATTTTGTCCTTGGCGCGGGCATTCGCCGCCTGCTGGCGCGCGCGCGCCTGACTGGACGCTTCCATAAAATCATCATAATTGCCGGGGTAAAGCGTGATTTTGCCGTAGTCAAGGTCAGCCATGTGGGTACAGACCTGATTCAGAAAGTGGCGGTCATGCGAGATGATGACCATCGTCGATTCGCGCTGGTTCAACACATCTTCCAGCCAGCGAATGGTATTGATATCGAGATTGTTGGTGGGTTCATCCAGGAGCAGGATGTCCGGGTTGGCGAACAACGCCTGACAGAGCAACACACGCAACTTCCAGCCCGGCGCGACTTCGCGCATGGGGCCGTTGTGCAGTGGCGTGGCGACGCCGACGCCTAACAGCAATTCGCCCGCCCGCGCTTCCGCCGTATAGCCATCGTATTCGGCAAATTTGTTTTCCAGCTCTGCGGCGCGCATGTAGTCGTCTTCGCTCGCTTCCGGGTTGGCGTAAATGGCGTCCCGTTCGCTCATCGCCGCCCACATTTCCGCGTGTCCCATCATCACCACATCCAGCACCCGCATGTCTTCGTAGGCGAACTGGTCTTGTTTCAGATAGGTCATGCGCTCATGTAAATCCTTGGAAACATTGCCCGCCGAAGGTTCCAACAGACCGCAGAGAATTTTCATGAAGGTGGATTTTCCCGCGCCGTTGGCGCCGATGAGACCGTAACGGTAGCCTTCGCCGAATTTGACATTGACGTTCTCAAACAAGGGCTTTGCCCCGAATTGCATGGTGATGTTGGCGGCGACGAGCACGGGAAAACTCCGAAATGGGAAAACCGCGCATTTTAACGGTTATCGGGAATCAGATGTCAGGCATCCGGGGCGATCGCATGAATGTCACTTTTATGCCCTCTCTCTTTGTGGGGATAACCGTCGTCAGGTAGGGCGCGTTTAGGTAGGGCGCGCTCTCCGAGCGCGCCGCAGGCTGCTGACAAAGTTGCACAAAGCGTTTTTTTGAGTGAAGGTTTTCCTGGGAACGCCAGCGTCCACGCGGGCAGCGGTGTTTGTGCGGCAATCTGCGCTCAAAGTCGGCGTACCGCCGACGTGTCTTTGTTGCCGTCGGCGTTCCCGGAAAGCTACTTCGGAGATTTGTCAACAGTCTGGGGCAGGTTTGAAACCTGCCCCTACGAAATATCCTCTCTCCCGCAAGGGGAGAGGGAGCAAACCCATCTGCCCTCTGCCCTCTGCCACCTGCCACCTGCCACCTGCCACCTGATACCTGAACCCTGACACCTGCCCCCTGAACCCTGAACCCTGCTAACCTTACGTCCTGACCATAAGCTCGTTGCACAAGGGTTTTATCATGAAAAAAATTATTCTGGTTTTTTCCTGTCTGGTGGCGGCAGGCGCGTGGGCGCAGACGCCGCAGCAGGATTCCGAATCTGTAACGGCGGCGGCGGCGCAGACATCCGCGCCCGCCTCTGCGCCAACCGCTGAACCCGTCGTCGCGCCAGCGCCTACGCCCGCCGCTACCGCAAACTTTGTCTGGCGCACCATCGCCAGCGACAAGGGGCGTTCCATCGAGGTGGATACGGCGAGTATGCAACGCTCGACGGATGGTCATGTGCAAGCGACCAGCCGGCTGAATCTGGACAAGGAAATCGTCGACGCCCGCACGGGCGGCAGCTACAAATATGTGCAGACCCACATCCGTTACGACTGCGCCCACCGCTCCGCCGCCACCCTGCGGCGCAGTTTTCTGACCGCGAACGAGGAAGTGCTGCGAAGCGACGACATGAAAGACGCCACCTTCATGCCGGTGCGGAGCGGTACGCTGGATGAAAGAGTGATGCGCGAACTCTGCCGTCCGCCGGGCGCGCAAGGTTCGGCGCAAAAACGCGCGGAACAGGCGGCGGAAGCTGCCGCAGCCCTGCGCCAGTCCAACGAAGCCCTGATTAAAAAACAACTGGACAGCCTCCGCGCGGCAGCCAGCAAATCCACCACGGCGGGCAAACAGGCGACAGTCTACAACCGCGCGACAGGAACGGGCAGCGCCGCGTCGAAATCTGTTGGCGGCGCGAACGCCGATGTTGTCGCGCCTCCCCCCAAAAAACCATTGACCTGGGCATACAGCGGACCTGGCGGGCCGGAGCATTGGGCAGAGGTCGCGCCGGAAAACCTGCTCTGCAAGGAAGGGCGGCGGCAAGCGCCGATTGACATCAGTGACAGCATCGCGGTTGATCTGGAACCCCTTGTTTTCGATTACCTGCCCTCGCGCTTCGCCGTCACCGACACCGGACGCGGCATCGAAGTCGAACTGCCCGGCAATCGCGTCGGACTCATGGGCAAGTTCTACGAATTGGAGCGCGTCACCTTCCAGCATCCCGCCGAAGAAGCCGTAGACGGACAAAGATTTGTCATGGGCGCGCATCTGGAACACCGCGCCTACGATGGCGAACGTCTGGTGGTGGCGGTACTGCTGGAAGAAGGCGCGGAAAACCCCTTCATCCAGAGCCTGCTGAATTACCTGCCGCTGGAACAAAACCGCGCCGTCATGCCAGACGCGCAACTTGTCCCGCAACAATTACTGCCGCAAGAACAGGGCTATCACACCTACATGGGTTCCATGACCCGCCCGCCCTGCGACGAAGGGGTGATCTGGGCGGTGCTGCAAACGCCGGTCGCGGTTTCGGCAGCGCAGGTCGCCGTTTTCGAGCGTTTGTATCCGCACAATGCCCGCCCGCTGCAACCAGCGCAGGGAAGAATCATCAAGTCTTCGCGGTGATCGTAAACGCACCAGAGGCAGCCCCAATGCCATTAAGTTAAGCGCGTAAGGTAGGGCGCGCTCTCCGAGCGCGCCGGATGTAACATCCGGCGGTTTCGGAGAAACCGCCCTACCTAAATGGCATTGAGGGCAGCCCCAAAGGTCTGCCCCTGATTTCCTGTCTTCCGTCTTTCTGTCTTCTGTCCTCTGGTCAGGCGCTCAACGCGTATTGGATTTCCCGTATATCGTCCTGCGCTTCTTCCAGCAGGTCGGCGTAGCGGGCGCGGTCTTGTTCTGCCTGTTCGCTGTTGGCGTGGCTGGAATAGCCCAGCCA
>JAITSU010000012.1 GCA_031287525.1 Zoogloeaceae bacterium | reverse complement strand
CAACGTCAGCGCCTTCTCCCCCAATAACCGACACGGCACAAATCCGCGCTTTGTTTCGCCCCAGACAATTTCGCAGGTCTTGCCGTCGCGGGCGGTGACTTCGACTTTGGTGTTGGTCGTTACATGCTCAATCACGGCGCTTTGCGCTTCTGCCGTTGCGCGTACATTGACCCATGAGCCGTGCACCCACATGGGTTCGGCGGCGGCGGGCGCGGCAAGGAGCAGCAGGGCGAGGACGTTCAGTGTGGCGAGGGCGAGTTTCTGGACGGGGTTCATTGTTCGGTTTCCATGATTCCGGTGGCGGACTTGTTTGCCCTCTCCCGCGAGGGTTGCGGGAGTTGACGCGCATGTTTGTCGCACATTATCCGAATTTTGCGCCCATGGCGATGTCGACATTCGCGCCGACGCGCCGCGTTCTGCGTCGCGCACAACAGACGGCGTATCAATATATCCGCGCATTTTGGTGGGGATTGACTTTACGGGCGACTTCCTTGATGATTCGCGGCTCTCTCGTTTTGGGGGAGTTTTGTGTCGATTTTTGCAGGATTTTCCATGATGCCCGCTACTGCCGCTGCCCTCGCTACCCCGTCCGCCGATTTTTTGCCGCAGGATTCCGCCCATGTCCGCCATTTGTGGTCGGTGGCTGAGGTTCTGGCGCTCTATGAGCAGCCTTTCATGGAGTTGATTTGGCGCGCGCAGACGGTGCATCGCCAGCATTTCGACGCGAACGAGATTCAGCGGTCGACGCTGCTGTCCATCAAGACGGGCGGCTGTTCGGAGGATTGCAGCTATTGTTCGCAATCCGCTCGCCATGACACGGATTTGGAACGCGAGCGCCTGATGCCGGTCGGGGAAGTGGTGGCTGCCGCGCAAGCCGCGAAGGACAAGGGGGCTTCCCGTTTCTGCATGGGCGCGGCGTGGCGCAGCCCGAAGGACAATGACCTCGACAAGGTGCTGGAAATGGTGCGCGAGGTGAAGGCGCTGGGGCTGCAAACCTGCGTCACGCTGGGGATGTTGAAGGAAGGTCAGGCGGAAAAGCTGAAAGACGCGGGGCTGGATTATTACAATCACAATCTCGACACGGACAAGGAATTTTACGGGCAGGTCATCAAGAGCCACACGCATGATGACCGTCTGGATACGCTGGAACAGGTGCGCGACGCGGGCATCAATGTTTGTTCCGGCGGCATCATCGGCATGGGCGAATCGCGCAGGAACCGCGCCGCCATGCTGACGCAACTCGCCAATCTGCCCAAGCCGCCCGAATCGGTGCCCATCAACAATCTGGTGCCTGTGCCGGGAACGCCGTTCGGTGAATTGCCGCCGCTTGACCCCTTCGAGTTCGTGCGTACCATCGCCGCCGCCCGCATTACCATGCCGACTTCCTACGTGCGCCTTTCCGCCGGACGGCAGGAGATGACCGACGAATTGCAAACGCTCTGCTTTCTGGCAGGGGCGAATTCCATGTTCTACGGTGAACATCTGCTTACCACCGACAACGCCGACATCAGCCGCGACGACGCGCTGTTTGAACGCTTGGGGTTGCGGGCGGTTTAAGGGTTTTACGCCCTTTCCCGCCCCTGCGGGACACCCTCTCCCACGAGGGGAGAGGGAAAATCAGCGCCGCGCATCGTTTCCCATGACAAATATATCCACGCCATTTCCTTGCGCCATCGACCGCGCCGCGCTGAAACGTAACCTCCAGCGCGCGCGGCGCATCGCCCCCAACATCGGCGCGACTGATTTTCTGGCGCGCGAAGTCGACCGCCGGATGCAGGAACGTCTGGATTACGTGCGCCTTGCGCCGCAAAGCATTCTCGACCTGGGTTGCGGCGAGGGCGGACATGCGCTCGCCGCGTTACAAACCCGCTATCCCACCGCCGCCTGTTTGGGCATTGACGCGGAAGCCAGCCTTTTATCCGCTGAAACCCCCGGCTTTTTCCTCGCCGCCGACGCCGAACGTCTGCCCTTCGCCGCCAACAGCTTTGATCTCGTGTGGGCAAACCTGCTCCTGCCCTGGCTTTCCGACCCGATTGCGATGCTACAGGAAGCGATGCGCGTCTTGAAATCCGGCGGATTGCTGATGTTTTCCGCCCTGGGACATGACACCCTGCGCGAACTCCGCGCCGGTTTCAGCGACGATTACGCCCACACCCAAGCCTTCATCGACCTGCACGATTTGGGCGACCTGCTGCTGGACGCCGGTTTCGTAGACCCGGTGGTGGACATGGAAATGCTCACTCTGACTTACGCCAATCTGGACGCGCTGATCGCCGAACTCCGCGCCGCCGCCGCGACCTGCGTTATGCGGACGCGACGCAAAAGCCTCGCGGGGCGCGGAGTGCGGACGAGGCTGGCAGCGCATTTTGAAAAACTCCGCGCCAGTCGGGAAGATGGACGCTTGCCAGTGAGCGCGGAAATCGTGTATGCCCATGCGTGGAAGTCGTCAGGGGACAGGGAGCAGGGGACAGGGGACAGCATGGTGTCCGTCGCGCCGATTCGGTTTATGGGGATTAGGTAGGGCGGTTTCTCCGAAACCGCCGCAGTCAACAAACGGCGCGCTCGGAGAGCGCGCCCTACCTAAACTTGCCCTACCTTGTGCCAACCTTCTAATTCTCGCGCTCCGCACGGCGTCGGGCTGTCCTTTCCATTCGCCTAACACCCGCTCTACCGATTCCGGCGCGTTGCATAGAAGGAGCATGTCGCAGCCCGCCGCGTAGGCGGCTTCCACTCTTGCCAGCGCGTCGCCTGCGACGCTGGCGCCTTGCATGGAAAGGTCGTCGCTGAAAATTACGCCATCAAAGCCGATGTTTTGCCGCAGATACGCGTGCCATTTTTTTGAGAAACAGGCGGTGTGTTCGGGGTCGACCTGGGGGTAGATGACGTGCGCGGGCATTACGGCGTCAAGGGGGAGTTCGCGGTAGGGGCGCATGTCTTCCCGCAAATCCTCCAGTGTTCGGTCATCGACCGGCAGGGCGAGGTGGGAGTCGGCTTCTACCCAGCCGTGTCCGGGGAAGTGTTTGCCGCAACTGCCCATGCCCGCCTGTCGCAAGCCTTCGATTAACGCGCCCGCCAGCGCGATGACGACTTCGGGTTGGCGGTGGAAGGCACGGTCGCCAATGACGCTGGAACGTCCATAGTCCAAATCCAGCACGGGGGTGAAGGAGAAATCCACGCCACAGGCGATGAGTTCGGAAGCGAGTGTGTAGCCGATGCTACGCGCGATTGCCAACGCTTCCTGCGGCGATTGTTCCCAGGCTATGCCCAAATTTCGCATGGGCGGCAGGCCGGTGAACCCTTCCCGGCAACGCTGCACCCTGCCGCCTTCGTGGTCGATGGCGATGAGCAATTCCGGGCGCAAGGCGTGAATCTCCGTCGTCAGGGCGCAAAGTTGTTGCGGTGAGGCGTAGTTGCGGGCGAACAGAATCATGCCGCCGACGAGGGGATGGCGCAGGCGTTCGCGTTCGACGGGGGTTAATTCCGTACCCGCGATGTCAATCATCAGGGGACCTTGCAGGGGGGCAAATGCGGTTGTTGTATTCATGGTTTGCGTTCCAGCGCGACAAAGGCGACGGCGTAGCGCGCTTCGTCGCTGATGGAAAGTTGCGCCTGCGCGATGCCTGCCGCGTCGAAGTAGGCTTGCAAGGCGGCGTTCAGCGCGAAGCGGGGCTTGCCCAAATCATCGTGCGTGACCGCGATGGCGGTGGCGGTGGCGGGGGGGCGCAGACCTGTGCCCAGCGCTTTGCCCAGGGCTTCTTTCGCCGCCCAGCGTTTGGCGAGAAAGCGCCCCTGTCCGGCAGGGGCGACCTGGGCGAAATCGGCGCGTTCGGAGGGGGCGAGGAGTTTTTCCAGCGCGGCGTCGCCGTGCTTTTTGTAGAGGCGTTGCAGCCGTTCGACGGCAACGATGTCCGTACCGATGCCAAACAGCATTACGCCGCCTCGCGCATTAATGCCTTCATTTCGCGCACGGCTTCGCGCAAGCCCACGAACACAGCGCGGCTGATGATGGCGTGTCCGATATGCAGTTCGCGCACATCGGGCAGGGCGGCGACGGGTTTGACGTTGTAATAATTGAGCGCGTGTCCGGCGTTGAAGCGCATCCCCAACTGGGTGATGGCGGCGCCCGCTTTGGCGATTTTGTCGATTTCGGCGCGCGCGGCGGGGGCGTCGGCGTCCCGACCTTCGGCGTGAAAGGCGTGGGCATAGGGGCCGGTGTGGATTTCGCAGACCTTGGCGCCGATGCGCCCGGCGGCTTCGACCTGACGGATGTCCGCGTCGATGAATACGCTGGTGATGATGCCCGCCGCCGTGAGTCGGGCGACGATTTCGCGCAGACGCGCTTCCTGCCCCGCCACATCCAGCCCGCCTTCGGTGGTGATTTCCCGCCGACCTTCCGGCACCAGCATCGCCATCTGCGGGCGCGCGCGACAGGCGATTGCCGTCATTTCGTCGGTGGCGGCCATTTCCAGATTGAGCTTGACCTGAGTGGCTTCTTTCAGGCGGCGCGCATCGTCATCATTGATATGCCGTCGGTCTTCGCGCAGATGAATGGTGATACCGTCCGCCCCGCCCAGATGCGCTTCCACCGCCGCCCACACCGGATCGGGTTCCCAGGTGGCGCGCGCCTGCCGCAAGGTGGCAACGTGGTCGATATTGACGCCGAGTTCAATCATTTCAGATTCCTTATCAGCTTGCCGCAGAGTTGTCTGTGGTTTTAATTTCTATCGCATCCGCTATGACAATTCTGCGTAGCCGGTATTGAATGGAGTAGGTGTTGTTTGCCATTCGAGAACTTTCTGTTTTCGCAAGATGTTCCAACTTTTAACTGATACCTGTTCCCTGATTCCTGATGCCTGAACCCCAGGAATCTTTCATCGTCACGGCGCGGTTGAACACCGGCTTGCCGGGTTGGGAATCCGCGCTGTCGGCGACAAAATAGCCGTGGCGCTCGAATTGAAAACGCTCACCCGGCTTGGCGTCTTTGAGGGCGGGTTCCAGTTGCGCGGTGACGCTGCGGCAGGAGTCGGGATTCAGATCTTCAAGAAAATCCCTGTCGCCCGCGCCGGGGGCGGGAACCTTGAACAGGCGGTCGTACAGGCGGACTTCGGCGGCGTGCGCGTCGGCGACGGAAACCCAGTGCAGGTTGCCTTTCACTTTCACGCTGTCCGCGCCGGGCGTACCGGAGCGCGTGTCGGGCAGGTATTCGCAGAACACGGTCGTAACTTTGCCATCGGCGTCTTTTTCGCAGCCAGTGCAATTGACGATGTAGGCATATTTCAGGCGCGCCATGTTGCCGGGATAGAGGCGTTTGTAGCCCTTGTCCGGGACTTCCATGAAGTCTTCGCGCTCAATCCACACTTCGCGTCCGAAGGGAATATCCCGTGCGCCCAATTCCGGCTTCTGGGGGTGATTGGGGGCTTGCACGCGCTCGCCCTGACCTTGCGGGTAATTGGTGATGACGAGTTTTACGGGGTCGAGCACGGCGATGCGGCGTTCATCCCGGTCATTCATCACTTCGCGCATACAGTCTTCCAGCAGGCTGTAATCAATCAGGGAATCGGATTTGGAAACGCCGATGCGCTCCATCAAAAGCCGGAAGCCTTCCGGCGCATAGCCCCGCCGCCGCGCGCCGACCAGCGTGGGCATACGCGGGTCATCCCAGCCGGAAACGTGTTTTTCCTCCACCAGTTGAATGAGTTTCCGTTTGGAGAGCAGTACGTAAGTGAGGTTGAGGCGGGAGAATTCGTACTGATTGGGCAGCGGGCGCAGCAGCAAACCGCCTTCCGCGAGGCGCTCCAGCAGCCAGTCGTAGAAGGGGCGCTGGTCTTCAAATTCCAGTGTGCAGATGGAATGGGTGACGTTTTCCAGCGCGTCCTCAATGGGATGCGCGAAGGTGTACATGGGATACACGCAGTAGCGGTCGCCGGTGTTGTGGTGGCTGACGTGGCGGATGCGATAAATGGCGGGGTCGCGCAGGTTGATGTTGGGCGACGCCATGTCGATTTTGGCGCGCAGCACATGCGCGCCATCCGCGAATTCGCCCGCCTGCATCCGCCGGAAAAGTTCCTGATTTTCGGCAACGGAACGGTTGCGATAAGGGCTGTCGCGTCCAGGACAGGTCAGCGTGCCGCGCGTCACCCGCATTTCGTCGGCGCTCTGGCTATCCACATAGGCATGTCCGGCAGAGACCAGATATTCGGCGCATTGCAGCATCCAGGCGAAATAATTGGACGCGTAGTAGAGGTTGTTTTCCTTGGCGTCCTGCCAGTCAAAACCCAGCCAGCGCACCGCGCTGATGATGGATTCGACATATTCGGTGTCTTCCTTTTCCGGGTTGGTGTCGTCAAAGCGCATGTGACAGCGCCCGCCAAACTGCTGCGCCAGCCCGAAATTCAGGCAGATGGATTTGGCGTGTCCGAAATGCAGGTAGCCATTGGGTTCAGGCGGAAAACGGGTGCGGATTTTCGCGTCATCCAGCGGCGCGTTGGCGTGCGAAGCGCCCAAGCCCGGCTGACCGGCATGGTGGCGCGTGGCGTACTTGCCAGCGGCAAGGTCGGCTTCGACGATATTGCGGATGAAATTGGCGGCGGGGGTTTCGGGGGTGACGGGTTTATTCACAATGGAATCTGCGGAAATGAAAGGTTGAGGAATCGCGCTATTCTAACGGGTTCAGAGGATAGAGGACAGTAGGGCTTCCGGCGCTACGCGCCGCAAACTGACCGTCATCCGTCCTCTGTCTCCCGTCCTCTGGCAAGTACATGCAGAATCATCCGGCAGGCGAGGGAAGCGGGATGTGGCAGCGCGGGCAACCGATCGACATCAAACCAGCCCAAATCCCCGATTTCGCTTGCCTGCGCGACCAGTTCGCCGGAAGCGTCAGCGATCTCAAGCAATTCCATCTTCAGAAATAATCCGGTGTACTACTGCCGGATCACTAAAAACTGGTGTCACTTCATCAGACCAGAATTGCAAAAATGCTTCTATAAATTCGCGCTGAAATTCATCCATTATATTGTTAGATGGAAGAGAAGAGAACCTCTCAAAGCAGGTAAAACCACGAACTATCTGCTGCGAGTTAGATATACCATTTTTCACCCACCCAAACTGTGGTTCCTGCGACCCTGACCAATGGTACACTCTGACAACATAAGTCAGATTCCTGAAAAAGAAGGCATAAGAACCATAACCTGATCGCATATCAGTGGGTACCTGAAAAAAATAGAACCCCTTCTCATCATCAATAACCCACATTCCAGATGGGAGATGGAGAAGATTCAACATTTTTGATGGCGATTCGGAAAATCCGTAGTTTGAGCGGACTTTATCCCTGTCTTCCGCTGTAACCTTTCGGAGTGTGTAACTCATAACATTTTCCTTTATGTTCATTCAGCGATTTCAAGTGTCAGTTCGTAGGTGGTGAATTCCGAAGAAATTTTAGCCCTTGCCGCGAGCAAGGCAGCGTGCAAGTCCTTCAGGATTTCAGTGCGTTGTTTTTTAAGCTCGTCTGGTAGCTGTTCTGGCGCTTTTCCTGGAAAACCAAAATCATGGAGTTTTTCACCCATTGCGCCAAGTCTGGTAATACATCTCTTGCATCCGCCAGCTCCATTGCGAGTCCCCCAGTTCCAGGCTTCTTTTGCTTCTAATTCCAGCCAGAGCATATGTCCACGCCATGAAAAAACCCATCCAGTAAGCCCTGTTGGGCGGTGTTCACTATCACATTTATGCGCTACGTTAATCAGATAGATATTCCGCTCGTGATCTATCGTGCATGTACTGGGTATGGAATATGAAAAAGGGCCGACAAATTTCTCTATTTGCAGCATTCCATATTTTTCCCAGTTGTCCGAACTTTCAGAAATGTGTTCGTTTACAAATGCCATGATGCCTCCTCAATAATTTGTTTGCCATTTTAATTACTCCGTATCCTGTTGTTCGGCGCTAAAAATTGTTTTCCCGATAAGACGCCCTTCCCAGCACACGTAACAAGCTTCTGAAAACGCTTGCTGAAAACCTGGGTCTTGAGGTGGAGCCGATTTGAACTCCCGATCCAGTGATACCCAGCCCAGTATTCCGTTATGCCGATGACGAGATCCATTCACATAAACACTGAAAGCCTTGTTTTGATAGAAGAACATATATCCATCGAGACAACACTTTGAGTCAGAAAGACCAAGAGAAGAAGAACGAAACAGATAGGAATTGTTTTCATGGTCGATTGCCCATTTGCGAGGATATTTTATGCCCTCGCGAAACTCATTCTGTATGCTCCGACTAAGCTCTAGATCGGATTTCGCATCCGTGATGATCCTGGGTAAATCATCATTTGTCATGGGTTCCAGCACATAAGCCATGCTGCGCTCCTTCATTTCACCGCGCCGTAACCAGAGCGAAAGTGGGTCATCGTACACCCGAAAATCTGCCTGTCAAGCACAAAGAAACATATTCATATACATCTTCGCCTTATAAACTTCATTGGCGGCATTTGCAAGATAAACGGTTGTTGCCATGATGAATCTCCTTGTGAAAAAAATCAGT
Organism: Zoogloeaceae bacterium; assembly: GCA_031287525.1. Lineage (GTDB taxonomy): Bacteria > Pseudomonadota > Gammaproteobacteria > Burkholderiales > Rhodocyclaceae > Azovibrio. Next base: position 26,927 of record JAITSU010000012.1, on the reverse strand, counting down.
GCCCATTGCACATTGTGAGAAACCAGTTTGGTTCAATCTGTCGAAAAACACATTCAAAAGATTCCCACCGGGGTGGAATCCTGTTGAGTGATGAAAAAACACGGCTCTGAAAAGAATAACGACCTTTATTATTCAATGGCCCAAGAAGCCAGCCATTTTCAATACGAGGAACTTCTGGAACGAAAATAATTTCCTTCCAAAGGACGCCATAAATAATGTTGCCGGTACGATATTTTTGCCGGGGATTTCTCTCAATTCTAAGCATGCCATATTTAAAAAAAACAGAGAAAGTTTTATCCCTTGGGTCTTCAATTAAAGCGTCCAATTTTCTGGCGGATTCCAATGAGTACGGATTTGGCAGCCAAGGATTAAGAGCTAAAAAATCAATCCGTTCAATGCCTGTTTTTTTTAATAGCTTCTGTGTATCGCCTTGCAATGACCAATCCCATTTTTTCCAATCGGGTTTACCATCTGGCTTTCGCCCTTCAGCATCAGTACGGGGTTGTTCAAAGCTCCGATAACGCCGCACCAGTTCTTCAATATCACTCCGGTGCGCCTGAAAGTAGGCGATCATCTCCTCATCTTCCGGCAAGCCCGTCCTCACCAGCAACACGTAATACGCGAACGCGAACAACGCGACCACCAGTACCCCGGCAGCAGCATAAAGAAGTGTCGATATTTTTCTTGTCATGCGCCAGCTTTCATACCATACAAGTCAGCCTTGTAGACTTCGTTGGCAGCATTTGTGAGATAAACGGCTATTGCCATGATTATTCTCCTTGGATCCAAGTGATTGAGTGAAAATTGAAAACTGTTCCTTGTCCCTGAAATGTCAGCAGTTCGCCACAGTTTGAAACAGGAGTAATATACCTAGGCGTTGCTAAGCTTAAGCTTGAGTTTAGTATACTTAATGAACTTTTATAAATTTCTTCTTTCTTTTCCATTGGTACCTCATTCCCGCAGCAGTCTTGTTGAATCGCAACTTCAAGGATACGGAAATAATATTTTCCGTATCCTTGAAGTTGTTCATATAAATTGGGTTTGTATTTATTGCTTAAAGTATCGATCTGCTCTGGATTATCTATACGCTGAATTTCAGTGGTAATATACAAGCCAGCAATCCCTTGAGAACCAGAAATATATTTTATTAGTATGAAAGGTACTTTCAATTCTTTCCAGTCAAAATCTTGATAAATATCTTCAATCCCAAAATTTTCTTTAAATGATTTTTCTCCAAGAAAAGCCTGCTCCATGAGTTTGGGAACACTCTGTTCTTCAGGATTTCTAATAATCCCCACATGCAAGGTTCTGGAACTCTCTGTTCCGTAGTTATAAATACTGGCATTTTCAACTTCGTAATCCACCAGACTTTGCAGCACAGCCTGCCGCAATTCCTCCTCGCTCAACACACGCCCCTGCTTCACGCATACCCCCGCGCTGACCTGCGACAACCGCCACTGGACGAACAGCGACACGGAAGCCGCCACCAATACGACGGCAACAACGAAAATCGCAACAGACCGCGATTTTCTTTGCTTCTCCAGGCAGGCATCTTTTTTCATTTCACCGTACCGCACGTCACCAGAACGAAAGCGGGGCATCGTATACCTAAAAATCTACCTGTCAAGCACAAAAAACATAGGCATATGCAGAATCACACACCCACGCTTCCGTCTGATGCTGCCCCGCGTCAATCACGCGCTGTGCAATACGTCCGCGCTCTTTTCGCGCAGGGCGGCGCGGGTTTGTTCTGCGATTGCCGCGCTGTAACATTTGCCTTCGCCAGCGTCAAATTCGCACTCGCCGCAGACCGGGTAATGGCTGTCTTGCCCCGGACAGGGCGCGTGGTACACGTCTTGCCACACTTGGCTGCTGGCATTCGTCGTCATCCTCTTGAACAGCATGGCAGGTTTCAGGCTTTGCGCGACAGCGATGCCTTCGGCGGCAGACAAGCCCATAGCGTCTCTATCCCGCGCTTCTCCCGATCAATTTCCAGACTGCGCGACAAACGTAGCAGAAGCCGCCCCCAGCCTTTACAATCATGAGCTTTCAGATTGCACCCACGGAGAGTTTCCCATGCCTCAATATCGTTCCCATACTTCCACCCACGGTCGCAACATGGCGGGCGCGCGCGCTTTGTGGCGGGCGACCGGCGTGAAGGATGGCGATTTCGGCAAGCCCATTATTGCCGTCGTCAATTCCTTCACCCAGTTCGTGCCTGGTCATGTGCATCTGAAAAATTTGGGGCAACTGGTGGCGCGGGAGATTGAGGCGGCGGGCGGCATTGCCAAAGAATTCAACACCATCGCCATTGACGATGGCATTGCGATGGGACATGGCGGCATGTTGTATTCGCTGCCTTCGCGCGACCTGATTGCCGATTCGGTTGAATACATGGCGAACGCGCATTGCGCCGACGCGCTGGTGTGCATTTCCAACTGCGACAAAATTACGCCGGGCATGTTGATGGCGGCGATGCGGCTGAACATCCCCGCCGTGTTCGTTTCCGGTGGGCCGATGGAAGCGGGCAAATTCGGTGTGCGGGGTGGCAAGGTGGTGAAGCTCGACCTGATTGACGCGATGATCAAGGCGGCGGACGACTCGGTTTCCGATGCCGATTTGAGCGTGGTCGAACGCTCGGCTTGCCCGACTTGCGGCTCTTGTTCCGGCATGTTTACTGCCAATTCCATGAACTGCCTGACGGAAGCCCTGGGGCTTTCGCTGCCCGGCAATGGCACGCTGGTGGCGACGCACGTTGACCGGGAAAAACTCTTTCAACGCGCCGGTCGACTGATTGTCGATTTGTGCAAACGTCATTACGAGGGCGACGACGCGAGTGTGCTGCCGCGTGCCATCGCCAGCAAAGCGGCATTTGAAAATGCCATGAGCCTCGACGTGGCGATGGGCGGTTCGACCAATACCGTGTTGCACCTGCTCGCCGTCGCGCATGAGGCGGGTGTTGATTTTACGATGGCGGACATCGACCGCCTCTCGCGCAAGGTGCCCTGTCTTTGCAAGGTCGCGCCGTCTACCGACAAATACCATGTCGAAGATGTGCATCGGGCGGGCGGCGTCATGGGCATTCTGGGCGAATTATCGCGGGCGGGGCTGATTCATCGTGAGGCGGGGACAGTGCACACGAAAACGCTGGGCGAAGCCATTGATACTTATGACGTGGCAGTGACCAGTCAGCTTGACATCCACGAGTTTTATCGCGCCGCGCCCGGCGGCGTGCCGAGTATCGAAGCCTTTTCGCAGGCGGCGCGTTGGCCGGAACTGGACATTGACCGCATGCATGGTTGTATCCGCAATCGCGCCAATGCTTATTCGCAGGACGGCGGGTTGGCGGTGCTCTATGGCAATATCGCCGAAAAGGGCTGTATCGTGAAAACCGCTGGCGTGGATGATGCCATTCTCAAATTCACGGGCATTGCCAGAGTGTTCGAGAGTCAGGAAGACGCCGTGGACGGCATTCTGGAAGGGCGCGTGGCGGCGGGCGATGTGGTGGTGATTCGCTACGAAGGCCCGCAGGGGGGGCCGGGGATGCAGGAAATGCTGTATCCCACGAGTTACCTGAAATCGAAGGGCTTGGGCAAAGCCTGCGCGTTGCTGACGGACGGACGTTTTTCCGGCGGCACGTCCGGTCTTTCCATTGGTCACGTTTCGCCCGAAGCGGCGAATGGCGGCGCAATCGGCTTGGTGGAAGAGGGCGACAGCATCGAAATCGACATCCCCGCCCGCAGCATCCGTCTGGCAATCTCCGACGCCGCCCTCGCCGCCCGCCGCGCCGCGATGGAAGCAAAAGGCGACGCCGCATGGCGACCGATGAATCGTCAGCGCGTCATCTCCAAGGCGCTGCAAGCTTACGCGCTGTTCGCTACTTCGGCTGACCAAGGGGCAGTTCGTGAAATCAGGAAACAGGTGACAGGAGTTAGCGGCGGCTTCGCTGCCGTAGGGTAAACCGGCAAACCCACACTGAACTTCAAGAGGGAGCGTGTCTGGCAGAAGGACTATGCCAATCCGGATATTACGGATTACATCGTCAGCTTCTAAAACAGCGCCCGCTTGCATTTAACTTTGGGCTACCTGCCGCCCAACGTTTATGAATCACAATCGGCAGTTCAACAACTTATCGAGGTGCCCGATATTTGTTGACCACGACAGTTACGGCGCGATAATCCGGCGGGAAATGAACGACAGGGTTTTTAGTCGTGGTATCAGGGCAAGGATGTTTGCCCCGAATTTCCCGCAGGAAATCGTCGCCGTCTTAAACCGTATATTGCCCGACTGCCTTTTGCATCCGGTCTGTGGTTGCGCGCAGCGATTCTGCCGTTTGGGTGGTTTCTCCCGCCAGAACAAGGTTTTGATCGGTCATGGAGGCGACCTGTTCGATATTTTTTGCCATTGACGTCATGGCCGCCTGCTGTTCGCCGGAAGAATGGGAAATGTCGCTGACCATATTGAGTGTGTGGGACATTTGCGAATTGATTTCCAAAAGCGCGTCGCGGGCGTCCTGCACCAGTTTGACGCCCGCATCCACCTGGCTTGCGCCGGAACGCATACTCGTTACGGCCTGGGTCGTCGCCTCTTGAACCGCCTGTACCATGACGCTGATTTCTTCAGTCGCCTTGGCGCTGCGTTCGGCAAGTTTTCGCACTTCGTCCGCCACCACAGCGAACCCCCGCCCCTGTTCGCCCGCTCTTGCCGCTTCAATGGCGGCGTTTAACGCCAGAAGATTGGTCTGGTCGGCGATTTCCTTGATGGTGCCGGTGATGCGGGAGATGGCTTCGGAATGCACGCCCATGCTTTCCACCTGGGAAGCGGAAACCCGCACCGTATCGGCAAGCGCCAGAATGGTTGCGCACGCCTGCTCGGCAAGCGCGCTGCCATCGCTTGACGCGTGCGCCGCCACATCCGCCGCGTTGCGGGTGGAAGCCGCGTTGGCGGCGACTTCGCCGATGGAGACGGTAATTTCTTCAATACCCGCCGCCGCCGCTGCCGTGGCGTCGCTCTGCACCCTCGCCGAGTCATTCAACACCACCACGCCTTGCGCGACTTCGTGGACGGAACAACGCACCGCCAAGGAAGCGTCCCCCATTCCTTGCAGGGTGGATTGCATCCAGGCCATCAGACGGTCAAGACGACGCATGACGCGCCCCACGGCGTCGGGACGGTGGGTGGTCAGTCTGGCGCGTAAATCGCCGCTGTCCAGCAAGGTCAGCAAATAGTGCGAAACGCTGCCCAGGTCACGCAGCAGGCGCGGACGAAACAGCGCCAGAAAATAAAACCCCGACAGCAAGCCCAATCCGCCCAATATCATTGCCGCCAGCATGGGCAAGACGTCAAACGCAGCCATCAGCAACGCCACGCCTGACAGCAGCGCGAACCCGCCGATGAACGCGGTTTGAACATTCAGATTTTCCAGATAGTCCAGTAAACCGGATCGGGGCGAGACCGCGCGCCCGTGCCGGATGCAGATGGATTTGTCGCCCTGCCTGACCCGGTGATAAGCCGCGTCCGCCGCCTGCACCTCCGCCCGGTTGGGACAGGCGCGCACAGACTGGTAGCCGGTGATTTTGCCGCCTTCGCGCACGGGCGAGGCATTGGCGATCACCCAGTAAAAACCGCCGTCCTTGCGCCGGTTTTTGACGAGACCGCGCCAGGGCAGCCCCGCCTTGAGGTCACGCCACATGTCCTCAAAGGCTTCCGGCGGCATGTCGGGATGGCGAACAAGATTGTGCGACTGACCAATCATCTCTTCCCTTGAAAAGGCGCTGATATTGGCGAAAGCGTCATTAACCTCAACGATGACGCCTTTCAGATCGGTGCGCGAATAGATAAATTCGTTTTCTGGCAGCAGCGTCTCGGTATTCGTGACAGGCAGATTTTTTTTCATGGCAACATCTCCCCCAAAACAACAGGCGCATATTTTATCAAGTTTATGCCATTACGGAGCGATGTTACGTTTTTCAAAACGCCATTGATCCCACGCGCCCCGAACCATATTGGGGTATTCGGCGCGTCCCAGACTTCCGTTGTAGCGCCCCAGGGCGCGGAAGAGGTTGCCTTTTTCGATGTCCAGATAGTGCCTGAGAATGGTACAGCCGTAGCGTAAATTGATCCGCATATGAAACAGGTTATCGTCAGGCGTGCCGATCAATTTGACCCAGAACGGCATAACCTGCATGTACCCACGCGCTCCGGCGCTGGAAACCGCGTATTTGCGAAAACCGGATTCGACCTGAATCAAGCCCAACACCAGTTGCGGGTCGAGTCCGGCGCGGGTGGCTTCGTAGTGGATGGCGCGCAACAATTCCAGCCGGTATTCCTGATTGGGAATCCGTTTGGCAAGACGCGGCGACATGGCGGAGAGCCATTCCACAGCCTCGCTGTAATTCTTGAAAGAGCTGCCCGGCGGTTTTTTGTCGGCAATCGCGCCAGAGAGAGCGGCCTGAACGCTGGCGGACAGCGGCTCATATTGCTGCGCCCCCGCCCATGTTTGCGGAGGGAGCAGACAGGCGGCGGCGAACAGCAGCGCTCCTTTCAAGCTCTGCACAATTTGTCTTTCAAAAACGCGACGATGCCCCCCGCTTCAATCATCGTCGCTTCGGCGTCCTGTCGCCCCTTGTATTCCAGTTGCCCCTGTTTCAAGCCGCGCTCGCCCACCACGACACGGTGCGGGATGCCGATGAGTTCCATGTCGGCGAACATGGAGCCGGGGCGTTCGTCGCGGTCGTCCAGCAACACGTCGATGCCTGCGGCAGTGAGTTCGGCGTAGAGCTTGTCGGCGGCAGCCTTGACGGTTTCGCTTTTGTGATAACCCATCGGCACGATGGCAAGCTGAAAGGGAGCGATGGCGGCGGGAAAGATGATGCCTTTGTCGTCGTTGCCCTGTTCGATGGCGGCGCCGACGATGCGCGACACGCCGATGCCGTAGCAGCCCATTTCCATCACCTGACTTTTGCCCGCTTCGTCCAGATAGCAACAGTTGAGCGCGCGGGTGTAGCGGGTACGAAGCTGAAAGATGTGTCCGACTTCGATGCCGCGACAGAGGGCGAGCGTGCCTTTGCCGTCGGGCGAAGGGTCGCCCGCGACCACGTTACGCAGGTCGGCGACTTCGGGTTCGGGGCAGTCGCGCCCGAAATTGACGCCGGTGAGATGGAATCCGGCGGCGTTCGCGCCGCAGACGAAATTGCCCATCGCCACCACGCTGCGGTCAGCGATGACGCGCACTTTCCGGGCATCGACGCCGACGGGTCCGATGTAGCCGGGGACGCAGCCCAAAAACGCTTCGACTTCGGCGGGCGTGGCGAAACGGAAGGGGTCAAGCCCTGCGATTTTGCCCGCCTTGATTTCGTTCAATTCGTGGTCGCCGCGCAGGAGCAGGAGCGCGAAAGTTTTTTTCCCCTCCGGTTTGTCAACTTCGGGTTCGCTGACCACGGCAATGGCTTTGACCAGTTGTCGCAGGGGAACGCGCAGGAATTCCGCGACATCGACGCAGGCGGTTTTGTCGGGCGTGGCGACTTTTTCCCGCGCTGCGGCGGGCGCGGGGCGCGGCGTCGCGGGGGCGAGGGCTTCCGCCAGTTCCACGTTGGCGGCGTAGTCGGAATCCGGGCAGTAGGCGATGTCGTCTTCGCCGGTTTCGGCGATGGCGTGGAATTCATGCGAGCCAGTGCCGCCGATTGCGCCGGTATCCGCCGCCACAGCGCGGAATTTCAGCCCCAGACGGGTGAAGATGCGGCTGTAGGTCGCGTACATCACCTGATATTCGCGCTGCAAATCTTCAAAACTCGCGTGGAAGGAATAGCCGTCTTTCATTAAAAATTCCCGCCCGCGTATAACGCCGAAGCGGGGGCGAATCTCGTCTCTGAACTTGTTTTGAATCTGGTAGAGGTGCAGGGGCAACTGGCGATAGCTTTTCACGTCGCGGCGCACCATGTCGGTAATCACTTCTTCGTGCGTGGGGCCGATGATGCAATCACGCTGGTGTCTGTCCTTGAAACGCAGCAATTCGACACCGTATTTTTCCCAGCGACCGGATTCCTGCCACAACTCGGCGGGCTGCATGGCGGGCATCAGAAGCTCGATGGCGCCGGAGCGGTTCATCTCCTCCCGCACGATGGCTTCCACCTTACGCAAGACCCGCAAACCCATCGGCATCCAGGTATACACGCCGGAAGCGACGCGCTTGATGAGTCCGGCGCGCAGCATGAGCTTCTGGCTGATGATGTCCGCATCGGCGGGCGCTTCTTTCAGGGTGGTGAAAAAGAATTTTGACGAACGCATGAAAAAATAATCCGAATAAGGGAAGGGGGGATTTTACGTTCAGAAGACCGGGGACAGAAGACAGAAGACAGAAAAAGTTACCGGCGCTTTGCGCCGCGCCTTTCTGTCCCCTGTCCTCTGTCTTCTGTCCCCTGAACTTTGCACTCAACCCGCACTTATGAAAGAATCCGTCCTGACCAATTATTTAGCAGGACATTTTTATGCTTGACCGCGAAGGCTTTCGCCCGAACGTCGGCATCATTCTTTGTAACGCCAAGAACGAGGTTTTCTGGGGCAAACGGATTCATGAACACTCCTGGCAGTTCCCGCAGGGCGGCATCAAGCGCGGCGAAACGCCAGAGGAAGCCATGTACCGCGAGCTGTACGAGGAAGTCGGGCTGCGCCCCGAACACGTTCATATTCTGGGGCGTACCAAGGGCTGGCTGCGTTACGAGGTGCCAACACACTGGATCAAACGCGAATGGCGCGGTTCCTATCGAGGGCAAAAACAAATCTGGTTTTTGCTGCGCCTCGTGGGACTCGACAGTAACGTGTCGCTACGCGCCTGTACCCATCCCGAATTCGACGCCTGGCGCTGGCACGACTACTGGGTGCCGCTGGACAGCGTGATTGAGTTCAAGCGCGGCGTCTATTCACAGGCGTTGAACGAACTGGTGCGTTTTCTCGACCCGTCTTATACGGCAAACCAGGAACAGCCATCCGGGGTTGCGTCCGGGGTTGCGTCCATATCCACGCCGGAGTCAGGGGAAGCAGCATGAGTCCGCTGCGCTGTTTGCTGGTCGCGCTGGGCGTGGCGCTGGCATTCCCTGCCTGCGCCTTCGACGAACGCGACCCCTTCGGTTTCCGTCGCGACACCTATACCTCGGACGATGACGAATCCGGGAAAAAGGAATGGGCAGAAAGCGAAGTCCCGCTACCGCCCTATCCCGAAGCGCAAAATCTGTACAGCTTCTACGTCAGCGCCACCGCCAGCAGCCGCTTTTTCGTCGACACGCAAAATCTCGACATCGGCAAGGATGGCGTCGTGCGCTATAGCCTGATGATTGTCAGTCCTTCCGGCGTCAAAAATGTGAGTTACGAGGGCATCCGCTGCGAAACGCGGGAAAAGCGCACTTACGCCCTGGGGCGTCCAAACGGCGAATGGTCACAGGCGCGTGGCGCCATCTGGACAAAAATCCGCAACGAAACCACCAACCGCCAACACGCCGCGCTGTTTCTGGATTTCTTCTGTCCAGACGGCATCATTGCGGGCAAGGTGGAAGACGTTCGCAAAGCCCTCCAGAAAGAAGGCGAACCCTTCGAGTCGTCGAAGTAAGGAAACCCGCATGAACTGGCAAGACAAACTCATCGTCGAAGTCGATAAAGGTCTGCGTACCCTCTTTGCCCAGGCAAAAAGCGCGCGCCCCGTGCCCGGCGCCGACCAGCCCGAAGCCGACCTCTCCCCTGCGGAACGCCAGCGCGCCGCCGCCCTGACGCGCGTCAACCATGTCGGAGAAATCTGCGCGCAGGCGCTCTATCAGGGGCAAGCCATCACCTCGCAAAACCCCGCCCTCCGCGCCTCGCTCGAACAGGCGGCGCATGAAGAAAGCGAACATCTGGCATGGACGGAACAACGCATCGAAGAACTCGGTGGACGCAAGAGCCTGCTCAATCCTTTGTGGTACGCGGGCGCGCTGGGGCTGGGTCTGATTGCCGGAAAATGCGGCGACAAATGGAATCTGGGCTTTCTCGCGGAAACCGAACGGCAGGTAGAAGCGCATCTGGAGCGCCATCTGGAACAACTCCCGGCAAACGACCAGCGTTCGCGGGACATCGCGCAACAAATGAAAACCGACGAAACCCGCCACGCCGACACCGCCCTCAAACTGGGCGGCGCGCCTTTGCCTGAACCCGTCAAACGCCTGATGCAAACCGCCGCCAGAGTGATGACCAGGACGGCGTATTACGTTTGATGATTACCCCTCCATAAGGAGGGGAGGGCATGTCATCACACCGCCCCAAGCTCAACAATCTCAAAATCGTGACTCATGCTCGCCGTCTTGCCGAGCATGATGGACGCGGAACAATACTTTTCGCTGGACAGCCTGATGGCGCGTTCGACGGCTTCCGGTTTCAGGGCGTTGCCGCTCACGCGAAAATGGAAGTGGATGCGGGTAAACACCTTCGGGTCGCTGTCGGCGCGTTCCGCCGTGAGGCGCGCCTCGCAATCCGTCACCGCGTGCCGCCCTTTTTTCAGAATCATCACCACATCGTAAGCCGCGCAGCCGCCCGCGCCTGCCAGCACCATTTCCATCGGACGCGGCGCGAGATTGCGTCCGCCGCCTTCCGGCGCGCCGTCCATCGCCACCAGATGCCCGCTGCCCGTTTCCGCCACGAACGCCATGCCGTCCACGCCCTGCCATTTCACCACGCATTCCATCTTGTGACCCCGTCTTGAAAAAGCAACATTTTAGCCTGATTCGGACAGCCGCATGGACACCCGCCAACATTGACGCACCGCACAAAATGTTTCGCCAAAACCTTATTCTTTTTGCAATTAAATGCCGATAAACTACATTAAATATCCCAAGGGATTTTATTTTATAAATAAAAACAATGAATTGAGCGCATATTAAAAAATAATACGAAAAACAACAATTATTTTGTGCAATGCACAAATTTTCCTTGCTTTTGGCGAAAAATTAACCCATAATTCGGGCTTAACAAGACCTGCATCAGGTCTTGACCAGTGTCTCCTCCACCCTTCCTCCTTTGGTGTGGATTTAACGCGGCTCTCCGAGCCGCGTTTTTCTTGTCCACCGTTTGCGCGCCGCTTCGATACAATCGCGCTCATGACCGCCACTCCCCTGCCCAACCTGAAACCTTACGCCTGGCTTTCCATCGCCGCCGCCGTCGCCACCATTCTGCTCAAAACCTGGGCATGGAGGCTGACCGGCTCGGTGGGCTTGCTCTCCGACGCGCTCGAATCCCTGGTCAACCTCGCCGGAGCGGTCATGGCGCTCTGGATGCTCACCATCGCCCAACAGCCAGCGGACGAAAACCACGCCTATGGACACAGCAAGGCGGAATACTTCGCCAGCGGTTTTGAAGGTGTGCTGATTCTCATCGCCGCCCTGTGCATCGGCGCGGCAGCCATCGAACGCATGTTGCATCCAAGGGCGCTTGACGCCGTGGGCGTCGGGCTGGCGGTTGCCGTCGTCGCCTCCATCATCAATTTCGCCACCTCCCGCGTCCTCGCGCGGGCGGGCAAAAAACACCGCGCCATCGCGCTGGAAGCCGATTCCCGCCATCTGATGACCGACGTATGGACATCCGTCGGCATCATCATCGGCGTCGCCGCCGTCGGCATTACCGGCTGGCCCTGGCTTGACCCCCTGCTGGCGCTCCTGGTCGCCGCCTACATCATGTGGACGGGCGTCAGCCTGATTTATCGCTCCGCCTCCGGTTTAATGGACGCCGCCCTGCCGCCGGAAGAACAGGCGCGTATCGAAGCCGTGCTCGACGCCTACCGCGCAAAAGGCATCGGCTTCCACGCCCTGCTCACCCGCGAAGCCGGCGCGCGCGTCTTCGTTTCGGTACATGTCCTCGTACCCGGCGTCTGGACAGTGCAACGCGGACACGACTACGCCGAAGCCATCGAAGCCGCCATCCGCCACGAAATTCCGTATTCGCATGTCCTCACTCATCTGGAACCCATCGAAGACCCGCTTTCGCAGGAAGATTTGGTGTTGGATAGGTGAATCAGGAATCAGGGGACAGGGGACAGGTGACAGATGACAGATGACGGTATTTGCGGGGTGGATGGTGCCGTGCCGCTGCGCCAACTTTTATGGCGAACGGGTTTCACGCAGGGTTTTGCCTGAAATTCAAAAAACGCGACAGAATCAGGGGCGCTCTTCTTTACACATGTGGACAGCGAATGAAGTACCATAGGCATATTTAGGGTTGTTCGGAGCGCTATCTCAAGGTTGTCGCCATGAATTCAGAACGTACTGAAAAAAAGTCTTCCGCAATGGAAGCGCAGGAAAAATCCGGGGGTGACAGAAGGTCTGGGAAGCCTGCCTTTGACGCGGAGCGCAGGGCAGTCTACCGATTGGCGTTTGAAGGGGTATCGCTGACCAAAACGCTGGAAGCCATTAGCGCCGATGTGGAAAAACGTTTTCCCGACTGGCGGGTGGCGTTCTGGTTATTCAATGAAATGCAGCAGTCATTTGCCCTGAAAGCCGCGCCGGGCATGAGCAAGAGTTATTGTTCGACGCCAGAGGGGATCCTGGAAAATTATGGCTGCGCCCAACACGCGCTGCAATCTTCCGCCTGTCCGTTGTTTCTGGAGGACATCGCGCAGGCGGTGGAGTGCGCCCACTGCCCGCAGCGCATCAGGATGCAGGCGTTGCAGCGCGGCGCGGGGTTTTCTACGCTCTGGTCGTTGCCGCTGGCGAATACCCAGGGCGACAGTCTGGGGGTGATGAATTTTTACGCTCGCGTACCCACGCAGCCGGACGCGGAAATGCAGGCGTGTTTTCAGCGTTTTGCCCTGGAAGCCGGTCGCGCGGTCGCTTTTTCGGAACAGGAGCAACAACTGCGGCGGGCGTTGACCGTGCTTTCCATCACCAATGACGGCGTGATTATTACCGACGCCAAAATGCGTATGGTGTTTGTCAACAAGGCGTGGTGCGAACAAAGCGGTTACAGTCAGGAAGAAGCCATCGGGCAGAATCCCTCGCTGGTGAAATCCGATTTGCAGGGGCCGGAGTTTTTTCAGGCGATGTGGGCGAGCTTGCGGGAACATGGCGAATGGCAGGGAGAGATTGTCAATCGCAACAAGAATGGCGAGGCTTCGCCGCAATTCCTGCGCGTGCGCGGGGTGCGCGACAAGGGCGTGCTGACGCACTATGTGGGCGTGATCGCCGACCTTTCGCGCCTGAAACAAAGCGAGCGCGAACGCGAGCAACTGGCGCACTACGACCCATTAACCCGCTTGCCTAACCGTCTGCTGGCGACATCGCGTTTGAATTTTGCCATTGAAGAAGCGGCGCGCAATGAGACGCGGGTGGGGCTGATTTGCATCGACCTCGACCGCTTCAAGAACATTAACGACAGTCTGGGGCATCCGGTGGGCGATCAGGTGTTGCAACGTGTTGCCCGCAGCATCAAGGAGCGGGTGCGCGGCAAGGATACCTTCGGTCGTCTGGGCGGCGACGAATTCATGCTGATTCAGGAACATGTCAAGCATCCAGACGAAGTGGCGCGCATGGCGCAACTCGTGCTGGAATTGATGCGCCAACCCGTCAGAATCGAGGCAGGCAACGAGATTTACATCAGCGCCTCGCTGGGCATCAGCGTGTACCCGGAAGACGGCAAGACGGCGATTGATCTGATTCAGAACGCCGACACCGCCATGTACCACGCCAAAAAACTGGGGCGCGACACCTTCTGTTTTTACACCGCCGAATTGAGTTTGCAGATGCGCCAGCGTATGCATCTGGAAACCCAGATGCGGCAGGCGTTGGAAAATGGCGAGTTCAAGCTGTTTTACCAGCCGCAGGTGGATATCGTCAGTGGTCAGATCAATGGCGTGGAAGCCCTGATGCGCTGGAAAAGCCCGGAATTCGGTTCGATTGCGCCCGCCGAATTTATCCCGATTGCCGAACAGAGCGGACTGATTCTTGGCTTGGGGGTATGGGCGATGAACGAAGCCTGCGCGCAGGCAAAGCGTTGGCTGGATGAAGGCTTGCCGCCATTGATTATGGCGGTCAATGTTTCCGTATATCAGTTCCGCGCCAAGAATCTGCTGGCGGTGGTTGAAGACGCCCTGAAACACAGCGGGCTTCCGGCGCGTTATCTGGAAATCGAATTGACCGAAAGCGCCTTTTTCGAGGATGCCGAAGAGTCCATCAACATTACGCGCCGTCTGCACGCGCTGGGCGTCAAGCTGGCGCTTGACGATTTTGGCACTGGCTATTCTTCGCTTGCCTATCTTTCCCGCTTTCCGCTCGACAAAATCAAGATTGACCAGTCCTTCGTGCGTGACATCACCTCCAATCCCACCAATGCCGCCATCGCCAGCGCCACCATCGCGCTGGCGCGGAGTTTGAACATGTCGGCGCTGGCAGAAGGCGTGGAAACCGACAGCCAGTTGAACTTTCTGCGCCAGCGCGGTTGCGCCGCCATACAGGGCTTCTTTTTCAGCTATCCGCTTGACGCTGACGCCTGCACAGCCTTTCTGCGCGAGGATAAGCGTCTGACCGTCACGCAGAAAACAAAAGCCCGCACTCTGCTGCTCCTGGACGACGACCCCGACATCCTGCGCTCCCTGAAACGATTGTTGCGGCAGGATGACTACGAGGTGCTGAAGACCACAGACCCCGACGAGGCCTTTGAATTGCTGGCGCGGCACAATGTGCAGGTGGTTGTTGCCAGCCAGATGATGCCGAAAATGAGCGGCACGGCATTCTTTTCCCGCGTCAAAGACCTGCATCCCGACACCATGCGTATCGTACTCTCCGGCTATTCCGACATCGAAGTGATTGCCCAGGCGCTCAATCAGGGCGCGATTCACAAGTTCTTTACCAAGCCCTGGGACGAAGAATTGCTGCGTAACAACATCCGCGAGGCGTTTCGGATGGCGGAGAAGATGGCGCATTGATGATGATTCATCGCTCCGACAATTTCCGCAGCAATTCCGTGAGCGCAAATTCAACCGATTGACGGCGGACTTCTGCGCGTTCGCCCGAAAAGCGGCGCGTGGCGGCGCTTGCCATTCCCGCCCCTGCCCAGGCAAAACAAACCGTGCCGACGGGTTTTTCCGGCGAGCCACCGCCGGGGCCTGCGATGCCGGTGATGGCCAGCGACCACCCCGCGTGGCTATGCGCGAGCGCGCCGTTTGTCATGGCGAGCGCCGTGGCTTCCGACACCGCGCCATGTTGCGCCAGCGTTTCCGGCGGTACGCCCAACATCTCCACCTTGGCGGCGTTGGAGTAGGTGACGAAGCCGCGCTCAAACCATTCCGACGAACCGGCAATGGCGGTCAATTCCTGCGCTACCCAGCCGCCGGTGCAGGATTCCGCCGTTGCCAGCCTTTCATTTTGGACGCGCAAGGTTTCCCCGATGCGATGCGTGAGCCTGGAGAGGGAGGTGTTCACGTTAGCCCTTGCGCGGTTCAGATGGCAAGGGCGCTGGCGTTTTCGGAAACCTGCCGCAAAACCGCTCCGAACTGTCTGGCATCCTGAAACCCGACCACGCGCAACCCCCGAATTTCCTGACCTCTGGCGTCAAAGAAAATAATCCCCGGCGGGCCATACAAGCCGAAGCGTTGCAGCAGTGCCTTGTCAGCGGCGCTGTTTGCCGTTACGTCGGCTTGCAGGCGGACGTAGCCTTCCAGTTGGGTACGCACTGTGGGATCACTAAAGGTTAAACGTTCCATTCTTTTGCAATCGCTACACCAGTCAGCATAAAAATCCAGCATCACCGGACGGTCGGCGTTTTGCAGACGCGCGTCCAGCGCGGCAGTGTCCGCGACCCGTTCAAATGCCAGGGGCGACGGGGCGCTGTCGCTACCGCCGGAACTCAGCACGGCGAGCGGTTGCAGAGGGTCGCGGCTGCCGGCAAGCGCGCCGATGAGCAAGGCCGCACCCCAGAGCAGCATGACCGCGCCGACGCCTTTCCAGAAACGCCGCCAGCCGCCCGCGTTGATCGGCAGCGGGTCGAGCGCGTGCAGGTAGATGGCGGCAACCAGCAGGATGCTGGCATAGGCGAGCATGACGGCCAGCGCGGGGATGACGGGCGATACCAGCCAGACGGCGGTCGCCAGCAGCAACACGCCGAAGCCTTTTTTGACATTCTCCATCCACGCTCCGGCGCGAGGCAGTAACGCGCCTGCCGAAAGTCCGACGGCCAGCAGGGGGACGCCCATGCCCAGCGCCATGACAAACAGCGCCGCGCCACCGAGAATGGCGTCGCCGCTGGCGCCGATGTAAATCAGCGCGCCCGCCAGCGGCGCGGCGACGCAGGGGCCGACGATGAGCGCCGAAAGCGCGCCCATGACGAATACCGCGAAAAAATGCCCGCCCTGAAAATGCCGCGAACGCGCGGCGAAGGCGCTTTGCAGGGCGGCGGGCATTTGCAGGGTGTAAAAACCGAACATGGCGAAGGCGAGCAACACAAAAATGCCCGCGAAAATGGACAGCGCCCAGACATTTTGCAGGGCGTTGGACAGCAGACTGCCGGAAAGCCCCGCCGCCACGCCAGCGGCAGCGTAGGTCAACGCCATGCCCAGAACATAAAACAGGGAGAGCAGAAAGGCGCGGCGTTTGCTGACGGTTTCCCGCTTGCCGCGCTCGGCGTGTCCGACAATCAGGCTGGAAAGGATGGGCAGCATAGGAAACACGCAAGGCGTAAACGCCAGCCCCAATCCGGCGACAAAAAAGAGGGAGAGCTTGCCCCAGAAACCGGCTTGCCCCAAGGTCGCGGCGAAAAAGCCGCTGTCATCGCCCGTGCCATTCACGCCGCCCGCACTGCCGCTCGCATCTGTCGCCAGCGCGACCGGCACGGTTCCTTCGGCGGGTAATTCCACCCGCAAATCCTGCGTTTGCGGCAGGTAGCACAAACCCGATTCGGCGCAGCCCTGCGAAGTCACCCGCAAGGTGAAACTGATGATGCCGGAAGCATTGCGCTCGACCGGCAGGCGGATGGCGACTTCCTTGTAAAACACGGCCACCTTGCCGAAATTCTCGTCATCTTTTTCCTTGCCCGCTGGCAGTTGCGGCGTACCCAGCGTGATGTTCTCCGCCGCGAAACGGAAACGGTCACGGTACAGGTAATAACCGTCCGCAATGGCAAAGCGCACTTCCAGCGTCCGGTCATCCAGCGCCCGCGCAGCAGGCTGGAAAGCGATGGCAGGGTCAAGGAATTCGGCGGCGTGGGCAGCAAGTGGCAGGAAAGCCACGCTGTAGAAGAGCGCGCACAGGAAATTCAACAGGCGCATGTTCATCAACCAGCCCGCGCAAACGCCGCGTCAATCTCGGCGCGCAGCGCGGCGTAATCACGCGCCACGGGGAATTGCGGGAATTCCCGAATCACATTATCCGGCGGACAGAACAAAATGCCGCCGTCCGCCTCGCCCAACATGGCCGTATCGTTGTAGGAATCGCCCGCCGCCACCGTCTTGAAATTCAGTTCTTTCAGGCGGCGCACGGCTTCCTGTTTCTGGTTTTTCATCCGCAAGTGGTAATTGACCACAAAACCGCGCGCGTCGGTTTCCAGACGATGACAAAACAGCGTTGGCCACCCCAGTTGGCGCATCAGCGGATGCGCGAATTCGTAAAACGTGTCGGAGAGAATCACCAGTTGATACGTTTCGCGCAGTCCATCCAGAAACGCCCGCGCCCCCGGCATCGGCCCCATGTCCGCGATGACCTTCTGAATATCCGGCAGCCCCAGCCCGCGCTGACGCAACTCATTCAACCGGAAGCTCATCAGCTTGTCATAATCCGGCTCATCCCGCGTCGTGCGGCACAACGCCGGAATGCCCGCGCGTTCAGCGAACTCCACCCAGATTTCCGGCACCAGCACGCCTTCCATATCAAGACAAACAATACGCACAACCCACTCCCGATGAGATTCAGAAAGCGCGATTTTACCCGTTTGCCGCGCGTAGGGGGCGATTCAGCATCCCGCGCAACCAATCGCCGCTGGCGGATAAACTCCTCAATTGAACATTTGGCAGCAACCGCGCCTTCGGTCAATAATCCTGTCACCTGCCACCCGATACCTGCCTCCTGACACCCGCATGTACATCCTCCTCTCCCCCGCCAAGACGCTGGATTTCACGACGCCGCCGCATATTGCCGAATACAGTCAATGCGACTGGCTGGATGAATCCGCCGCGTTGATTGAATACTTGCGCCGACTCACGCCCGCCGAGGTCGCCAGCCTGATGGGGTTGAGTGACGCGCTGGCGGCGTTAAATGTTGCCCGCTACGCCACATGGTCGCGTCCCTTCACGCCGGAAAACGCAAAGCAGGCGGCGCTGGCGTTCGCGGGCGATGTTTATGAAGGGCTGGACGCCGCCAGTCTGAACCGCGCTGACCTCGCCTGGGCGCAAACGCGCCTGGGCATACTCTCCGGTCTTTACGGGCTGTTGCGCCCGCTGGATTTGATACAGCCCTACCGTCTGGAAATGGGCACGCGCCTTGCCAACCGCAGAGGCAAAGACCTCTACGCATGGTGGGGCGACCACCTGCTTCATGCCGTACAAAGCGCGCTCGACGCTTCCGGCGCGGCAAGCCTCGTCAACCTCGCTTCGGAGGAGTATTTCAAGGCGGCGCGCGCGCAAAAACTGGCAACGCCAGTGATTCAACCCGTGTTTGAAGACTGGAAAGGCGGCAAGTACAAAATCATCAGCTTCTACGCCAAACGCGCGCGCGGTCTGATGACCCGCTACATCATCCAGCGCCGCCTGACCAAGCCGGAAGACCTGAAAAGCTTTGACGCCGAAGGCTATGCTTACGTTCCCGCCGCCAGCGAGGGGAATCGGTGGGTGTTTCGGCGGCAGGGAAATTGATGATGAATAATTGTCATGCCCAAAAAATATCGTAGCGACGCACTCGCCGCCATCCACGAAACAATGGAAGCCCTGCATGAGATTGGCGCGGTCGACAAGCTGACCATGCGCCGGTTCGACGTGGCTTGTCTGACGCCCGTTCCTCTCCTGTTGCCGGATGAAATTCGCGCCTTGCGCGAACGCGAACATCTGTCGCAGCCGGTTTTTGCCCGCTATCTGAACGTGAGCAGAAATCTCGTTTCGGATTGGGAGCGCGGCGCCAGAAAGCCGGGCGGACCTGCCCTGCGCCTCCTGACCGTCATCAGAAAAAACGGAATTCAGGCTATTGCATGAATTAACACTTCGCATTAACCCCAAGGCAATTGCATGAACGCTTTTGTCATGGAAAGCCTGTTTTGCTTACTCTCTCCCCCTGTGGGTGTACATCGTGGGTAAGGGGATATTTCGTAGGGGCAGGTTTCAAACCTGCCCGCAGTGGCATTGTCGGAGCGCAGGGCGGGTTTGAAACCCGCCCCTACAAAGGGCGAGGGGAGAAAATCAAAGTGGCGGGAGCATCTTGCTCCCGCCACTTTGATTTCAATGGCATTCATGCAATTTAACCCCAAATCACACCCTCGCTCGTTTCAAGAGCGCAAACTTACTCATGGAGCGCATCATGCAATCACTTTTCAAAACCCTGTTTCTGACGGCGGCGCTGGCGTTGCCCCTGTCTTCTCCGCTTTTCGCGCAGGACGCGCAAGAACCGTTGCCCACGCCACCAGTGGAATCGCAGCGAATCCAGCAACAAGTCGATGTCGTTTTCGTCATCGACACCACCGGCTCAATGGCGGGACTGATTGAGGGCGCGAAGCGCAAGGTCTGGGCGATTGCCAATACCATCATCGACCAGCGCCCGAACGCCCGCATCCGCATCGGTCTTGTCGCCTACCGTGACATTGGCGATGAATACGTTACCCGCGCGTACCCGCTATCCACTGACATTCAGGGCATCTACGGCAAGTTGCTCTCGTTTCAGGCAGATGGTGGCGGCGATACGCCGGAATCGGTCAATGAGGCGCTGGATGTCGCGGTAGGCAAGCAGCCGTGGGTATCCACCTCAATGCCGGGCAGCAGCCGGATTCTCTTTCTCGTCGGCGACGCGCCGCCGCACATGGATTACCAACAAGACCGCAAATATCCAGAAATCATCAAGGCGGCGCGTCAAAAAGGCATCATCGTCAATGCCGTACAAGCGGGCGACATGGCGGCAACGCGCCCCATCTGGCAGGAAATCGCGCAACGGGGCGGCGGCGAATACATCGCTATTCCTCAGGACGGCGGTCGCGTCGTGGTCATCGACACGCCCTACGACAATGAAATCATCATCATCCAGAAAAAGCTGAACGCCACCGTCATCCCCTACGGCAGTCGCGCCAAGCAGTCCGAAGTCGCAGACAGGGCGCATGCCTATGAAAGCGCCCCCGCGCCCGCCGCCGCCGACATGTCGAGCTATGTCAACAAATCCGGCAAAGGCAAAGCCGTCATCACCGGCGGTGGCGACCTCGTGGCGGAAATTCAGGAAGGCAGGCAACTCGCCGACATCCCGCCCGCCGAACTTCCCCCCGCTATGCAGAAAATGAGCCGCGCCGAACAAACCGCCTACATCGCCAGACAAACCAGAGAACGCGACGACCTCTCCCGCCAACTGGCAGAAAAAGTCCGCCAGCGCGACGCCTTCATGCGGGAAGCGGACAGGAAAGACACCGGCAAACAGGGCGACAGCTTCGACCGCGCCGTTGCCAGAACGCTGGAAAAGCAGATTAAATGAGGCAGTGCGGGTGATATGGATTGCAGGGGCGGTTCCGAATTTCCAACATTCGCCGCCCCTTGTTTTGGGAACGATATATATTACTTGTTATCCCGCGCCAAATGCGGCAATTTCATTTAACGATTGCCTTTTCCAGCGCCAATAACGCCGCAGGATTTATTCATTACCTTCGTTCAACCGACAGGTAAACTCATCCACGTAGCGTTGCGGATGTTTTTGGCTGAATGAGTGGCAGATGCCGGAGAAGCCACGCTTCAGGACTGCCCGGACGCGCTCGATGCTGTTGGTGCGCGCCATGCCGCAACAGGCGGCAGGTTCATATCGTCTTGGGGTTCTCCGCATGAATTCGCGCTGCTTCCGGGTGGCAATCCACCAGAAACGCCATCATTTCGGTCGCATCCCTGGTTAGATAAAACCGCACCATCTTTTCATTGAATTCCTGCGCTTTGTCGGCTGGAACGCTGATCGCGTCCATGCCGTTCGACATCAAAATACCGTTCATCATAAAGCGTGATGTGCGCTTGTTGCCATCGAAGAAAAATTGCTGCAATGCGCCGAACAGGAAGAATCCAGTGGCTTTCTCGAAAGACGGACAGTCATTCAGGGCATCGACCCCTTCCTGAAAAACCCGGTTGAGTTCAGGCGCGCCGGGTACGGTAGGGAGTGGGGTGTACCGCCCCTGTTTGCCCAGCCCAACATCCGGGGTATAGTTTTTTTCTTCTGCCTCTCCCCGGAATACACCCCATTCAAGGGCTTCCTTGCGGGCAACAATGCCATGCAACGCCGTGAACGTCGCCTTGTTTAACCTGAACTGCCCCGCCCTTATCAGAGCAAGCAGATGTTTTGAGCTTTCCGCGAGATTTAGAATCTGATTTTGATCGGAAATTTTGCGCCCACCGATGGTAATGCCATCCAGCAAGGTCTTGATCTCTGGAAAGGTGAACGGGTTGCCCTCAAGAACGCTGGCATCCCAGACAAACTCCGGCAACATCCGGTGAAAATGAAAGCAGACGCGCTCAATTGAGTAAGTCGGGATAACCACCGGGACAGCCGTTCTGTCCCAGTGAAAGCCAAGTGTGTCAAAGAATTCCATTTCAATCAACCCCGTTTTGCGATTTTAATTTATTTGACTATAAGGCAGATTTACGTCAAAATCAACACAATTTTACGATTGTTCATTAGATGTTCATCAACCAAATAGCGCTTCTCTTCAATACACTTTTATGAATGATTTTTTGTAATGCCTTTCAGGTTGAAAGGAACGCCGTTGCTGTCAGAATACCCGTTCATCGGTCAGTTCCCCAATGAGTTCGGCTTGGGGTGTCGTTATCGCGGTTTCAATGGTTTTTCCCACGGTCATGCGTCTGGCAATGATGGCTTCTGGCGGTAAATCAGATTCAGGGGGTTTTTCAAATCCTCAATCGCTTGCCCGGCTTTGACCAGACGGTTGAATTTCCTGAATGGTTTGGCTTCTTCCTGCGGCATGGGTTTTTTTGACATAAACAATGAAAATCGCTCGTGGCGGTAACTACGCGACAAGCGCCCGATACGTCAGCCGCTTTCTGATGGACTTGCAAAGCAGGCGGTTTATTCTGTCCATTGCGGGAATCCGTACATTACCTTTGTTCAATCGACAGGTAAACAGGGCAATTGTATGAATGCCGTTGAAATTAAAGTGGCGAGAGCATCCTGCTCCCGCTGGCAGGTCACGAACGGGAGCAGGGTACTGACAAACCTCCGAATTAGCTTTCTGGGAACGCCGACGGCAACAAAGGCATGTCGGCACGTCGGCACGTCGGCGGTACGCCGACTTTGAGCGCAGATTGACGCACAAACACCGCTGCCAGCGTGGACACTGGCGTTCCCAGAAAAACCTTTACTCAAAAAAACGCTCTGTGAGGTAGGGCGGTTTCTCCGAAACCGCCGCAGTCAACAAACGGCGCGTTCGGAGAACGTGCCCTCCCTGATTCCCCCGTAGGGGCGGGTTTCAAACCCGCCCTGTGCGTTCCGGTGATGCCACTGCGGGCAGGTTTGAAACCTGCCCCTACGAAATATCCCTTTACCCACGATGTACACCCACAAGGGGAGCGCGTCAACAAGACGGGTTTTCCATGATAAAGGCATTCATACGACTGCCTTGGACAGGTCAACTCATCTGCGTAGCGTTGCGGATGTTTTTGGCTGAACGAGTGGCTGCTGCCGTGACCGTTCCGGCGCGCTCACGAATGCCGGGTACGCCTGTCTTGTCGACTGCGCCGCGTCCGGCATGGCGTGGCTTGTTGGCTTCCTTCCCACCGATGCAGGTTTCGTCGGCTTCGATGACGTCGCGCAGGAAGCTATTGCTATCGTCATCGTTCTGGTTGTCGCAGGCTTCGCGCAAGCGTTGCGACAGGAACCCTGCGGACTTCTCTGCGTTATGCCCGGCGCTTTGGACAGTTGCGGGGACGAAACGCCCTTTTGCGAGGTTTCCAGCGGGACATGAGAACGCTCAAAGACCGTTCCAGTCCGCGCGGTGAAGATTTTTAAGCAGTCGGGGCAACGATGGTCGCCGCCCACCCCGTTGCGGGATGTTTGTCGCAGGGGCGGCGGGAGCCGCTCGTGGCGCGGTTCTGGTGGTAGGGGCGGGGGGAAGAACACGACGCGCGACAAATTTTTTTGGGTTGGGGCATCGAAAACGCTGGCATTTATTTTGTGGTTTGTATTAAAATGTAACATCATTTGTAACCATTCCTTAACCAACGGGCTTGACACCATGAAAAAATCTCAACATCATCATTACAGCACAGCACAGCACAGCACAGCACAGCACAGCACAGCACAGCACAGCACAGCACAGCACAGCACAGCACAGCACTAAAAAGAATATAAATCCTGTTTTCAAACGTTCCCTGATTTGTTTTGCGTTAATGCAGGCGTTTTCAATCAATATACAGGCGGGAACAATCTGGACGGGAAATGGTAATACGAACGCATGGAACGATAATAACAACTGGGGGGTGGATAGTTCCACCAGCTCGAATGTTACAATGATTAACGGCAATGCTGTGGTTGAAATTGACAATGAGACAATTGATGTTACTGGATATGATAATGCAAATGGAAATACTTATTATCCTATTTATTTTGGCAAAGGTAATAATAATTCCGATGTTTCTCTCACCATCAAGAATGGCGGCGTTCTTCAGAACTCAAGTACCGATGATCCTGTTGTGCATACTCAAACTTCCTATCAGCATAGTGTCTTATTCATCTTTGGCGAAATCAACAATAACGATAAAGCTACAGTCACGGTGACTGGCGGAAATTCAGTATTAAATGCTGGACGTCAAGGCATACAGGTGAACAATCAAGGCAGTAGTCTCATTATTACAAATGGCGGGAAAGTTTACAGCATTAGTGGGCGGATAGCCGACAAGAGTAAAGCCATCATCAGCGGGAGTGATTCAGCGTGGATTGTAAAGTGGTCTCCGCCTGCTCTTGATTCTTTATCCCACATGCTCTATGGTTCTTTTGACATAAATGATGCTGAACTGATCATTGAGAAAGGCGGGAAATTAGAAAATGTATCTACTGTAATTTCTAGCGGTAACGCTGTCGTTACGGATTCCAGTTCAAAATGGATACTCGATTCTTATTCAGGTCGATGGGGCTTAAATGTTGGTTCCTTCCAGGCTGGAAATCCCGGCAGTGCCAGTCTTATTATCAAGGATGGCGGAGAGGTTTCGACACCTTTTACCATAATGGGGGTAGGCGATGGCTGTACAGGTAAAGTCACCGTTACGGGTACTGGGTCGGTGTTCAGGAATACCAACAATACTGACAGTATCGTTATTGGTAGGAATGGTACTGGTGAATTAACTCTTACCGATAACGGTCAAGCCATTGCGAATCTGGTCATGTTGGCGACAACAAATACCGGCACCGGCATCCTCAACATCGGCAGCGCGGAAGGCGACGCAGCAACCGCCCCCGGCATCCTCAACGCCGCCAGCGTCACGACGGGCAGCGGAACGGGGACGCTGCAATTCAACCACACCCAAAATACCGCCGCCAACGCTTACTATTTCACCAAAGACGGTACGCTCGCCGGATATCCCGTCAAAATCTCCGGTCCAACCCAGGTGGTGAACACGGCGGGTTACACCGTTTTCATGGGCAACAACGATTACACCGGCATCACGGAAATCAAAGGCGGCACTCTGCAACTCGGCAACGCCACCACTATCGCCAATCTCGCCAGCAGCCAAGTCACCGCCTATAACGGCAGTACCTTCAACCTCTATGGCAGTACGATTGCGGGCGGGGTGGAGATTCAAAGCGGCGCGACCGCGAATGTGCGCTGGGGCGCGGGTTCAACGCCCGTCCACATCGGCGGCGACCTGACCGCAACCCAAGGCAGCGTGTTGAATTTCTATCTGCCGCAGGGCATACAACCTAAAAACGCGACCGACGACACGATGATGTTTGTCGCCGGAGACGCGAACATCGACAACAGCACGGTCGACATTTTTCTGGATGGTTCCTACAACCTTGCCAACGGTTTTGTGGCAAACACCGCGCTGACCCTGATTGATGTGGATTCAAATCACACTTTAAGCGCCAATGGGGTGCAACACGCCAAGGCATTAGCGGGCGTTTCGCTGATTTACGATTTCACGGTCAAGGTGGATGACACGGAAAAGAACAAACTGATTGCGGAATTGACGGGGACATCTGCGCCTCCGCCTCCGCCGCCTCCGCCTCCGCCTCCGCCTCCGCCCCCGCCTCCGCCGCCGCCGCCGCCGCCTCCGCCACCGCCACCGCCGCCGGTCGTCCCGCCCGTGGTGCCTCCGGTCGTGCCGCCTGTGGTGCCTCCGGTGGAACCGCCTGTCGAACCGCCGGTCACGCCCCCGGTTGAACCGCCGGTTATTCCGCCGGTCGCCACGGTCAACCCGCGTACCAGGGCATTGGTCGATGGCTATCTTGCCAGTACCCCCTTGATCAATCAGGGCGCGGATTTTGTGGCGGGTAGCGGCATCGCCGCCGCCATCGACCCTAAAACGCCGTGCGAACGCTATGATTTGCGGGAACCCACCGAAGGCAGCCGTGACCGGGAACGCTATTGTCAGTTCGGCTTCGCCGCTTTAAGCGGCGGCAAGCTGCGCTACAACACGGGGGCGCGCATGGATATGGAAAGCTACCACCTGCTCGCCGGACTTGCCGGGTCAAAAGAAACCGATGCCGGCGACCTCACGCTGGGCGCGTTCATCGAGCGCGGCGAAGGCGATTACGACACCTATAACCGCTTTGCGAACGCCGCCAGCGTGCGCGGCAAGGGCGATATCCGCTACACCGGCGCGGGCTTGCTGGCGTATTTTGATTTTAACGAATCCTCTGCGGGCGACCACCTGTATCTTGAAGCCAGCGTCAGGGGCGGGCGGGTCAAAACCGACTTCAACAGCGACCTCTACGACGGTTTCGGTCGCGCTGCCGCTTACCATGCCAAATCCCGCTACCTCGGCGCTCATGCCGGCGTGGGCTACATCCTGCAACTGAATGAACGGAATAACCTGAATCTGTACGCCCAATACTTCCGGGGGCGTCAGGACGGGGATACCGTAACACTGACGACCGGCGAAACGGTGAAGTTCAAAGCCATTGATTCCCAAAGGACAAAACTGGGCGCGAAATGGAATTACGCGCTGGATCAAAACACAAGCGCCTATCTGGGCGCGGCATGGGAACATGAATACGGCGGCAAGGCAAACGCCAGCGTCTACGGCTACCGACTGGAGGCGTCGAAATTGAAGGGCGACACCGGGATGGCGGAAGTCGGTCTGACCCTGAACCCCACCGCCGCCAAACGCCTGACACTGGATTTCGGGGTACAGGGCTATGGCGGCAAACGCGAAGGCATTACCGGGAGTTTAAGGGCGAGGTATCGGTTTTAAGCGCGCTTTCGGGTAGGGCGCGTTCTCCGAACGCGCCGCAGACTGCTGACAAAGTTGCACAGAGCGTTTTTTTGAGTGAAGGTTTTCCTGGGAACGCCAGCGTCCACGCGGGCAGCGGTGTTTGTGCGGCAATCTGCGCTCAAAGTCGGCGTTCCCGGAAAGCTACTTCGGAGGTTTGTCAACAGTCTGGGCGGTTTCGGAGAAACCGCCGGATGTTACCTTCGGCGCGCTCGGAGAGCGCGCCCAACCTGACCTCGTGTACAGACGGGTATCCCCACAAGGAGAGAGGGGTGGGCATCAGGCAGGGCGGTGGCGTTTCCGCTGGACGCTCCGCGCGTCGCGG
>JAITSU010000048.1 GCA_031287525.1 Zoogloeaceae bacterium | reverse complement strand
CGCGCTTTTTCTTCGGGCGCCGCGTCAATCTGGTCGTAAGCTTTGGCTTCGCCGCCAAACTTCCGAGACAGCACGGTGGTGATCGCCGCCGTCAGCGTCGTCTTGCCGTGGTCAACGTGACCTATCGTGCCTACGTTTACGTGCGGTTTCGTCCGCGAAAATTTTTCCTTAGCCATTTTTCAGCACTCCCCAAACCAAACAAAAAAGAAATCGTTTATCATAAAACCGTGGTGCCCATGGGCAGGATTGAACTGCCGACCTCTCCCTTACCAAGGGAGTGCTCTACCACTGAGCCACATGGGCACGTCTGCAAAATTTTTTACCGCTACCGCTGTTGTCGCTGGCTGCTGCCGCAAAGCCTGGATTGGAGCGGGTGAAGGGAATCGAACCCTCGTCTTAAGCTTGGAAGGCTTCAGCTCTACCATTGAGCTACACCCGCTTCACCTTGCCACCATCATGTCCGGCAATGACTGCCTGACCGATCACCGCAACAACCTGGTGGAGGGGGAAGGATTCGAACCTTCGTACTCATAGAGGGCAGATTTACAGTCTGCTGCCATTAACCACTCGGCCACCCCTCCAGACAGAAACGCAGCATTATCCTGATTGACCCGAAGGCTGTCAACAAGGATTTGGAGGGCGTGTATTATAGTTCGGAAAATAAAAAATAAAAGTAAAAAGCGAATTTGAGGCATATCAAAGTCCGTCACGCCCCAAACCGGGACACTCACTATCCCGACACATTTGAACGCTGAAACATGAACTGGAAGGAACGCTACATTCTGGGCTGCATGCCTATGGACGATATGCACAAGGAGTTTATCGACCGGGTGAATGCCCTCGCCGCCGCCAGCGACAGCCTGGCGCTAGGGGCGCTGGAAGACCTGTTCGAGCACTCGGAACGGCATTTCGCGCAGGAAAATCTCTGGATGCGGGAGAGCGGTTTTCCGCCCCTGCAATGTCATATCGACGAACACGCGCGGGTACAAGCCTCCCTGCAATCAATCATTCAGATGGTGAAGAAGGGCAATCCCGGTCTCGGCAAAATCGTCGCCCGCGAAATGGAAAGCTGGTTCGACCATCATGCCGCCACTATGGATACCGCATTGGCGCGGCACATGCGTCATGTGGGCTATTCATCCCGCCATCAACAGGATTCGTGAAAATACACGTCGTTGGTAACAAATCCCCTGTCGACTGCTCATGCTGATTGACAGAAAGACGCGCACTCCCGACAATCAAACGCTGGGGATTGAAATATGCATTGGAGTTCGTCGTGGGAAACAGCCGACGCGACAAGCGAGGGCGAAAAAGGGGAACTGAACAACGTTTCTGGCCGGGTCTTCTGGTCAGCGTTGTTGTGCTCGCTTGCGCGCTCGTCGGTTTTTACCATATCTGGGTCGGGCGCGTGGAGCAGTCCCTCGTCTATTACGAGCAACGCCTGCAACTCATGCGCCGGGGAATTGACCGCGCACTGTATG
This sequence comes from Zoogloeaceae bacterium, assembly GCA_031287525.1. Taxonomy (GTDB): domain Bacteria; phylum Pseudomonadota; class Gammaproteobacteria; order Burkholderiales; family Rhodocyclaceae; genus Azovibrio. The sequence goes on along the minus strand of JAITSU010000048.1, from coordinate 11,566 downwards.
ACGTGATTGAGACCAATGCCCGTCTGTTAAGCGCCCAGGCAGAACATGAACTGGCGCATGACGACTGGCGCGAGGCGCAAAGCCGCGTCCCCACGCTGCGTCCCTACGCGGACGGTTTCGTCACCGTCCGCCCTCCCGCCAGCCTCCCGCCCGAACACGCCAGCTATCTGTTCGGCAAAGGCGATATTCCGCAGCCGGGCGGCGCGCGCGCCGCAGAAATCAATGCCGCCCTGACGCTCGTGCCCGTCATGGCGGAAATGCGTAAACTCGTGCCGGACATCGGCTGGTTGTATTACATCTCGCGGCAGGGTTTTGCCAATCTGTATCCCTACCCCGAACCGCACATGGCGCAACGGCTGGACAAGGATGAAATGTTTGCCCTCGACTATCTGGAGCAACTGGGGCCGGTAAAAAACCCTGAGCGCGCTACGCGCTGGACGGATGCCTACGTTGATTCCGCCGGTCTTGGCGCGATGATCAGTCTGGCGGCGCCCGTCTATGACCAGGAAGGGCGTTACCGCGCGCTCGTGGCGCTGGATTTCACCCTGCCCGCCCTGAAACATTTTTTTGATTTGCCGCCGCCGGAGTTTGGCGATGGCTATCTGTTGAGCCAGTCCGGGCAGGTGTTGCTGAGTTCCCGGAATATCGGCAATTCCCGCGTGCATCATATCCGCGACCTGTTCCCGAACGCGGTATTCGGCCCGGACAGTCAAAACGCGCGGGCAGGTCTGCCGGAAGCGTTCATGACCTTGCCATCCGGCGCCTGCGCGAAGCATGACAAATGGTATATCTGCAACGAAAATTTGCGGGAAACGCCCTGGCGACTGGTGTACATCACCGACCGCGCAAAAATTGACCTCGACGCCCTGAAACAGATGTATGCCGAAATCGCGGGCTTGCTGCTGCTCACCCTGCTGCTTGTGGCGCTGGAACTGCGGCGGCGCACAAACGCCCGTATGCGCGTCCAGAACACCCGCTATCAACGCATCATCGAAAATGCCGAACAGGGATTTTGGGGCTGGAATCTCGAAGCGCGTGAATTCCGCGCCAGTCCGCGCTTCCACGCCTTGCTTGGCGATACGCCGGACGGACCGACGCAACTCGGACGCGACTGGGCGGCGCGGATTCTCGAAGAAGATGTCCCGCGTATCCGCGCCGCCGCGCGTCGTTTGCTGCGCTGTCACGCGCCCTTTCAACCCATTGAGTTCCGGGTACGCTCCAAAACCGGCGCGTGGCGCTGGCTGCTGGCGCAAGGGCGCGTGATCGATCGCAACGCGCTCGGACGCGCCCGCGCGATGTCCGGCACACTCACGGACATCACCGAACAACGGGAAACCGAAGCGGCGCTGCTGCTCGCCAAACAGGAGGCTGACCGGGCGCGGCAGATCGCGGAAAACGCCAATGTCGCCAAATCGCGCTTCCTCGCCGCCGCCAGCCACGACCTGCGCCAACCCCTGCAAGCCAACAGTCTGTTCGTTTCGGCGCTGGCGCGGACTTCCCTCGGCCCTGACCAGCAAAGAATCGTCCAGCACATGACGCTGGCGACCAAAACCCTGGGCGAATTGCTCAACGCGCTACTGGATATTTCCAAACTCGACGCCGGGGTCATCACTCCGCAACTGGCGCCGATTGAGCTATACAACATTTTTCAGCGCCTCGACAACGAATTCGCTTCGCTGGCGCTGGAGAAAAAACTGCGCTTCAAATTATTCTTCCCCGCGCAACCCCTGGTGCTGCTGACCGACCAGCATTTGTTGCTGGGGCTTTTACGCAATCTGGTGGGCAACGCCATCCGCTACACCGACTGGGGCGGACTCCTGATTGGCGCGCGTCTGCGCCGCGAGCGGCTGTTGATTCAAGTCTGGGATACCGGCATCGGCATCAAGGAAGAATTCATGCCGCGCATCTACGAAGAATTTTTCCAGGCGGACAACCCGCAACGCGACCGCAGTCAGGGGCTGGGGTTGGGGCTTTCCATCGCCCGCCGCATGGCGGATTTGCTCGGTTACCGCCTCTCCTGCCTGTCCCGTTACGGGCGCGGCAGCCTGTTTGAAGTCAGTATTCCCCTGAACACCGGCGGACTGCACTACACGCCCATGCGCTACGAAGCCGAAGCCCGCGAAATGGGCGATTTGAGCGTGTTGCAAGGTCGCCATTGTTTCCTGATTGAAGACGATCCGCTGGTGGTCGGCGCGCTGGACATCTGGTTGAGCAGCCACGGCATCAAGACCCGCTGCTTCTTCGACGGCGACAGCGCCCTGTTTGACCCTGCCATCGCCACCACCGATTTTTTCATCACCGATTACCGTATGCCCGGCGAAACCAATGGCGTCGATTTCCTGAACGCCGTGCACAACCGTCTGCAACGCCCCATCTGCGCGGTCATCCTGACCGGCGACGCCGCCAGCGAACAACTCGGCGCCTTCGCTGACCTGCGCTGGCCGGTGCTGCACAAACCCGTCCAGCCTGACCTTTTGCTGGACACCCTGGCGCGTCTGTGGCGCGAACAACACCTCTACAAACATGAACACTGAAACCGCGTCCGCCGCGCCCGCCGGCGCGCGCGTCTCCAAACTGCTCGCCGAACGCGGCTACTGTTCCCGCCGCGAAGCCGACCGCTACATTGAGCGCGGCTGGGTCTTTGTCGATGGCGTCAAGGTGAGCGAACTGGGCGCGCGCGCCCATCCCGACGCCCAAATCACCCTCGCGCCGGAAGCGCGTCGCGCTCAGGCGGCACAAGTCACGCTGCTGCTCAACAAACCCGTCGGCTTCGTTTCCGGGCAGCCGGAACCGGGCTACGAACCGGCGGTTACGCTGATTCGCCGGGAAAATCAATGGCGCGATCCCGACCACCCCGACGCCCCCGCCTTCGACCCCCGCTACCTGAAAGGTCTCGCGCCGGCAGGACGGCTGGACATCGACTCCACTGGTCTTCTTGTGCTTACCCAGGATGGTCGCGTCGCCCGCCAGTTGATTGGCGAAGACTCCGGCGTGGAAAAGGAATATCTGGTGCGCGTCGACGGCGAACTGGACGCCGACGGACTCAAACGGCTGCGCCACGGACTCGAACTCGACGGCAAGGCGCTGAAACCCGCGCGTGTGGAATGGCAAAACCACGACCAGTTGCGCTTTATTCTGAAGGAAGGCAAAAAACGCCAGATTCGCCGCATGTGCGAACAGGTAGGCTTGAAAGTGACGGGGTTAAAACGGGTTCGCATGGGCAAGGTGCGTCTGGGCGACCTGCCGACCGGACGCTGGCGGTTTTTAAGGGAAGATGAACGGTTTTGATGCCTGAACCCTGTTAAAATCCCGCCCCTCGCTCACGTCCGCCTCCCCCAATGGAATTTCTCCTGTTATTGAAAGCCCTCATCCTCGGCGTCGTCGAAGGGCTGACCGAATTTTTGCCGATTTCTTCGACCGGGCACCTGATTATCGCGGGCAACCTCCTCCATTACGAGAACAATGTCTTTGACATCGTGATTCAACTGGGCGCCATCCTCGCCGTGTGCTGGCACTATCGCGCCCGCATCGGCTTGGCGGTGGGCGGCGTAAAAAGCGACCCGGCGCAGCGGCGTTTCTGGCGCTTGCTGTTCGTCGCCTTCCTGCCCGCCGCCGTCGCCGGATTCTTCTTCCACAGCGCCATCAAGTCCTATCTGTTCAATCCGGTTTCCGTCGCCTGCGCGCTCATCGCAGGCGGGCTGCTGATTCTGTATATTGAGCGCGTCACCGCCAGAGCGCCCGCCAACACACGCATCAACGCGATCGACGACATGCGCTGGTCTGACGCCCTGAAGGTCGGGTTTGCCCAATGCGTCGCCTTGTGGCCGGGCATATCGCGCTCCGGCGCGACCATCATGGGCGGCATGTGTTTCAGATTGTCGCGGCAGACGGCGACGGAGTTTTCTTTTTTTCTGGCGATTCCAACCATGTTCGCCGCCACGGTTTACGACGTGGCGAAAAACTGGTCATCGCTGTCTCTGGACGATTTGCCGGTGTTCGCCGTGGGCTTCGTCGCCTCGTTCGTGTTCGGGCTGCTGGCGGTCAAGGGGTTGATTCACTTCATTTCCCGCCACACCTTTGTCGGCTTCGCCTGGTATCGCATCGCCTTCGGCGGCGTGGTGTTGCTGTGGGCGTGGCAGACGGGGCAACTTCATCAGGCGTTGAATTGATGTCTCGTCCCTCCATTCTCTATCTGCACGGCTTCGCGTCTTCGCCGCAATCCTGGAAAATCAGGGCGCTGCGTGAAGCGATGACGACGCGCGGCATCGCTGACCGCCTGATCGCGCCGCAACTGCCCTGGCCGCCGCAGGACGCCATCGCCCTGCTGGAAACCCTCATCGCCACGCTGAAAAAAATCGACCCCGCCCCGCTCACGCTGGTGGGATCCTCCCTGGGCGGCTATTACGCCACCTGGCTCTCTGAACGGCACCATCTCAAGGCGGCGCTGATCAATCCGGCGGTGGCGGCGCATTTCAGCCGCGAACGTTATCTTGGCGTCCAGAAAAATTTTCATACCGGCGACGAGATTCACGTCGAACCCGCGAATCTGGAATCCCTCCTTGCCCTCGCCGTCAAAAAGCCCACGCCGAAACGCTATCTGGTGCTGCTGGAAACCGGCGACGAAACGCTGGATTACCGGCAAGCGGAGGCGCATTACGCGGGCGCGAAGACGCAAGTCTGCGCGGGCGGCGACCACAGTTTTACGCGCTTTCCTGAGTTCATTCCGCAAATCCTCGAATTCGCCGGTTTATAATTTTGCAATGAGCGCAAACTACGTATTATTTGAAGAAGACGGCGGCTTCAAGGCAGGCAGCATCCTCGCGGACAACGAAACCTCCCTGCAAGTGGAGATGCCTTCCGGCAAACGCGGCAAAATCAAGGCAGCCCAGGTCCTGCTCCGTTTTCAGAACCCCGCGCCCACGCAGGTATTGGTTGACGCCGCGGTCTTGGCGTCTGAAATTGATGTGGAATTTTTGTGGGAGATGGCAGGTGAAGGCGAATTTGCTTTTCTTGCTCTGGCAAAAGAATACTACGGTCACGAACCTGCCGCGCCGGAAGCGGCATCGCTCCTGCTCGCCCTACATGGCGCGCCGGTTTACTTCCACCGCAAAGGCAAGGGGCGTTTCCGTAAAGCCCCTGCTGACATTCTCAAGGCAGCTTTGGCAAGTCTTGAAAAAAAGCGTCAACAGGCGCTCATTATTGAAAACTGGGTGGCTGAACTAACCGCCTGCCGCCTGCCCGCCGAACTCCTCCCCCACGCCGAAACCCTGCTTGGTAAACCTGACCGCAACCGCCCGGAAATCAAGGCGTTTGAAACGGCGGCGGCGGCTCGCGGGTGCAGCCTGCCGGAATTGCTCCTGCAAACCGGCGCGTTGAAATCGCCCTACGAAGTGCATCTGCGCCGCTTTCTTGCCGAGCAGTTTCCCAGGGGAACGGCGTTTCCCGCCCTTGAGCCGCCGCCTGTTTCCGATGATTTGCCCCGCGCCGACGGTGTGCGCGCTTTTTCCATCGACGACGCCAACACCACCGAAGTCGACGACGCGCTCTCACTCACGCCAGAAGCCGACGGCGGCTGGCGCATCGGCATCCACATCGCCGCGCCGGGGCTGGCGATTGCCCACGGCAGCCCGCTCGACGCCATCGCCCGCGCCCGCCTGTCCACCGTTTATATGCCGGGCGCGAAAATCACCATGCTGCCGGAAGCCGTGGTCAGCGCCTACACGCTGGAAGCAGGGCGCGACTGCCCGACCCTTTCGCTGTATCTGACGGTCGACGCCGACTGGAACATCACCGACACAAAATCCCGCGCCGAACTGACGCCCATCGTCGCCAACCTGCGCCACCACAAAATCGAACCCTGGTTCAACGAGGAGAGCGTAAACGGCACACTGCCGGACAACCCTTTTCGCGACGAACTCTTAACCCTCTGGCATTTCGCCAACGCCTGCGAAGCGCGACGCGGCAAGCCTTCCGCCACGCAGGGCGTAAACGACTACCACTTTGAAATCGACGGCGACCTTGCCGACCCGGAAAATTGCCGGGTGAATATCGTCGCCAGAAAACGCGGTAGCCCGCTCGACAAGCTGGTGGCGGAATTGATGATTGTCGCCAATACCACCTGGGGCGGTCTGCTCGCCGACTTGGGCGTCGCCTGTCTGTACCGGGCGCAAACCGGCGGCAAGGCGCGGATGAGCGCCGCGCCGCAACCGCACGAAGGTCTGGGCGTGCCGCAATACGCCTGGATGACCTCGCCGCTGCGCCGCTATTCCGACCTCATCTGCCAGCGTCAACTCATCGCCGCCTTGAACGACAAACCGCCGCCCTTCGCGCCGCGCGCCGCCGAACTGTTCGCCGCCATGCGCGATTTCGAGGCGACCTACGCCGCCTATGCCGAATTCCAGCGCAATCTGGAACGCTACTGGTGCCTGCGCTATCTCGCGCAGGAAAATGTGCGCGAGGCCATCGTCATCACGCGCCGCGATGAACTCGTGCGCTTTGAAAACCTGCCCCTGTTCGCCCGCATCCCCGGCGCGACCGGGTTTACGCCGGGGCAACGCCTGAAAGTCGCCATCGACGGGCTGGATGATCTGGGACTGGATGTCCGCTGCCATATCGTCGAAGTGTTGGACAAGCTGGATAAGCCGGAGATTTTGCCGGAAGACGAAGCCGACGAGACCTTGCCGGAATCGCCCGCCGAAGTTCCCGCCGAAACTGCCGAAGTGTCCACAGAAGTCGTCACCGAAAGCTGAACCCTCATGTCCATTGTCCGCGTCCTCACCCTGCCCATACGCGCCCTGACGCGGGTTGCGGGGGCAGCGCAGACACATGCGTTCGGCGTGGCGCTGACCTTCTCCATCGTTCTGCACATCATTACGATCGGCTCGAATTTCGCGGCGGAAGAACCGCGCAAAAAAGTCCGCGACCGGGGGCTGGAGGTCATTCTGGTCAACAGCCATTCGCTCAACAAGCCCGATCCGAAAACCGTGCAGGCATTGGCGCAAACCAATCTGGATGGCGGCGGCAACACTGACCGGGACAGACGCGCCAAAACGTTCCTGAAACCGGATCAGAACGCGCAAAACGGCGACCAGCTTGAACAGATGCGTAAACGGGTCGAGACGCCGGAAGCCGCCTTGCAACGCGAACTCATCGCCAAAAACAGCAAACTGAAAACCCGCGATCAGGACAAAGAAGCGTTCGACTTCACTTCCGCCAAACCTGCGGATGGCGCGGACATGCTCGAATCCGCCCGCGCGATGGCAAGGCTGGAAGCCGAAATCGCCAAAGACCTCGACGAATACAACAGGCGTCCGCGCAGGAACTTCATCGGTACGCGCACACAGGAATACCGCTTTGCCCAGTACATCGAAGACTGGCGGCAAAAGGTGGAACGCTGGGGTACCCTGAATTACCCCGAAGCCGCGCGTGGCAAACTCTCCGGCACGCTGACCCTCACCATCATCCTGAACAGAAACGGCGAGATCGTGGAAATCAACATAGACAAACCCTCGCCACACAAAGTGCTGGACGACGCCGCCATCCGCATCGCGCGTATGGCAGCCCCCTACGCCCCCTTCCCCCCCGCCATCTCCCGCGACACCGACCAACTCGCGATCACCCGCTCCTGGACATTCACCAGAGGCAACAGCCTGGAAACGCGCTAGACAGGGGACAGAAGACAGATGACAGAGGACAGAAAAATCACCGGCGCTGACGCGCCGCGCGAGAAAGCAAAACCATCCGTGGCGCAAGGTTTGTCCACCGCGACGGCAACGCCGGAGCAAACTTTGCAGTCCTCTGTCCTCTGTCCTCAGTCCTCTGAACTCTACGCCGTCTTCGGCAACCCCGTCGCGCACTCCAGAAGTCCGCGCATTCATGCCGCTTTCGCCCAACAGACTGGCGAGCGGCTCTGTTACGAAACCCGCCTCGCCCCGCTGGATGGCTTCGCGGACGCCGTGCGCCAGTTCATTCAGGCGGGCGGCAAAGGGGCGAATGTCACGGTGCCGTTCAAGGAAGAGGCCTTTCGCCTTGCCGACGAACTTTCGCCCCGCGCCCTTGCCGCGCAAGCGGTCAATACCCTCTCCTTTACGGCGGGGCGCGTTTTCGGCGACAACACCGACGGCGCGGGACTGGTACGCGACATCGAAAACAATCTCGCCTTCCCCATCGCCGGACGGCGCGTGCTGCTGCTCGGCGCGGGCGGCGCGGCGCGGGGCGTCATCCTGCCCCTGCTGGAACAAAACCCGGCGACGCTCACCATCGCCAACCGTAACGCCGACAAAGCCAGAACGCTGGCGGAACTGGCGGCATCCCGCGCGCGTGGAACCGGCTTCGCCGAACTCGCCGGACAGTCATTCGACCTCATCATCAACGCCACCTCCGCCAGTCTCGCGGGCGCGACCCTGCCCTTGCCCGACGGAATTTTCGCCGCAGGCAGTCTGGCTTACGACATGATGTACGGAAAGGACGAAACGCCCTTTCTCGCCCAGGCGCGTAACGCTGGCGCGGCAAGGCGCTCGGATGGACTGGGCATGTTGGTGGAACAGGCGGCGGAATCCTTTTTCATCTGGCGACAAAAACGCCCGCAAACCCGCGACCTGCTGGCGGAATTACGCGCGTCATGAAATCCTTTTTCCGCCGCCGCTCCGCCCATATCACCTCGGTCGCGCCGCGCCGTCGCGGGCTGCTGTTTCGCGGCTTCAAGACCCTGCAATGGGCGCTTACTTTCGCCATCATCATTTTTCTTGCCCTCCAGCTTTGGTTTTTCGGCTGGATTTTGTGGTGGAAATATGTGCCGCCGCAGGAAACCCACTTCATGAGCCTCCGGCTCGCTGAACTGCGCGCGCAAAATCCCGACGCCCAATTGAGCTATCAGTGGGTGGCGTACAGCCAGATTTCCGGCAACCTGAAACGCGCCCTCATCGCCTCCGAAGACGCCCGTTTTGTCGACCACGAGGGTTTTGATTGGGACGGCATTCAGGTCGCCCTGCAAAAAAACCAGAAAAAAGGTCACTTCGTCGCGGGCGGCTCCACCATCTCGCAACAACTGGCGAAAAACCTGTTCCTGAACCCGCACCGTTCCCTGTTCCGCAAGGGACAGGAAGCTCTGATTACCCTGATGATTGAAGCCCTGTGGGACAAGGAGCGCATTTTCGAGTGCTATCTCAACGTCATCGAATGGGGCAATGGCGTATTCGGCGCGGAAGCCGCCGCCCGCCACTACTACCGCGCCAGCGCCGCCAGACTCTCCCCCCATCAGGCGGCAAAGCTGGCAGCAATGGTGCCCAATCCCCGTTACTACGACACCCACCCCAACGCCAAGGGCCTGGCCCGCAAAACCGCCATTATCCAAAACCGCATGAGCGCGTCGCAGTTGCCGTAAGGTAGGGCGCGTTCTCCGAACGCGCCGGACGTAACATCCGGCGGTTTCGGAGAAACCGCCCTACCTAAACAGCGATAAAGCCATGCCCGCCTTTTCCAATGCCGTTCTACGCGGCGGCGCGGATCGCCGCCGGGTTTTGCGCGGCGATTTTTAACAAGGTACGCGCCGTCCCGGAAGGCTGGCAGCGACCCTCCCACGGTAGGGCGGGATCGAAGAAACCGCCGTGGGTTAACATCCGGCGCGCTCGGAGAGCGCGCCCTACCTGATGACGTAGGGGCGGTTCGCGAACCGCCCCTACAACGCGGGTTCGGTAGATTCCGTGGGGAATGGCGGCATCGGCAACCCCGGCGCCGGCAACCCCGATTCGCCGTGTTCGATGCGATAAAGCCATGCCAGCAATTCGGCGACGGCGAGATAAAGCTGGCTGGGGATGTGTTCGTCAATATCGACCTGCACCAGAAGCGAGAGCAGTTCCGGCGACTCGTGCACATAAACGCCGTGTTCCTTCGCTCTGGAAATGATTTCCTCGGCAATCAGCCCGCGCCCCTTGGCGACCACGCGCGGGGCGGCGTCGGTCTGGCGATACGCCAGCGCGACGGCTTCGCGGCGGGTTGCGGGTTTTTCAGACTTCTTCGGGCGGCTCATGACGTGGTTCCGCGCGCGGACGGCTGACGGCGAAGGCGCTTAATTTCAGCCCGGCGGTGATGAATTGTTGTTGCAAAGGGCCATTGGCGGCGTTCAGCAGGGCGCGGGTGGCGGGATTTTCGGCGCGCAGCCTGATTTCAATTTCCTTGCCGCCAATCAATCGCAGGGTGGCGTCCACGCCGCCCAGACGGGGCAGGGTGAGGCGCAGATGGGTTGTCCAGTTGGGCGCGGTATTTTCGCTTTGCTCACGCCCGCCGTCTTCTTCCACAATCTCCCAGTCCATGTTCTGCCCCGGCCAGACCTGACCTTGCCAGACATAGGTGTTGGTCGCCAGCGCTTCGAGTTGCTGCTGCACGAGCGGCGTTAATTCCTGCGCGACCACCTGCCCCATGCTGACGCGCAACACGCCGCTATCCGCCATGCCTGGGGTTGCCATGTTGCTTGCCACATTGCTTGCCATGTTGTTGGTTGCCGCATGGGTAGCGACGTTGGCGGCGGCATTGCCTTGCGCCGCGACATTGCCCGCCGCGCCACTGGTTGCCGCCGCCATACCCGCTGCTGCCGTTGCCGTACCCGCAGTCGCTACCGTTGCCGCGCCTGTCGCGCCCGCCGCTGCTCCTGCCGCCGTTCCTGCCGCTGTCCCCTGCCCCGTTTGTTGAGGCGGCATGTGCGCGGCGGGGGAAAGTCTGCCTTGCGGTTCGGCAAGCAAGGTGGCGAGGGTGGTTTTGCCCGCCACCCATTGCGCCTGATGCGCTTCGTAAAACATGCCGCTTTTCGCCAACGCGGTTTTCAGGGCGGGGGCGAGATCGGCGGCGTCTGCCGGAAAACGGCTGACCACCGGCTGCGCGTTATTCAACAGCGCGGGCGGCGGGCGTTTGCCGCCGTCTTTGTCCAGAGCGCCCAACAATTCCGAAATCAGCCTGCCCGCAACGGTCAGCCGGGTGGCGACAGATGAATTCGCCTCGCCCTCGCCGCGCGCGCTGGCTTGCCCCGCCCGCTCCGCGACCACCGCCAGCGTCGCCTTGCCGTTTTGTTCGACAATTTCCAGTTCCAGTTGCTCGCCCGCCCGCGCCGCGAAAGGTAGCGCCAACGTCAATTCACGCCCGGCGACCTCGGCGCGGTAGGCGCCGTTCGGCAAGAGCGATTGAATGGTCGCCATGAGCCGTTGACCGGGCGAAAATTCTTTCAGAACATCGGAAGGAAGCCTTTGTACAGGCGTTACCGCCGAAGGCCGGGTGAGTAACTCGGTCGGCAGTTTCAGGGTCGTGGCAATTACGTCGGCAGGAATCATGTCTGAAAAGGTAGGGCGGCATCGAAGAAACCGCCGTCGGTTAACATCCGAAGTAGCTTTCTGGGAACGCCGACGTCCACGTCGGCACATCGGCACATCGGCGGTACGCCGACTTTGAGCGCAGATTGCCGCACAAACACCGCTGCCAGCGTGGACGCTGGCGTTCCCAGGAAAACCTTCACTCAAAAAAACGCGCTGTGCAACTTTGTCAGCAGCCTGCGGCGCGTTCGGAGAACGCGCCCTACCTG
>JAITSU010000045.1 GCA_031287525.1 Zoogloeaceae bacterium | reverse complement strand
ATGTTGCGACCAATAGAGAGCGTGCCGTGGTTTCTTAAAATCAGGTTGTGCTTGTCGCCCAAATCGTCCAGCAGGCTTTGCCGTTCCGCCTTGTCCAGCACAACGCCCTGAAAATCGTGGTACGCCAGGTCGCCCAAAATCATCAGCGACATTTGCGTCAGCGGCAAAATGCCCTCTTTCTGGCAGGAAACGGCAACGCCCTCTCTGGAATGCAGGTGAATCACCGCGACGGCTTCCGGGGCATTGGCGTGAATCGCGCCGTGAATGACTGTTCCGGCAGGGTTCAGATCGCCCTTGCCGCCGATGACGTTCCCTTCCAGATCAACTTCCAGAACGGAAGAGGCGCTCACCTCGTCGAACAACTGCCCCAGCGGATTCACAAAATAGCGGTCATGTCGTCCCGGCACACGCAGCGAGATGTGCGTCGCCAGCAAATCCGTCCAGCCGAACAAATGCGTTAACCGGCAGGCGGCGGCGAGTTCGACGCGGGCATTCCAGGCGTCAGCGGTAGGGGTGAGAACGGCGGGTTCTATGCTCATGATGAGGCTCCTTGGGTTAAATCCTGCGGCGGTTGGTCGGAAGTGACGGGAGAATCCATCTGCGCGCAAACGTACCGCGCAAAGGGAAAGGCGCTTGTCCAGGCGGGCGAGGTCGCGCCCAGAATGCGCAAGGAATGCGAATTTTTGAGGAGGACAAAATCTTTCAAAAGCGCGCCGCTCTTCCGGTCAAACAGGCGCGGATGCAGCCCAACTCTGGCGGCGGGCAGCAGGTGTTCCGGTTTGACGGCGGGCAGCAGTTCCCGCGCCGCCTCGAAAAACCAGCGGCGAAAATAGCGTCGCCCTTCCTGCCAGGCTTGCTGGCGGTAGCCATCCTGATCATGCAGAAACATCCGCGCCAGATCGCGCGTCATGCGGGCGGCTTCGGGCAGACGCACGCTCTCCAGACCGCGATAGTGTTCGCGCCCGAAAGCGGGTACGGCGGTGGGGCCTAAATAAATCGCGCCGTCTGTCGCCGTCGTGGTGTGTACGCCCAGCGTGAGTGTTTTGGCGTCGGGGACGGGGTAAATCAGGTGATTCAAGCGAAACCCCGCGTCCGTGCTCAATTTCCAGTACAGCCCCTTGAAGGGGAGCAGCGCGTAATCCTGCCCCATACCGAATTTTTGCGCGATGCGGTCGGAATGCAGTCCGGCGGCATTGACGGCGTAGCCAAAGCTTATCGTCTCGCCGTGGCGTAGCGCGATTTTGCGGGCGGCGACATCAATCTCCGCGACTTCCGCGTGGCAACATACGTCAACGCCCAACGCGCGCACTTCTTGCGACAAGGTTTTCAGGACTTCGCCGGGCGTGCCGACGGCGGTGTCGGGAATCCATAACGCCTCGCCCGTGGCGGAGCGGGTGGCAGGCTCAAGTTCGCGGAGCGCCGCTTCATCCAGCTTTTCGACGCGTACGCCGTTTTCATGGGCGCGGCGGTACAGGTTTGTGAGTTGCGGCGCGTCTTCGGGCGCGGTCGGCACCAGAATTTTGCCGCAGCGATTCAGGGGCAGATGGCGCGTTTCATGGTACGCCGCCATTTCTTCCCGACCCTTGCGGCAGAGTTCCGCTTTCAGGGAACCGGGCGCGTAATAAATGCCGCTGTGCAACACGCCGCTATTGCGCCCGCTGGAATGCCGCCCCGGTTCCGCCTCTTTTTCCAGTACACGGATACGCGCTTCTGGATACGCGCGCTTCAAGGCGCGGGCAACCGCAAGCCCGATGATGCCCGCGCCGATGACGATGAAATCAGACGATTGCATGGCGGTTCTGTCACCTTATCCGAACCTGCCCGTTAGCGACCCGTGAATGCCGGGGGACGCTTTCCGGTAAAGGCGTCGATGCCTTCCCTGAAATCGTCGGAAGCGTTGATGTCGAGGATGTGGCTGCGGGCGATACCGGCGGCTTCGGTAGGGCCTTTGGGCAATACCTGCCCGACAAATTCCTTGAGCAGCGTCAGCACCTTGGGGGCGTTTGCCGCGATCTGACGCGCCATTTTCCGCGCCGCTTCCAGATGTTCGCCCACTGGCACGACCTGATTGACCAGACCCACGTCGTAAGCGCGTTGGGCGGAGAGGTTGCCGCCCACAAGGAGCAGTTCCATCACGATTTTGTGGGGGATACGCGCCGCCAGAGACGCGACCAGCCCGCCGCTGAAGCCGACCTTCGCTTCCGGGTAGGAAAACACGGTGTTGTCGGCGGCAATCGCAATATCCGCCATCTGCACAAACACGAGTCCGCCGCCCACGACCAATCCGGCGGTCGCCACGATGACCGGCTTTTTCATCTGCACGCCAACGCCCGGTATGGCGCGAAACAAATCGTGGGGAATGTCCCGCAAATTGGCGCCGGCGGTAAACGCCCTGTCGCCCGCGCCCGTGAGGATGGCAACCCGGTCGTCGCTTTCGTTAAAGCGTATCCACGCGGCATGAAGCTGGTCGATGACTTCATGCGTCAGCGTGTTGTATTTTTCAGGGCGGTTAAGGGTGATTTCGGCGATGCCGTCGCGGGAAACGTAGCGCACTTCGTCAGACATGGTGTTGAACTCCAGAAAAAGCGTTAAAGACGTTGTTGCGGAAAAAACGGCTCCCGCAACGCGCGCGCCGTGAGGCGGGCGGATTCGGTTTCTTCGCGCAGGCGTAAAAGTTCGCCTTGCGTGAGCCGTTCGGGGTTGGCGTAATCCAGCTTCCAGTCGGGTTTCCAATCCGGCGAATCCGACCAGGTGAGCGGCGATTGCCAGGTGGTGTTGGCGGCGGGCGCGTCTTGCAACAAACGGAGCGCAAGTTCCAGCGTTTGCCGCTGGGAGCGCGGGTCATGCGGGCGACCTGCGGCATTGCCCAACGGAAAATCGGAAAAAAGAAAACGGGGAACGCCGCAATGCTCCACCACATCGCGGGCGCAGCCCATCACCACGGTGGCAATGCCGTTCGCTTCCAGATGCCTTGCCGCAAGCGCCAGACTTTGGTGACAGACCGGGCAATTGGCGACGAGGAGCGCGGCGTCTACGCCATCTGCCTGACAGCGGGACAAGAGTTCTGGCGCGTCGATTTCCCCGGTATGCCGCTGGCTGCGCTGGGTGGGCACGCCGTGAAAACGGGGCGCGAGCCGAAACGCGCCCGCGTCGGACAATGCCCGCATGATGGGGAGTGGGAACCACGTACCGCTGTCCGCCATGCTGGTGTGCTGACGGTCAATGGCGACATGGCTGACGCGAACATCATGGTCTTTCCGGCTGTCGCCGGAATACACCGCGTAAAACTTGGCGGCGGCGTTGTAGGGCGCGCCCGGTCCCTGGTCGCCCTTGTCCGGCTGCCAGGGCGCGGCGGTGGTGACGAGCGCGACCCGGCTTGTCGCCAGCGGTTTGATCAGTCGCATAAAGGGCGTTTCGTCGTGACGCGCCCAGACATAAGGGTTGTCATAACCCAGCGCCAGATACCACGCGCGGGTACGCGCCATGTAGGGAATCGCTTCGGAATGGTTTTCGCTCACGCCACAATCTCGATCAGCTTCGTCTTCGCGCCGCTTCGGGGCAGACTGCCAAAGGGCAGGACGGTCACGACGGGGCGGAAAGACAGAATTTCGCGGACGCGCTGCTCCAGCGCGTCCGCGATGGTCGACCATTCGGATTCCGGCGTGCCTTCTCCCGCTTCTACCGCCAGACGCAAAGGCGGCGTCACGCCGGGCGGTGGGGCGTTCAGGCGAATCCGCAATTCACCGGAAAGTTTGGGCAGGAAGCTATGCGCCACTTTTTGAATCGCCGCCGGATAAACCTTGACGCCCTTGATCGCCAGCATGTCGTCGGCGCGTCCGATAATTTCCATCCGCACGCCAAAATGCCCGCAGCCGGGGCATTCGCCCACATGCAGCCGGAGAATATCGCCTGTTGCGTTGCGAAAGGCGGGCGAGGCTTCGTATTCAAGCCCGGTATGGATGGCTTCGCCTTCGAGACCGTCGGCGAGTTCCAGCGGTTGTTTGCTGACGGGATCAATGAGGTCGTAGCGAAAGCAATAATCTTCCGCCATGTAGTGCATCCCATGCGCGTTTTCCGAATCACAGGTGATGGTGCCGTTGTGCCACGCGCCGCCGGTCGCGTCGAACACTTGCGCCCCGAATGCCTCGCGTACCCGCTTGCGGAAAACCGGCTGACTGCCGCCGGGTTCGCCCGTGCAATAAATAATCTCGATACCCAATGCGCTTGCGGGTTTGCCGATTTCCCCGGGGGCGCGTTCAATCAACTGGTTCACCATCGAAGGTGTGGCGAACAGCACGCGGGGATGGGTGAGTTCGATATAGCGCAGGATTTTCGGCACACCCGCCTCCGCGCCCAACGCCACCGGACGCGCGCCGTAGGCTTCCAGCGCCTGCACGTAAGTCACGCCCGCCAGCCACAGACAAAGACCGAAGGCGTGAAAGGTGGTGTCGCCGGGGCGAATGCCCGCGACCTGAAACATGCGCCCCAGCACCTTGTAGGTGATTTCCTGATCCTTGCGGGAGAAAACGTAAAAGGTCGGCGTGCCGGTCGTACCGGAAGTCGCCGCCAGATGAATGGCTTTTTCCGGGGCGCAGGTGAGGTGCAGACCGAGCGGATGCCCGTAGCGTTCCAGTGAGGCGTCCTGCGAATCGCGGTGACGCGCCTTGTCGATAAAGGCGGGCAGCCGCCGGAAGTCGTCCAGTGTGCGAATGTCATCTGGCGACTGGACGCCCGCTTCCAGAAAGCGTTTGCGGTAATAATCTTCGTTGCCCCAGACATAGCGAATCTGTTTTTGCAGTTTTTCCCACCGCAAAACATTCAATGCCGCCAGATATTCGGCGGGGTCGCGAGTGTCGATGTCAAGGTAATGCAGGCTGTCGTGGCTCATGGTCGATGTTGTGGACACGTTTGTGAAAGATGAGGGATGAAAAAATCAGAGTCCGGCGACCCAGACCGTTTTGAGTTCCAGATAGTCCAGAATCCCGTGCCGCGAGCCTTCCCGCCCCAGACCGGAAGCTTTGATGCCGCCGAAAGGCGAGGCTGCCGAGGCAATCACGGGCGTATTCACGGCGACCATGCCAAATTGCAGCGCTCCGGAAATGCGGAACAAGCGCCCAAGGTCACGGGTATAAAAATAGGACGCCAGCCCGTATTCCGTATCATTGGCGATTCGGATCGCTTCCGCGTCGTCCGCAAAAGGCTGAATCGTCACCAGCGGCCCAAAAATTTCTTCCCGCAACACCCGCGCGTCCGGCGCGGCATGGGTCAGCACGGTGGGTTCGTAAAACAGCCCGCCAAGCGCGTGGGGTTTGCCGCCAGTGACGATACGCGCCCCGCCTGCCACGGCATCGGCGACCAGCGCCGTGATTCTGTCCAGCGACGGTTGGGTGATGAGCGGGCCGAAGCGAACGTCCGCTTCCAGACCGTTGCCGACTTTCAAAGCCGCGGCAGCGGCGGCGAAGCGTTCGACAAAGCGGTCAAACAAGGAGGCGTGCGCCAGAATCCGGTTCACCGCCACGCAAACCTGACCGGCATTCCTGAACTTGGCGGCGATGGCTCCGGCGACAGCGGCATCCAGATCAGCGTCTTCAAAGACAATGAAAGGCGCGTTGCCGCCCAGTTCCAGCGTTACCTTCTGCACCTGTTGCGCGGCTTCAGCCAGCAGCAGACGCCCGACGCGGGTGGAGCCGGTGAAGGAAATTTTGCGGATGGCGGGGTGTCCGGTAAAGACTTTGCCAATTTTCGCCGGATCGCCCAAAACCACATTGAACACACCCGGCGGAAAGCCCGCGCGCCGGGCGAGTTCCGCCAACGCCAACGCGGAAAACGGCGTGGTTTCCGCAGGCTTCAAAATCAGCGGGCAACCGGCAGCCAGCGCGGGCGCGGCTTTACGCACAATCATGGAACTGGGGAAGTTCCACGGCGTGATGGCGGCGCAGACGCCGACGGCTTCCCTGAATACCAGCAAACGCCGGTCATTGGCGGGCGACGGCACAATCTCGCCATAAACCCGCTGGCCTTCCTCCGCAAACCATTTGGCGAATGCCGCGCCACTTTGTACTTCACCTCTGGCTTCGTCCAGCGGCTTGCCCTGTTCCAACGTCATGATGCGGGCGAGGTCATCCGCGTGTTGCAGAATCAGGTCATGCCATTTTTCCAGCAAGGCGCCGCGCTCCTGCGCGGGGCGCGCGCGCCAGGCGGGGAACGCCACTTCAGCGGCGGCGACGGCGTGGGCGACGCTTTCCGGCGTGATGGTTTCCACGCTGCCCAGAATTTCGCCCGTGGCGGGATTCGTGACTTCCAGAGGGATGCCATCTCCGCTTGCCCATGCGCCGTTGATATAGGGCTGATGGCGCAACAAGTCCGCGTCCCGCAGTCCGAATGAACGCGGCGCGCTCATGCCGCCCCCTCCGCCAGAATCATCCCGGCGGCTTTTTCGGCAATCATGATGGTGGGCGCGTTGGTGTTGCCGGAGATGAGCGTTGGCATGATAGAGGCATCAATCACGCGCAAACCGGATACGCCATGTACTTTCAACCTGTGGTCAACCACGGCTGTCCGGTCGCGCCGCGGTCCCATTTTGCAGGTGCCGACCGGGTGATACAGGGTTTTCCCGGAACGGCGGGCGAAATCCAGCAAATCATCGTCGCTGTCCGCCATTTGTCCCGGCTGGGTTTCCGCGGCGATGAACTTCGCCAGCGCAGGTTGCGCAGCAATGCGACGGGCATGGCGCAATCCATCAATGAGTGTACGGCAATCGTGTTCACTGGCGAGGTAGTTGGGGCGTATGGGCGGCGGCGCCAGCGGATCGTTGCTGTTGATGAGAATTTCACCGCGACTTTCCGGTCGCAACTGGCAGACGCCGCAGGTCATCCCGGGGTCACGTCCCACCGCGCCATTTTCAAAATTGAACGTGCCGGGCATGACGTGAAACTGGATATCCGGGTATTTCGGGTTGTCTTGCGTCGGCAAAAAAGCATTGATGTGCGAAGCGCTCTGGGTCAGCAGGCCACGCCGAAACAGGAGATAGGACAAGCCTTCCCGCGCCGCCCGCCAACCGCGCGCGGTCTCATTGAAGGTTTCCACCCCCTGAACGCGCCAGGTGAAACTGACCATGTAGTGGTCTTGCAGATTCCTCCCCACGCCGGGCAAATGCTGACGGGCGGCAATGCCGTGGCGCGACAGGTGCTCGCGGTCGCCGATGCCTGAATGTTGGAGCAGCGTGGGGGAGCCGATCGCGCCGGCGGCGAGAATCACCTCTTTTGCCGCTTCAAGGGTTTCTTCCCTGCCCCGCCGGTAAATGACGACCCCCTTGGCGCGATCCCCCTCAAAGACCAGTCGCAGGGCATGGGCGCGGGTGATGACGTGCAGATTGGGGCGTTTTTTTGCAGGGCGCAAATAGGCGTTGGCCGTGCTGGAACGAATGCCGTTCCTGACGGTCATCTGAAAATAGCCGACGCCTTCCTGAGCCTCGCGGTTGAAATCGTCGCGCAGGGGATATCCGGCTTCGCGCGCGGCGGCGATAAAAGCGTTCGAGAGCGTATGCGGCGTCGTGGTATCGGAAACAGCGAGCGGTCCCTTTGCGCCATGCCACTCATCCGCGCCGCGCGCCTGATTTTCAGAGGCGAGAAAATAAGGCAAAACATCATCAAAACCCCAGCCGGGATTACCCAGGTCACGCCATTCGTCATAATCACGCGCCTGACCGCGAATGTAGAGCAAGCCGTTAATGGCAGACGAGCCGCCCAACACCTTGCCACGCGGCCAGAGAATGGCGCGGTTGCCGCTCGTGCTTTCCGGCTCGGTGTGATACAGCCAGTTGCCACGCGGATGCCCCCGGTTCCAGACATAACCGACGGGAATGTGAAATGACGGATGGCGTCCCTCGCCACCCGCTTCCACCAGAGCGACCTGATGACGACCATCGGCGGAAAGGCGATTCGCCAACACGCATCCGGCGCTACCGCCGCCGATGATGAGGTAATCATAAGTTGTGGACATGGTGTTCAGTCAGTGAATTGAGAATGTCGTGACGGAATAAAACCAAAATGAAAAATTGCCGCCCTTCCAGCAGCTTTTCAGCAAAACGGTTGGAAGAGCGGCAATGATGGCGGCTACGACAAAAGAGTGGAACTACGAAAAACGGATTTCCTTATGTGACGCTGACGTGATTTGCTTATTCTTTGATGAATATATGGCGCGCGGTGGACGGCATCGCACAAGCACAACCCTTTGTCCCTGGGGGTCGCAGGGAACCCAATTCCCTTCCAGGTTTTGCCGACAGGTCACGAGAGTCAGGGATTAATTCAGCCGCGCCGCAAAGCGGACATTTATTCATTGATAAATTGTGCGGATTGAGCGCGCGGAACTGCCCCGGTAAGCCAAAGGCGCAATGCCACACTACGCAGCCTTGACCTCGCCAAGCAGTTCGGGATGCACATCCAGAACTTTGAGCAGCTTCACCAAAGCCAGCGGCGGTTTGGTCTTGCCGTTTTCGTAGCGCGAGAAGGCGTTGACGCCGCCGCCAAAAATTTCGGCGGCTTCGCGCTGGTCAAGGTCGAGTTTCTTGCGAATTTTGGTAATGTAGGCGGGGTCGACGTAGGCGGCGTTGACCTGCTTTGAGAAGATTTGCATCTCGCGCATGACGCGCTCTGATTCTTTCGCATCCAGAATGGACTCGGCACACGCAGGGCAAAAGTCGCCCGTTACTGCCGCAATAAGGGTGGTTTCGCCTTTGTAGGTATAGGGTTGGTCACGGGTGTCGTGTATCAGTTCAGCCGCGCCGCAAACAGGGCATTTCATGTTCATAGCTCCTTGAAGGAGACGATTAGCGCATCGTCTACAACCGTCAGTTTCAGGTACACATCGCCTGCCGCCGTGTTGGGGCGGTATACGTCCTGCCAGATTGTGTGGTCAGTGTGCGTGGTCATGCTCTTGTAGAAATCCGCTGGTGTGAGTGCTGCCACTACCGCCAGCATGTCAGCAAAATCCAGTCCTAACGCATTTGCTCCGGTTCGAGCCGCGTGCGTAGTGCTTACCTTGCCAGCTTCGACCAGGGCTTTCACGACATACAGCTTGTAATGAGGCGTGCCTTTTTCCATATCCTGATTATAACCTAATTGGTTAATTCTGGCGTGACCGTAATCAACACCACTTCCGGTCTACCCGTCGTCCTCGCTCTTGGTCCCCAGGTTCCCGCGCCGGAGGAAACCCAATAATGGGTGTCGCCGCGCCGGGAGTAGCCGTAGGCGTTTTCGTAAATCAGCGCGACCAGCCAGTTAAAGGGGAACAACTGACCGTTGTGGGTGTGACCGGAAAGCTGCAAAAACGCGCCCGCGTTTTCCGCTTCTTCCAGATGAAAGGGCTGGTGATCCAGCAAAATCATGGGTTGCTGACGCGGTTCGGCGGGGATGCTTGCCAGCAGGTCGGGCAGGTCTTTGCGTTGCCGCTCTGTGAAGCGTTCCCTTGAGAGGTCGTCGCGCCCGACGAGGAGCAATTCGCCGCCAAGGTCAGCCCATTCGTCGCGCAGGATGCGGATGCCGCCTTGTTCCAGCAGGCGCAGGCTTTGCTCCGCGCCGTCGCCGATGGCGTATTTGCGATTGCCCGTGGGCAGGGTCGCGGGGATTCTGCCGCTTTGGTCGCTGGAAATATATTCGTGATTGCCAAAAATGCCCCAAACGCCCAGGCGGGGATGCAGGCGTTGCAGACTGGCGCGGGTCGCCTTCGGGTCATAGCCGTAGTGGTCGTCGATGATATCGCCCGCGAACAGCACGAGGTCGGGCTGCAAGGGTTCAATCAGGTCAATCAGACGGGAAAAATCTTCCGGCGAAACGAGGCGTCCCAGATGGGTATCCGAAAGCGCGACGATTCTCAGCGGCGTTTTCAAATGGGCAGGCGCGGGCAGGGTGATTTCATGCGTCACGGGATGCTGCGTATTCAGCCAGCCCAGGCTGGAAATCAGCAGGGCGGTGCCGATGACGATGCCGCAGATGATGTAACGCTCCCGCTGTGAAATTTTCCGAACACTTATTACCCAAACGCGGTGGTGATTGCGATTGCGCCAGTTAGCCCAGGCGATTATCAGATAAAACAGAGAAATCAGTAACCAGCGAAACACAATGAGCGCCAGCAACACCAGCAGCACATGCAGGATAAAAGATAACCAGAACGTCCCCGCGAAAGTCACGCTTTTCGCCCATAAGCCGTTGCCGTGAATCATGCGCGAAACGGGAAAAGCGGCAGAAAGCAGCATGGCGGCAAGACAGGAAACCACACGCACGACGCGAACCACGCCGTTACCGCGCAGACTGCGATAGAGCAAAACAATCAGGTAAATATTGATTGCGGCATACAGCCACTTGATGAGTGTGAAAATCATGGTGGGGTGTGAACTGCGTTGATTTTTGAAGACGACACTTTAACCGATAGCCGCCGCGCTCGCGCAGAACCCGGCGTATATCAAGGCAGGGCGGGAGCGAAGAGCGTTAAACCTTCCGTCAGCATCGCCGACGGAAGGCGCGGGTTTTTGTCTGCGGTGCGATTTATGCGTCGTTATCCGCCGCCGAAAAATCGCCGTGCAGGATGCGTTGCAACTGCATGTGTCGGGCGCGGCGTTTTGCGCCCCGACTTTTTTCATGCACTTCCACGCCCCGGCGCATTTTCGTCGTGTTGGCGAAAGGATTGCGCGGCGGCGGCGAAGGCTGCAACAACAGGCGTTCTTCACGCTGATGACGTTGTTTTCTGGTCATGATGCTGATCCTCGAAAGGGTTTGAAACCGGGACGCCGGTATTTTTCGGAGCCTCCCGATGCGATAAGTTTTGCTGCCTGAATTTTGCAATGGACATCATGTTTCTCCTTTGTGCGGTTGATTAAAAATTCATCCTTTGACGCACAACACCTGTTTCAGGGTGTGCGCGATCGCGACCAGATCGGACTGGTTCGCCATCACCTCGTCAATATCCTTGTACGCGCCCGGAATTTCATCGACGACACCGCCATCCTTGCGACACTCCACGTCAGCGGTTTGCGCCGCGAGGTCGTGGCGGGTAAAACGCCGTTTGGCTGCCGAACGGCTCATGCGCCGCCCCGCGCCGTGCGAGCAGGAGCAATACGCGGCGGCATTGCCAAGCCCTCGCACGATAAAACTCTTTGCGCCCATGCTGCCGGGAATAATGCCGAGTTCGCCTTCGCCCGCCCGAATCGCGCCCTTGCGGGTGATGTACATCCGCTCGCCGAAATGCGTTTCGCGGGCGACGTAGTTGTGATGACAGTTGATCGCCTCGTCGCTTGTCCCGAAGGTGGGTAAACCGGGGCGCAGCGCGGCGAGGGTCAATGCCATCAACATGCGGCGGTTTTCAAGCGCGTAGTCCTGCGCCCAGGTCAGCGCCTCGATGTAATCATCAAACAACGCGCTGCCTTCGCTGAAATAGGCGAGGTCTCTATCCGGCAGGGCAATCTGGTGGCGACGCATATCTTTTTGCGCGGCGGCAATAAAGTAACGTCCGATCACATTGCCGATGCCGCGACTGCCGGAATGCAGCATCACCCAAACCTGACAGGCTTCGTCAATGCACAGTTCGATGAAATGATTGCCGCCGCCCAGCGTCCCCAACTGGCAAGCCCAGGTTTCGTTGAAATGACGCTGCATTTTCATAAGCCCCGAATGCTTGCCAACAATGGCGTCGAGCGCATCCGACAGGTGTCGCGCTTGTCGCGCGTGGGCGCTGCCCTTTACCTTGCCGCGTTCGTGCTGGTTGAAGCCGACTGGCACGGCAGCCTCAATTGCGCTCCGTATGGCGCGCAGATTGTCGGGCAGGTCGCGGGCGTTGAGCGTCAGGCGCACGGCGACCATGCCGCAGCCAATATCAACGCCGACCGCCGCCGGAATGATGGCGTTTGTGGTCGGAATCACCGCCCCCACCGTTGCCCCGACGCCCGCATGTACGTCCGGCATGACGGCAATCGGATGACGCACGATGTCCAGTTGCGAGAGGTTGACAAGTTGTTGCAAGGCCTGGTGTTCCAGGTCGCGCGTCCAGATTTTGATGGGGACGCGCCCCTTGTTCAAAGTCCATTGAATGGTCATGAAAATTTCCTTTTTGAATCCAGAAACAAAAAACCCCGGCATGTGCGTGTGCCAGGGTTTTTGTAAGGATTGACGGAAAACAACCGTCTTCCATCAGGAATCTCGACCTGGCTCGGGGCGGCTGAACGCGCGCCGAGCCGAATTCATGTCTGCGGCGAACGGCGCGTCAGCGCGTTGCGGTAACTCCTTGTGGATTGTGGGCAGACATAAAAACCTCCGTGAAAAATGGGTTGAACGAAAGCGGGCAGTATGTCGGGCGCGCGTTCGCCCTGTCAAAGCGGACGCGGGGATGAGTGCGAGAATGCGACAGTTATGTTGTACTAACGCAACGATGAAAGCGCGGCACAAACGTGCCATAGTCCCATTTTCTTATCGCGGGGAATTTTGCATGTCCGTCGATTCATCTCTGTCACGGGAATTCACTGCCCTGCTCGGAAGATACACCGCCAACACCCGCCTGCGCGACACGCTCTGGCGCGAAATCAGTCGTGCGTATTCGGCGCAAGGACGGCATTACCACACCCTTGCCCACCTTGAGCATATGCTTTATGAATTACGTGGGTTTCAACGCAAGGTCAGCGAAACGATCCGCGATTGGGACAGCCTTCTGTTCGCGCTGTATTACCACGACCTCGTGTATGTCCCCGCCAGTGACAAAAACGAAGCGCAAAGCGCCGAAATTGCCGCGCTCCGGCTTGGTGAAATCGGTTTTCCGCCGCGTGGAATCGAAAAGACCCGGCGCCTTATTCGGGCGACACAAAAGCACATGGCGGTGGAAGACGAGGACACGAATTGTTTTATGGACGCCGACCTGTCCATCCTCGGACAAAGCCGCGAAATCTATCTGGACTACGCAAAACGGGTGCGACGAGAGTATGCGATGTTCCCGCAACCCGTTTATAACGCGGGACGCATCAAGGCGCTCCGTTCCTTTCTGGAAATGCCCGCGATTTTCAAAACGCGGCATTTTCACGAACATTTTGAATTACAGGCGCGTAAAAACCTGATTGCGGAATTGGCGATTTTGAACGCCCCCCTTCCTTTGGAACCTCCATGATTTTCACCCGCAGTTTCACCATCGTCGCCTGATTAATTTCATGGTCATGGCGGCGTATCACGTAGCCTGTGAGAAAAGTCAGAGGAAGAATCATGGGAAAAACACGAAGAAAATCAATCACATGAGTAACATTGCGACAATTTTCAAATCCGATTTGAAAATTGTCGCAACCGCAGCTTGCTTACTGGCACATTACGTAGCGCATGGGAAGAAGCAGGAGAAAGTCAGGAGCAACTTGGGTGCTTGATTTTATCTTCTTGGATTTCAGTAATTTGAGTGTTGTTATTTCATTCCCTTGATTTGCCAAACAGGTGTCCAAAGCGTATCTATTCCACCTGTAACGTTCGTTTGTTGTTCCACTGTAAGACATTGACCGCTTGAAAAATACTTCAGTTCTTTCTGAGCTTTTGTTACTCGTGCTTTGCATTCTGCAAGCGTTGCATACCCTTGACGAACCAACTCTGATTTCTCGTTACACTTATCCGCCAATGGAATTCCAGAGTTGTAGTTTTGTGCACAACTTGGATAGTATTGGGCGAACTCAGCAAAGTAGCCATTGTCATATGTCGGCTTGACCGTATCAGACTGTTTAACGGGTTCCTGGGAGTAGCTGTTAATGTACCATCCACGATTACCAGCCGGACGTTGCGCTTGCGCTGTTTGCTGCTTGGCAGGTTCTGGTCTGGCTGCTGTTTGAATTGGCGGTTCCAATCGGCTCGGAATCTTTCCATCAACAGCCGGAGGCACACTGTAATTATAGGATGTTTGAAGAGAGTCACTCCACTTGCCAGTTTGACTGCTATCGTTGTAAGTTAACACACAAAGAACGCTGTCTTTTTCACAATCCTTAACAGTGGGATATTCCTTATTGTATTTGAACAATTCATAACCTTCGGCTGGCTTGCCCCACCATTCGTAGCCGGAAATGAACTGGAGATTGAGACGCTGATCAGTGCTTGAAAGCTTGGGATAATAAATGGTCTTGCCGTATTTGTTGGCTTTGTGCTTGGCGCGATTTTGCTTTGTCTTCTCGGATATTCCGGGCATGAGTTTAATACTCTTACCCTGCGCTAATCCTTCCCAACATTGAATACCTAAGTCTTTGATTCGATTTACTCGAAGTTCACCGTCATTTGGCAGATGTAATGGGTCAATCGTATAGTAGAAGTCGCTAACGTAATACTCATTCCAGAGTTTATTGGCGACATTGGAACACTCCTGCCGCGAATCTACGACTTCAAAAGTGGTAACGCTTGCCATGTCTGCTATCTTGCGTTCCAATACCCAGTCTGCCCGTAACAAGATTTTCTTTGTCGGGTCAAATGTTTTACCAGTGTCCAGATCTTTGCATGAGAACATTACCTTTCCTGGCTTAATTGCTTTGTTGGCATTGTTATATGTCTGCCCGTCAAGAGATTTGTGGTAAGCGTCAACGGCGGTGTCGAAACATTCGACATCATCTGTAGATTCGGTAGTTTCGGTGTAGGTGCCGCCGCTTGTCAGTACATACACGATTGTGAGTGTCGCATAAAATGACATTATTTTCTCCTGTTTTTTGAAAAGTAATCCTTGGTTATAATCGGGCTATTGTTTTCCAAGATGTTGAATAAGACCATTCCAGTCATGGTCTTTGTATTTTTCCCGCATTGCCGTAGTCAGCCTGATTTGCGGCAATTCCCAAGTTATCGACTCTTTCCATTCTTTCTCGCGCAGAATTTCATCCGCAGTGAAGTAAAGAATTTCACCTTTGGCATAATTGAAGATAATGTAAATCCGCTCCCTTGAGGATTTCAGCAGTTCTTTGTTGATGCCACGCTGATTGCTCCAATTCTCTCCGCTTTTAATCTGTACTTCATAATACTTGCTCTTGTATCCGACAATACCATCAATTCCTTTGTCGTCTACTATAGAAGGATAGACATCGAAACCGTCACGCATGAACCATGCCCAAATTGTCCATTCGTTTCGCTTCCCAATTGCCAGTCGGCTTTTCTTGTCGCCGTTGCTCATTTGAATTCTCCTGAAATGACGGTAAAATGCGCTATTGCTTTTTTAGCAGGGATTTTCTTCTTCGGCAGGGTTGTCGGTGTAATGTTTGACAGCGGCTTTCACTGCCGTCGAAGCGGCTTCTTTCAAGGCTTTTTTCAAGAGTGGCGCAGCGTCTTCCTTGATGGCTTGTACGACCGCTTTGGAAGCTTCTTCGGCTGCTGCCTTGACAACGGGGGTTGCCGCCTCGACTGCGAAATGTGCTGCCGTAGCAACTTTTCCGGCGGTGGTGGCGGAAGCTGTTTTGGCGGATGTCCATGCGGACTTGATACCGGATGAACCTGTTTCCAGGGCGGATTTAACGCCTTGCGCCGCCCCGTTCGTTGCGTCCCTGACCTTGGGTACAGCATTTTCGACGGCAGTGTGCACCGTCGCGGAACCCGTTTTAATGGTGGCGACAGTTGTTTCCATAGCAGACTTGACGCCAGAAACCGTCGCTTCCACGGCAGATTTGGCGACAGGTGTCGCCGCCTCTACAGCAGTTTTGGTTGCCGAGGCAACCACCGGAGTAGCGACCTTGATCAGTTTCGGCAAGGCAATCGCCACCAGCATTTCTATGGGTTCGGGCATGTTGCGCGGCTCAAATAATCTTTTTCACCAGAAAGTGATAGGCAGCAACGATGGTTGCGTCCAGTTCTCTTTCCATGCCTTTGATGGCAAAACTGGAAGTCTTGCCAATGCTTCGCCCCCGCCCCCAGCCATTGTCTTCGCGAACCGTGCCGTTTTTGACATTGAACAACACGCGCCCTGAGCCCTTTGTTGAACCATCCCGAACAACGTCATCCTTGACGTTACCCAATGCCTTGCCTGAGCCAAGGGATGCGCCATCACGAATGATGCCATCCTTGACATTACCAACTTTGCGCGAACCATCGAACACGATGCCATCCTTGAAGCTTGCCATTTTGACTTCTCTTTTTGCGTAGTCTGTAGAAAAAACGAACCAACAGCCGTACAGGATACTTTTGATAAGTGAAGCAAAATCGGACACGATGTCATCCTTGAAGCTTGCCATTTTGACTTCTCCTTTTGCGTAGTGAAAAAACGAACCAACACTGTAGCCGTACAGGGTACTTTCGATAAGTGAAGCAAACTCCGTAGATGCAAATGTCACGTAAAGGGATGATTGGGGCGTGTCCGCGAAACTTGCCCGCCCTTCCTCGTTCCCTGACCCCACGAATCTACGCGATGTGTTGGCGTACTGGATTCGTCTGAAGCGTGTGGAAAAAGGCTGGTCGCAGGAACGGCTGGCGATGGAGAGCGAGCTGGATAGAACCTATGTGTCCGCGATAGAACGCTCGCGCTGGAATGTGTCCCTGTCCAACATTGAGCGTCTGGCGCTGGCGCTTGATGTTCAGGCGTGGTCGCTGTTGAAACCACCAGAGGCGTGAGGGCATTACAACATTGGACAGATTCAGAACACATGTTGCGGAATTTATGTGTTTATTGACACCTGATTGTTTATTATGTATTTTCGCATTTTGCGAAACGCGAAATAAATATATTTTCCTAGCCATGTCCAGACTTTCTCATCGCCAGCCTGTACTTAAACCGCAGGATTTTTACATCCTGCTGGCGTTGGCTGCTTGCCGCGACCAAGGCACGAGTTATCCTGAACTGGCGGCTTTCGCGGGGATATCGATGTCCGAGGTACATGGCGCGTTGAAGCGTGCCGAGGTAGCGCGGTTGCTGTATTTCGATGCCAAACGCCCGCGCATTCTGCTGCCCGCGTTCAAGGAGTTTTTATTTCACGGCGCCAAATATGCGTTTCCTGCCGCGCGTGGCAGTATGGTAGCGGGCATTCCCACTGCTCATGCCGCTGCGCCGTTGAATACGCAGATTTCGCCATCTGCTGACCCTGATCCGGTATGGTCTTCCATTGAGGGGACGGTGCGCGGTATCGCGCTCGTGCCGATTTATCCATCGGCTCCGGCTGCTGCGCTACGCAGTCCGTCGCTCTACGAAAATCTCGCCTTGTTCGATGCCATTCGCGCTGGCAATGCGCGTGAGCGTGCGTTGGCGCAGGATTTTTTTGAGGCGCGATTGTGATTGCGGGCGACCCCAATGTACAGAGCGTTGAACTGGTCGCTGCGGCGCTAGGCAATCTCTGCAATGAACTGATATTGGTCGGTGGATGTGCGGCAAGCCTGTTGATTGACGCGCCAAGCGCGCCGCCGCCGCGTGTGACCTACGATGTCGACCTGCTCGCCGTGGTCGCGGCATTACACAACTATCACGCGCTGGAAGAACAGTTCGGCGCGCGCGGCTTCAAGCGCGATACCTCGCCCGATGCGCCAATTTGTCGTTGGCGGATTGGCGCTGTCAAGGTGGATTTAATGCCTACCGACGAAACGGTGCTTGGGTTTGCAAACCGCTGGTATGCGGAAGCGGCAGCAACGGCAACACGCCTGACTTTACCCAGTGGCGCAATCATCAACCTGATTTCTGCCCCTGCGTTTCTGGCGACCAAGTTTGAGGCGTTCCACACTCGTGGCAACGCCGATATGCTGACGAGCCACGATTTCGAGGACATCATCAATGTGGTCGAAGGACATCAATCCATCGTAAAAGAAGTCGACGCCAGCGGAACCACGTTGCGGAAGTATCTGGGACAGCAGTTTGCCGCAATCATGGCTGAACCTGATTTTACGAATGCGCTGCCAGGATTGGTCGCTTTTGATGAACTGCATGAACAACGGCTGGATCGTGTTCGCCAGCGCATTGCGGCGATTACGGGCATGGGGCAACGATGGTGACCAGAGCGTTCATCTGTTACAACACCGGACAGATGCAAAGCTCGTGACAGCATGTCGTCTTTCCGTTGACACCCGGCTTGTCAACCCCTAAAATCTCCCGTCTTTCTCGGCAGAGGCTAATCAGAGCCTCTGTTTTGTATAACAAAACGACCGGAACGAAGGCGTTTCGGTGAGTTTGGGCGGCGCGCCGCCAGAGGATTCATATGCCTACCATTAACCAGCTCGTGCGTAAGCCGCGCGAGGCCGAAGTTGTCAAGAGCAAGGTTCCTGCGCTGGAAAAGTGCCCGCAGAAGCGCGGCGTGTGTACCCGCGTTTATACCACCACGCCCAAGAAGCCGAACTCCGCGTTGCGTAAGGTTTGCAAGGTGCGTTTGACCAACGGCTTTGAAGTCATTTCCTACATCGGTGGCGAAGGTCACAACCTGCAAGAGCACTCGGTGGTGCTGATTCGCGGTGGTCGGGTGAAGGATTTGCCGGGTGTGCGTTACCACACCGTGCGTGGTTCCCTGGATACCCAGGGCGTTAAAGATCGCAAACAGTCCCGTTCCAAATACGGGGCGAAGCGTCCGAAGGCTGCCTGATTTTTCAGATTGCCTGAGTAAGTGGCCGCCCCTGTTTGACCTTGATGGTCTGACTGTCGGGCGGCTTGAGGTTTTTTGCCTCAACTGAATTGTCCATTGAGAGGAAAGTTATGCCCCGTCGTCGTGAAGTCCCCAAACGTGAAATCCTGCCTGATCCCAAGTTCGGCAGCCAGGATGTTTCCAAATTCATCAACGCCATCATGCAAAGCGGCAAGAAGTCTGTCGCTGAACGCATCGTGTATGGCGCTTTCGAGCAAATCTCCACCAAGGGCGGCAAAGACCCGCTGGAAGTGTTTTCTTCCGCCATTGGCAATGTGAAACCGCTGGTGGAAGTGAAGTCCCGTCGCGTGGGCGGCGCGAACTATCAGGTGCCTGTGGAAGTGCGTCCGGCTCGCCGTATGGCGCTGGCGATGCGCTGGCTGCGTGAAGCGGCGCGCAAGCGTTCTGAAAAAACGATGGGGTTACGTCTGGCTGCCGAGTTGCAGGAAGCGGCTGAAAATCGCGGCGGCGCGGTCAAGAAGCGTGACGAAGTTCACCGCATGGCCGAAGCCAACAAGGCTTTCTCCCATTTCCGCTTCTAACTTTTGAGGTTACATCGTGGCACGCAAAACACCCATTGAGTTGTACCGTAATATCGGTATTTCCGCTCACATCGACGCTGGCAAGACCACCACGACCGAGCGCATTCTTTACTACACCGGCGTCAATCACAAGATTGGCGAAGTGCATGATGGCGCCGCGACGATGGACTGGATGGAGCAGGAGCAGGAACGCGGCATCACCATCACGTCCGCCGCGACGACCTGTTTCTGGAAGGGGATGGAAAACCAGTTCCCCCAACACCGCTTCAACATCATTGACACGCCGGGACACGTCGATTTCACCATTGAAGTCGAACGCTCCATGCGTGTGCTGGATGGCGCCTGCATGGTGTATTGCGCGGTCGGCGGCGTGCAACCGCAATCCGAAACCGTGTGGCGTCAGGCGACCAAGTACAAGGTGCCGCGTCTGGCGTTCGTCAACAAGATGGATCGTTCCGGCGCCAACTTCTTCAAGGTCGTCGATCAGATGAAGACGCGCCTGAAAGCGTCTCCCGTGCCTGTCGTGATTCCCATCGGCGCGGAAGACAATTTTGAAGGCGTGGTCGACCTCATCAAGATGAAGGCCATCTACTGGGATGAAGCCTCGCAAGGCATGAAGTTCGATTACCGCGAGATTCCGGCTGGACTCGCCGAAGAAGCCAAAAAATGGCGCGAACAGATGATCGAAGCCGCTGCCGAGGCGTCCGAAGACCTGATGAACGAGTATCTGGAAAACGGCGACCTCTCCGAAGAGAAAATCAAGGAAGGTCTGCGTACCCGCACCATCGCTTGCGAAATCCAGCCCATGCTCTGCGGCACCGCTTTCAAGAACAAGGGCGTGCAACGGATGCTGGATGCCGTCATCGAATTCCTGCCTTCGCCAGTGGATATTCCCCCGGTGTCGGGCGTGGATGAAAGCGAACAGCCGGTTTCCCGCAAGGCGGACGATAGCGAAAAATTCTCCGCGCTTGCCTTCAAGCTGATGACCGATCCTTTCGTGGGTCAATTGACCTTCATCCGCGTGTATTCCGGTGTGCTGCAATCCGGTTCCACGGTGTACAACTCCGTGCGCCAGAAAAAGGAGCGCATCGGTCGTATCCTGCAAATGCACGCCAACGAACGCGCCGAAATCAAGGAAGTGCTGGCGGGCGACATCGCCGCCTGCGTGGGGCTGAAGGAAGTCACCACGGGCGAAACCCTGTGCGACCCCGACGCGCCGGTCATTCTTGAGCGCATGGTTTTCCCCGACCCCGTGATTCACGTCGCGGTTGAGCCGAAGACCAAGGCCGACCAGGAAAAAATGGGCATCGCGCTGGGTCGCCTGGCTGCCGAAGACCCGTCTTTCCGTGTGCGTACTGACGAAGAATCCGGTCAGACCATCATCTCCGGCATGGGCGAACTGCACCTTGACATCATCGTCGACCGGATGCGCCGCGAATTCAATGTTGAAGCCAATGTCGGCGCGCCGCAAGTGGCGTACCGCGAATGCATCAAGAAGTCGGTCGAACAGGAAGGCAAATACGTCAAGCAATCCGGCGGGCGCGGTCAATATGGTCACGTCTGGGTCAGGCTCGAACCGAACGAAGCGGGCAAAGGCTACGAATTCGTCGACGCCATCAAGGGCGGCGTCGTGCCGCGCGAGTATATTCCCGCCGTCGACAAGGGCTTGCAGGAAGCGGTCAAGAGCGGCGTACTGGCGGGCTTCCCGGTGGTGGACATCAAGTTCACCCTGTTCGACGGCTCCTACCACGACGTGGACTCGAACGAAAACGCCTTCAAGATGGCCGCTTCGATGGCGTTCAAGGATGGCATGAAAAAGGCGCAACCCACGCTTTTGGAACCCATGATGGCGATTGAAGTCGAAACGCCGGAAGACTACATGGGGAACGTCATGGGCGACCTTTCCTCCCGGCGCGGCATCGTGCAGGGCATGGAAGACATCCCCGGCGGCATCAAGGCCGTGCGCGCCGAAGTGCCGTTGTCGGAAATGTTCGGCTACGCCACTACCCTGCGTTCGCTGTCGCAAGGTCGCGCCACCTACTCGATGGAATTCAAACATTACTCGGAAGCGCCCAGAAACGTTGCCGAGGCCGTTATTAACAAGAAGTAACCGGAAACAGGAGAAATCAAATGGCTAAGGAAAAATTTTCGCGGACGAAACCGCACGTAAACGTAGGCACGATAGGACACGTTGACCACGGCAAGACGACGCTGACGGCGGCGATCACCACCGTGCTGTCTCGGAAGTTTGGCGGCGAAGCCAAAGCTTACGACCAGATTGACGCGGCGCCCGAAGAAAAAGCGCG
>JAITSU010000060.1 GCA_031287525.1 Zoogloeaceae bacterium | reverse complement strand
TACCTGATTTCCGCCTGCGCGGGAATGACGGAGCGCAAGGGTAGGGCGCGCGCTCCGAGCGCGCCGCCGACGTGCCTTTGTTGCCGTCGGCGTTCCCGGAAAGCTGCTTCGGAGGTTTGTCAACAGTCCGCAAAAAACCCCGCTTACGCGGGGTTTTTTTATCGTGGCGGGAGCATCCTGCTCCCGCAAACAGGTCACGAACGGGAGCAAGATGCTCCCGCCACTTTCATCCCCCTCGTCATTCCCGCGCGGGAATGACGGAGCAAGGGTAGGGCGGTATCTCCGATACCGCCGGACATTACATCCGGCGCGTTTGGAAAACGCGCCCTACCTTGATGACGGGGTTAAAAATAGCGCATGGGCGAGACGCGCCTTATCTACCGAACGCAAGTCTCCAAAAACCTCGCCCCCTGTAGGGTTGCGTCAATGCTAAAATGCCAGCCCCTCATGTCAGGGAACAGGTGTCACCTGACACCTGATCCCTGCTCTTAACGACGGCGCATCATGAGCGAAGAAGAACAGTTGGGCGACTCGGACGATTTGCAAGAACGCCTTCAGGAGGTGGAGTCGCTGCTCGCCCGTCACAAACTGGTTGAGGAGCTGGTGCACAATCAGGACATGCCCCGCCGCGAGCTGGTGGAAGAACTGGTGCACAAGCAGAATTTGAACGAACTCTGCTTCAAGCTCGACAACATGCACCCGGCGGACATCGCCTATGTGCTGGAAGCCCTGCCGCTGGAAGAACGGTTGCTGGTCTGGAATTTGGTGCGGGCGGAGCGCGACGGGGAAATTCTGCTGGAAGTTTCCGACGCGGTACGGGAAACCCTCATCGACTCGATGGAGCGACACGAACTGGTCGCTGCCGCCGAAACGCTGGATACCGACGAACTCGCCGACCTCGTGCCCGATTTGCCGCAAGAGGTGGTGGAAGACGTTTTCCAGGCCTTGCCTTCGGACGAACAGGCGCAGTTGCGGGCGGCGATTTCCTACCCGGAAGACACCGTGGGCGCGTTGATGGATTTCGACATGGTGACGGTGCGCGAGGATGTCACGCTGGAAGTCGTGCTGCGCTACCTGCGCCGTTTCGAGGAATTGCCGGAACACACCGACAAAATTTTCGTGATTGACCGCGACGAGCGGCTGCAAGGCGCGTTGAGTCTGGAAAGCCTGCTCATCAACGACCAGGATGTCGAAGTGTGTCAGGTGATGAAAAAAGTTTCGGTGCGCTTTCGCCCCGACGACGAGGCGGAAGAAGCGGCGCAGGCGTTCGAGCGTTACGACCTCGCGTCCGCGCCGGTGGTGGATGAGGAAAACCGGCTGGTCGGGCGGCTGACGCTGGTGGCGGTGGTGGATTTCATCCGCGAGGAATCAGAAGCCGAACAACTGGCGCAAGCGGGCTTGCGCGAGGAAGAAGACATTTTCGCCTCGGTCTGGGATTCGGTGAAAAATCGCTGGGCGTGGCTGGCCATCAATCTGGTCACGGCATTTGTCGCCTCGCGCGTCATCGGCGTATTTGAAACCTCCATCGAAAAACTGGTCGCGCTGGCGGCGCTGATGCCCATCGTCGCCGGTATCGGCGGCAACTCCGGCAACCAAACCATTACCATGATTGTGCGCGCCGTCGCCATGGGACAAGTGAATCCCGACGCCACCCGCCGACTGCTGAAAAAAGAACTCGGCGTGGCGCTCATCAACGGCTTGATTTGGGGCGGACTTTTGGGTGTGCTGGCATGGTGGCTCTACAACAGCGCCTCGCTCGGCGTGGTAATGACGGCAGCCATGACCCTGAACCTGCTGCTGGCGGCATTGGCAGGCGTCGGCATCCCCATGCTCCGCCAACGACTGGGCGGCGACCCGGCCATCGGCAGTTCGGTGATGATTACCGCGTTAACCGATTCGGGGGGATTTTTCATCTTTTTGGGACTGGCGACGCTGTTCTTGCTGTAATCAGGGAGCAGGGGGCAGGAATTTGCGGCGGCGAAGCCGCCGTCAGGCTGCTGACAAAGTTGCACAGAGCGTTTTTTGAGTGAAGGTTTTTCTGGGAACGCCAGCGTCCACGCTGGCAGCGGTGTTTGTGCGGCAATCTGCGCTCAAAGTCGGCGTTCCCGGAAAGCGACTTCAGAGGTTTGTCAGTACCCTTGGTGGCGGCAAAGCCGCCGATTGAGTAGAAGTGGTTCGTAAACCGCTCATAAAACAATGGCTTGCGTAATGTCCATTACGAAGTTACAGTTCTGTGATGCTTAAAGATACACTTTCTGGAATCCTGCAAACACAAGCCTTTCCACCGTCCGCGCCGCGTGAAGTCGTGCGCGCGGTGGCGGCGGACTTGGTGCCAGTGCCGGGTATGGCGACCGTGCTGACGGGGGTTCGACGTTGCGGAAAAAGCACCTTGCAGGCGCAACTTGCGCGAAAACATGGCTACGTGTTTTATTGCAATTTCGAGGACACTCGACTTTTTGAAATGACGGCAGCGGACTTTTCCTTGTGGCTGGAATTGCTCGACGAACTCGTACCCGTATCAACGCCAGTGTTTCTTGATGAAGTGCAGGAGATTGAAGGCTGGCAGCGGCTTGCAAGAACCTTGCTCGACCGTGGGCGAACGCTGTGCGTTACAGGTTCCAATGCTTCGCTGCTTGGTGTCGGGCTTGGCGCAAAGCTGACCGGACGGCACTTGCCGCGCGTTGTTTACCCGTTTTGCTATTCAGAGTATCTGGCTTACACGCAGCAGGAACGCAGCGCGGAATCGCTGGAATCATTCCTGAACGACGGTGGTTTCCCCATGTTCCTGGCATCGCGCCGCGACGAGGTGCTGCGCGAACTCGCGCGCAACATTGTCCAGCGCGATGTGGTGGCGCGGCATGGTTTGCGGGAATCGCGAGGGGTCATGAATCTCCTGCTTTTTCTGCTTGCCAACACCGGACAAGCTTTCTCGCTGCAAACACTCGCTAAAAACCTCGCCATTGCCTCTGTTACCCGCGCTTCGCAATACGTCGCGTTTCTGCAAGACGCTTATCTGCTTTTCGCCGTTCCCAAATTCAGCGCATCGTTCAAGCAGCGGGTGGTCGCGCCGCCCAAATACTATGCGATCGACAATGGACTACGCCGCGCCAATTCCCCACAAACCACGCCGGACAAGGGGCGGCGGTTGGAAAACGCGGTGGCATTGGAGTTATTGCGGCGCGGCATGGCGCCTTGTTACGCCGCCGAAAAAGCCGCGTGGGAATGCGACTTCGTGACACAAGATACCGCATGGCAGGTGTGCTGGCAGCTCACCGAAGAAAACAAGGCGCGAGAAATACGCGGATTGCTTGCCGCCAAGACGCAAGCGCGAGCAAAACGCCTGCTTATCCTGACGCTCGACCAGAAACAAACCCTGTCGCAAGACGGTGAAACGATTGAAGTCCTGCCCGCCTGGAAATGGTTGGGATAAACGGGAATCAGGTGGCAGGTGACAGTAATTTGCTACCTGAACACCAATGTTGGCGTTCCGCCCAATGTATCGCGGATTTTTTGCGCGATTTGTTGGGCGGCGTCGCGGTCAGGGTAAGGGCCCATTTGCAGGCGGTTTAACTTGCCGTCGCTGTAAATGAAAATGGGATCGGCGATGTCTTCCAGATCGCGCGCGAGGTGGTTTTTCAGGTTTTCGGCGTTGTCCAGATTGGCGAAAGCGCCGAGTTGCAGGAAAACGCCGTGTTCGGCAATGGGCGTGAGTGGGGCGGCGGCGGCTTCTTCTTCCATCAGCAGGCGCAGCGCCAGAGCGTCGAGTTCGGCGCTGTTCGGGGGCGTCGTGGCGACCGATTCGGGTTTGGGGGCGCTGGCGACCGGCGCGGGCGCGGGCTGGTCGCTGCCGGGAATGATGGTTTCGACGATAACCTTGCTGCTGCCGTTGTCGATATAGCCCAACTTGTGCGCGGCGGTGTAGGAGAGGTCGATGATACGTCCGGCGTGGAAGGGGCCTCGGTCATTCACCCGCACGACGACGCTTCTGCCGTTGGCGGGGTTGGTGACGCGGGCGTAAGAAGGCAGCGGCAGGGTGGTGTGAGCGGCGGTCATGCCGAACATGTCGTAGGTTTCGCCGTTGGATGTTTTTTGACCGTGAAATTTTTTGCCGTACCAACTGGCGACGCCTTCCTGCCGGAAGGGTTTGATTCGGGTTTGCGGCACGTAACTTTTGCCAAGCACGGTGTAGGGGCGGTTGGCGGCGTGGCTCAAGGGGTCTGCGCGCGGCACGGCGTCGGGGATGCTGTCCAGATCGGCGGGGATTTCCGCGCCGGGACCGTCGTCCTTGTAGTAGCCGCCGCCTTGTCTGGCGGGGACGGTCTTGACCTTGCCCGGCGTTTCGACGGGGACATGGCGGGGAGCGAAGGAACAGGCGGCGAGACTGGCGCAGCAAATCAGGGCGCAGAGGCGACCGGAGCGGCGGACGAAGCTCATTTTTTCACCAGCATCCGGTGCGTGTGTATGCTCATCAGGATGCCGACGCCAATCATCAGGGTGACGAGGGCTGTCCCGCCATAGCTGATGAAGGGCAGGGGTACGCCGACGACGGGCAGGATACCGGAGACCATGCCCATGTTCACAAAGGCGTAGATGAACAGCACCAGAGAAATTGAGGCGGCGAGCAGACGGGAAAACAGGGTGGGGGCGGCGGCGGCAATCATCAGCCCGCGTCCGACCAGACAGAGAAAGAGCGCGAGCAGGATGCCGTTGCCGAGCAAGCCCCATTCTTCCGAGAGCACGGCGAAAATGAAATCGGTGTGTTTTTCGGGAATGAAGTCGAGATGGGTTTGCGTGCCGTTCAGCCAGCCTTTGCCGAATGGCCCGCCGGAACCGATGGCGATGGTGGACTGGATGATGTGATAGCCCGCGCCCAACGGATCGGATGTGGGGTCAATCAGGGTCAGGATGCGGCGTCGCTGGTAGTCGTGCAGCATGTTCCAGACAAAGGGCAGGGCTGCGCCCCCGGCGGCGGTCAGTCCCAACATGATTTTCCAGGGCAAGCCCGCGAAGAAGATGACGAAAAACCCCGCCGCGCCGACCAACAGCGAGGTGCCAAGGTCAGGCTGTTTCAGAATCAATCCAATGGGCAGCAGCAGGATGACCGTGGCAATGGCAAAATGCTTCAGGTTAATCAGGGATTCGTTTTTGTGGAAATACCACGCCAGCATCAGCGGCATGGCGATTTTCATGATTTCCGAAGGCTGGATGCGGATAAAGCCGAGCGAGAGCCAGCGCCGCGAGCCATTCACCACAACGCCAAAACCCGCGACGCCAATCAGGAGCGCCAAGCCAATCAGGTAAATGGGAAACGCGAAACGCATCAGCTTTTGCGGCGCGGTTTGCGCGACCGCCAGCATGATGACGAAGGCGACCGCCATATTCACCATCTGGTTGTCCAGCCTTGATAGACCGCTGGAAGAGGTGGCGGAATAAACGGTGATGAGTCCCATGCCCATCAAGAGGAGCACGATGACAAGCAGGGGCATGTCCAGATGAGCGACCATCTCTGTTCGCCAGTGTCTAATCCGTGAGCGCATGGTCATGCCCTCCTTCTTCTTCGTCTTCGGTGTTGCCTTCGTCGGCGCTGGCGATGCCTTCCGGCGCGGGGCTTGTGCTGGCTTTGCCCAGCAGGTAGTAATCGAACACCTGACGGGCAATGGGCGCGGCGGAGGCGGCGCCGAAGCCGCCGTTTTCCACCAGCACGGCGACGACAATTTGCGGCTTGTCGACCGGCGCGAAGGCGATGAACCATGAATTGTCACGCAGGCGGACGTTTTTCAGATGAGCGGTGTTGCGCTGTCCGATGACCTGCGCGGTGCCGGTCTTGCCGCCGGATTCGTAGGGCGCGCCGGCAAAGGCGCGCGCGCCGGTACCCTGTTTGTTCACGCCTGCCATCGCCTGTTTGATGAAATCGACATGCTCGGTTTTCAGCGGAATCTGGCGCACGGGTTCAGTGGCGACGCGTTTGATTTCGCCCGTCCCCGGATCGGTGATGTGGGAAACGAGGTGCGGCGGAAACACGCGCCCATAGTTCAGGATATTGGCGAGGGCATGCGCCATTTGCAGCGGCGTGTAGTTGTTGTAGCCCTGCCCGATGCCGACCGAGATGGTTTCGCCGGGAAACCATTTTTGCTGTTCGCGCTTGGTGAAATACCGGGCTTTCCACTCTGGAGAAGGCAGGACGCCGACGCTCTCGCCGGGGATGTCGATGCCGGTGCGACTGCCCAGCCCCAGTTGCGCCATGAAGCGGGCGATGGCGTCGATGCCCAGGTCATTGGCGAGGTTGTAGTAATAGGTGTTGCAGGACACGATGATGGATTTCAGCATATCCACCGAACCATGTCCGCCCACCTTGTCATCCATGAAGCGGCGACCGCCGAAATTGAAATAGCCGGGGTCGGCAATGGTGTAGTGGGTGTCGCGTTTGCCCTGCGTCAAGGCGGCGAGCGCCATCAGCGGCTTGAAGGTCGAGCCGGGCGCGTAGGCGCTGTTGATGGCGCGGTTCAGCATGGGCTTGTCGGGATTGTGGTTGAGGTCTTCCCAGTCGTCGAAACGGATGCCATCGACAAACAGATTAGGGTCGAACGCCGGATTGGACACCAGCGCCAGCACCGAACCGTCGTTGGGGTCAAGGGCGACCATCGAGCCGCGCCGCTCCCCGAACGCCGCTTCCGCCATGCGTTGCAGGTTGCTGTCCAGCGTCAGGGTGAGATTCTTGCCGGGGGTGGACAGCGTTTGCGTGAGCACCCGCACGGCGCGACCGACTTTATCGACTTCCAGTTGCTCGTAGCCGGCGCCGCCATGCAACTCGAATTCGTAAAAGCGTTCGACGCCGATTTTGCCGATGTGTTCCGTGCCCTTGTAATTGGTGGTGTGGGCGAGTTTGTCTTCGTCGCTTTTTTGGGCAATCCACGCCTCATCATCCTTGTTGATGCGGCTGATGTAGCCGATGGCGTGCGCCGCCAGCGCGCCTTCCGGGTACTGGCGAAACAGGCGGGCATTGATTTCCACGCCGGGGAACTGGTAGCGGCGGGCGGCAAAACGGGCGACTTCCTCATCGGTCAGGCGGACGCGAATGGGGATGGATTCAAAACTTTTCGATTCTTCCAGTTGCTTTTTGAAGCGGCGACGGTCTTTGGGTTGAATGTCGATGATTTCGGCGAGGGCGTTGATGGTGGCTTCCAGCCCGTTGGTTTTGGACGGCGTGATTTCCAGCGTGAAGGCGGAATAATTACGCGCCAGCACCACGCCGTTCCTGTCGGTGATGTTGCCCCGGTTGGGAACGATGGGAACCAGCGAAATGCGGTTGCTCTCGGCGCGGGTGGAGTAATACTCGTGCAAGACGACTTGCAGATAAAAGAAGCGGGCAAAGAGCAGGGAAAACAGCGCCAGCGCGCCGAAACCGGCGAGCAGGGCGCGGCGACGAAAACGCGAGATTTCCTGTTGGGAGTGCTGAAAGTCGTTCATGGTCGCGCCCGTTCGCTTTGCGCGGCTAGATGGGACGGGTGTCGTCATGCTCGTCGGGGCGGTATTGCGGCGCGAGCAGGAGCAGGGTGACGGGCGACCAGAGCAGGGTGGCGATGAGGGGCGAGATGAATTGTCCCCAACCGGGGAACGGGTTGCCCGCCAACACGCGGATAAAAATCTGGATGCCCGTTACCGCGAGAAACAGCGGCAACACATGCAACGCCTGTTGGCTCAAGGGAAACCACAACATGCGACGGGAAAGACTGACGGCGGCGTAGTTCAGCAGCACATAAGCCAGCGCGTGTTGCCCCAGCGCCGCGCCGTTGGCGACATCCATGAAAATGCCGAGCATGAAGGCAGACCCCATGCCGAGCAGCCGCCATTCGCGCACACTCCAGAAACACAGCGCCAGCATCACCCAGTCCGGCATGAACAGCCATTGACGGGTGGGCAGAAGATTCAGGAGCAGGGCGAAAGCGATGCTGAGAAAAACGAACCAGGGGCGCGCCGGTTGCAGGATGCGGGTGGATTGATTGCTGCTGGCTTGCATGGTGACGGCGTAGGTTTCTTCAGCGAGGGTTGGCAGAAGCGCGGGCAGGGCGGGCGCGGGGCGAAGTGGCGGTGCGTTTGGGCGCGGCTTCCGGTATTGCGGTTTCAGGCGATGGCGGCAGTTCGCGGGATTTCAGCACCATGATGATATTGTGGCTTTCGACGGCGGCGACCGGCATGGCGATGATGCGGGCGAAGGCGTAAGCGCTGTCGCGCTCGACCTGCGTCACGGTGGCCACCGCGAAACCGGCGGGATAGACGCCATCCAGACCGGAAGTCACGAGTTGATCGCCAATCACGACATCAGCATTGGCGGGAATGTATTTCAATTCGACGAGACCATTGCCCAAACCGAATGTCACCGAGCGTTGTCCGGTACGCAGAACTTGCACGGGCACGGCCTGGTCTTTGTCGGTGAGCAGGGTGACTTCGGCGGAAAGGGGAAACACGCGCGTCACTTGACCAACGATACCGGCGGTGTCGATCACCGGCTGCCCCGCCTGCAAACCCTGATTCAAGCCTTTATCAAGATAGACCCGCCGCGTAAACGGGTCGCGGGCGGTGTACAGGATGCGAGCGGCTTGTCCGTCCGCCATGTCCTGCGCGCGCAATTCCAGCAGATTCCGCAGGTGGGCGTTTTCCGCTTCCAGTTCTTGCAGGCGGGTTAATTTGGGCGTGAGCGCCAGCCAGTCAGCGCGAAAATCGCTGTTTTCCGCTTGCAGACCTTCCAGGTCACGAAAATAGGCAAAACTGTCGGAGGCAAGGCGCAGGGGCGATTGCGCCAGCCGTTGCAAGGGGTCAGTCACCACGGAGATGCCCTGCCGCAAAATATCGAGGGCATGAAAGCGCAAGTCCAGCACGAACAGGGCGATGGACAGGGCGACGTAAAAACCCAGCAACGCAAGCGGCGATGGCCCGCGCCTGAAAAAAGGAGGCGGCGCGTGGTCGAAAACCGGCACGACAGGTCAGCCTCGAACGCGGCGCGTCACGAAACGACCACATGTCCTTGCGGAACATGTGGTCAATATCGAAAATCGCGGCGAATCCAACAGCATGGTTTTACGCAAACTCACTTACTCGGACGCGAAAATGGAGTCGATTTTGTCCATTTTTTCCAGCGCCAGACCGCAGCCGCGCGCGACGCAGGTCAGCGGCATGTCGGCAACGATGACCGGCAAGCCGGTTTCTTCCATCAGCAGACGGTCAAGGTCGCGCAAGAGCGCGCCGCCGCCGGTCAGCACCATGCCCTTTTCGGCGATGTCCGCGCCCAGTTCCGGCGGCGTTTTTTCCAGCGCGGACTTGACGGCGGAAACGACCTGATTCAAGGGGTCAGTCAAGGCTTCCAGAATTTCATTGGAAGAAATGGTGAATTTGCGCGGGATGCCTTCGGCGCGGTTGATGCCGGAAACTTCCATCTCGCGCACTTCCGAACCGGGGAAGGCGGAGCCGATGGTCTTCTTGATGTTTTCGGCCGTGTTCTCACCAATCAACATGCCGTAATTGCGGCTGATGTAATTGATGATGGCTTCGTCGAGCTTGTCGCCGCCGACGCGCACCGAGCCGGAATACACCATGCCGCCCAGGGAAATTACGCCCACTTCGGTGGTGCCGCCGCCGATATCGACCACCATCGAGCCGGTCGCTTCGGCAACCGGCAAACCGGCGCCGATGGCGGCCGCCATCGGTTCCTCAATCAGATAAACCTGACTCGCGCCCGCGCCGAGCGCGGATTCGCGGATGGCGCGGCGTTCCACCTGGGTAGAGCCGGAAGGCACGCAGATGATGATGCGCGGCGAAGACCCGAAAATTCTGGAATCGCGCACCTTCTTGATGAACTGCTTCAACATCTGCTCGGTGACGGTGAAATCGGCAATCACGCCGTCTTTCATCGGGCGGATGACGGTAATCGTGCCGGGCGCCTTGCCCAACATCTCCTTGGCTTCCTTGCCGACCGCCTGAATGATTTTTTTGGCGTTGGGGCCGCCTTCCATGCGGAGCGCGACCACCGAAGGCTCGTCAAGCACGATGCCCCGGTTGCGAACGTAAATCAGGGTATTGGCGGTGCCAAGGTCAATGGCGAGGTCTTGTGAAAAATAACTGCGAAAAAGGCCGAACATGCTTTGTTTGTCCCGAACGGAAAGCACCAGGGGAGGTGCGAAAAATAAAGCTTTCATGAT
Source organism: Zoogloeaceae bacterium (assembly GCA_031287525.1). Classification (GTDB taxonomy): domain Bacteria; phylum Pseudomonadota; class Gammaproteobacteria; order Burkholderiales; family Rhodocyclaceae; genus Azovibrio. The sequence goes on along the minus strand of JAITSU010000060.1, from coordinate 17,708 downwards.
ACCTTATAACGTTTTTAACGTATACGGTTGCCGGATGACAAAAGACAGAGAAATTTACGGCGCAAAGCGCCGCAAATGGCTGCCCCCTGTCACCTGTCCTCTGTCCCCTGAAAATCATGTCCCTGACCCTTCCCGAAGTCGAACGCATTGCCGAGCTGGCGCGGCTCGAACTGAATCATGATGAGGCGGAAACCGCCCGTCATCAGTTGAACGGCATTTTTTCCCTGATTGAAACCATGCAGGCCGTGGAGACCACGGGCGTCGCGCCGATGGCGCACGCGCAGGATGTGTCGCAACGCTTGCGACCGGATGCCGTGACCCACCACGACGCCGATGGTCGCCAGCGCGACGCGTTCCAGTCCGTCGCGCCGGAAATCGAGGCGGGGCTTTATCTTGTACCCAAGGTCATTGAATAAGGGATGCGCCAGCCATGATTTACGCCTCATTGAAAGAACTCTCCGCCGCGCTCGCCGCCCGTAAAATTTCCAGCGTCGAATTGACCAGGCGCTATCTGGAACGCATCGAACGCCTGAATCCCGCGCTCAACGCCTTCATCACCGTGGATGCGGAAAAAAGCCTCGCCGCCGCCCGCGATGCCGATACGCGCATCGCGGCGGGCAAGGCTACGCCGCTCACCGGCATCCCTCTCGCGCAAAAGGACATTTTCTGCGCCAAGGGTTGGCGCACCACCTGCGGCTCGAAGATGCTGGAAAATTTCATCTCGCCCTACGACGCGACCGTGATTGTCAAGCTGGAACAGGACGCGGGCATGGTGTCGCTCGGCAAGGTGAACATGGACGAATTCGCGATGGGTTCGTCGAACGAAACCTCGTATTACGGCGCGGTGCAGAATCCGTGGGCGCATGGGTCAGGGGAAACCAGAGTACCCGGCGGCTCGTCGGGCGGTTCGGCGGCAGCGGTGGCGGCGGGGCTTGCGCCAGCGGCTTCCGGCACCGATACCGGCGGTTCCATCCGCCAGCCCGCCGCGCTCTGCGGGCTGACCGGCTTGAAGCCCACCTACGGCGTGGTTTCCCGTTACGGCATGATTGCCTTCGCTTCCTCGCTCGATCAGGCGGGGCCGATTGCCCATTCCGCCGAAGACTGCGCCCTGCTGCTCACCGCGATGGCGGGTTTTGACGAGAAGGATTCCACCAGTCTGGAACGCCCGCAGGAAGACTACGCCCGCGCCCTGGGACAGTCGCTCAAAGGCTTGAAAATCGGCTTGCCGCAGGAATTTTTCGGCGACGGTTGCGATGCCGAAGTCATGGCCGCCGTGCAGTCCGCCATCGAAGCGTACAAAAACCTCGGCGCGGAAATCGTCGAAGTCAAACTGCCCAATTCGCATCTTTCCGTACCCGCTTACTACGTCATCGCCCCGGCGGAAGCCAGCTCCAATCTCTCCCGCTTCGACGGCGTGCGCTACGGGCATCGCGCCGCCGAATACGATGATTTGAATGACCTGTACAGAAAGAGCCGGGCGCAAGGCTTCGGCGCGGAAGTCAAACGCCGCATCCTGATTGGCGCCTACGTGCTCTCGCACGGCTACTACGACGCCTATTACCTGCAAGCCCAACGCATCCGCCGCCTGATTGCGGACGATTTCGCACAAGCGTTCAAACAGTGCGACGTGATTCTCGGTCCCACCAGCCCGACTACCGCCTTCAAACAAGGCGAAAAAGCCGCCGATCCGGTGCAGATGTACCTCTCCGACATTTACACCATCGCCGTCAATCTCGCGGGCTTGCCCGGCATGTCGCTGCCTTGCGGCTTCGACAAACAGGGCTTGCCCATCGGCCTGCAACTCATCGGCAACTATTTCGACGAAGCCCGCCTGCTGAACATCGCCCACGGTTATCAACAGGCGACGGACTGGCACAAGCGGCATCCGGCGGGGCTGGACTGAAACATTCCTGAAAAGCTGACACCTCATGCGAACCGACATCAACATTGACGACAAACGGATGGACGAAGGTCTGCGCGTTGCGGAGCCAAAGACCAAACGCGAGGCAGAAAGGATGGAACTGCAAACCTTGTTGCGTCTGCATAGGCAGGAAAAAATCCGTCGTTTTCGCGGCAAACTCGACTGGCAGGGCAACCTGAACACGATGCGGCAAGACGGATGATTCTGCTCGAACATTGAAAACTGAAAAACCAAGGAACTGGCACACATGAACCCATGGGAAGTCGTTATCGGTCTGGAAACCCACGCGCAACTGGCGACGGTTTCCAAGATTTTCTCCGGCGCGTCCACCGCCTTTGGCGCCGCGCCCAACACGCAGGCATCGCCTGTCGATTTGGCGTTGCCGGGAGTTTTGCCGGTGCTGAACAAAGCGGCGGTGGAATGCGCGATTCGCTTCGGGCTGGCGATTGGCGCGGAAGTGGCGGAAAAATCCGTCTTCGCGCGCAAAAATTATTTTTATCCCGATTTGCCCAAGGGCTACCAGATCAGCCAGTTTGAACTGCCGGTGGTGCTGGGCGGCGCGCTCAACATCGTTGTCGGGAGCGGTGAACAGGCTTACGAAAAACGGGTCAATCTCACCCGCGCCCATCTGGAAGAAGACGCCGGTAAATCCCTGCATGAAGATTTTGGCGGCAAGACCGGCATCGACTTAAACCGCGCCGGAACACCCCTGCTGGAAATTGTCACCGAGCCGGACATGCGCTCCGCCGATGAAGCGGTTGCCTACGCCAAGACCCTGCACGCGCTGGTGCGCTGGATTGGCATTTGCGACGGCAACATGCAGGAAGGCTCGTTTCGCTGCGACGCCAATGTTTCCGTGCGTCGCCCCGGCGCGCCCCTCGGCACGCGGCGGGAAATCAAGAATCTCAACTCCTTCCGCTTTTTGAAGGAAGCCATCGAAGCCGAAATCCGCTGGCAGATTGAAACCCTGGAAGACGGCGGCAAAGTCCGGCAAGCCACCGTGCTGTTCGACCCCGCCAGCGGCGAAACCCGCGCCATGCGGAGCAAGGAAGACGCGCACGACTACCGCTATTTCCCCGATCCCGATCTGCTGCCCCTCATCATCAGCGACGAATGGAAAGCGCGTGTGCGGGCAGAATTGCCGGAATTGCCGGAAGCGCGCAAACAACGCTTCGTCGCCGCTTACGGGCTTTCCGCCTACGACGCCACCACCCTCACCGCCTCGGCGGAGATTGCCGATTACTTCGAGGCAACGGTAAAAGCGGCGGGTCAAAACGCCGCCAAACCCTGCGCCAATTGGGTAATGGTCGAACTGGCGGCAAGGCTCAACAAGGAAGGACTGGACATCGCCCGGTCGCCCGTCACCGCGCCGCAATTGGGCGGACTGGTGGCGCGTATCGTCGACAACACCGTGAGCAACGCCATCGCCCGCAAGGTGTTTGAATCGCTGTGGACGGGCGAAGGCAAGAACGCCGACGACATCATCGAACAGCAGGGCTTGAAACAAATCACCGACAGCGGCGCGATTGAATCCCTGGTCGATACAGTCCTTGCCGCCAACGCCGCCAATGTCGCTGAATACAAGGCAGGCAAGGAAAAAGCCTTCAACGCCCTGGTCGGTCAAGTGATGAAGGTCGCCAAAGGCAAGGCGAACCCGCAGCAGGTCAATGAGATATTGCGGCAAAAGCTGGGAGAGGCAGGTGTCGGGTGACAGTTGTCACCTGATACCTGATACCTGAACATCATGACCCGTATCCTCGGCATTGACCCCGGTCTGCGGACGACGGGATTTGGCGTCATCGAAAAAGAGGGCGCGGCACTGCGTTATATCGCCAGCGGTTGCATCAAATCCGACGCAAAACAAAATCTGCCGGAGCGCATCGCGACCCTGTTTGCGGGCGTGCGCGAAGTGATTGTGAGCTACGCGCCCACGGACGCGGCGATTGAAAAAGTGTTCGTCAATGTGAATCCGCAATCCACCTTGCTCCTGGGGCAGGCGCGCGGCGCGGCGATTGCGGCGCTGATGGCGGGCGGCCTGCCGGTGGCGGAATACACGGCGCTGCAAATCAAACAGGCTGTGGTGGGGCAGGGCAAAGCCGCCAAGGAACAGGTGCAGCATATGGTCATGCGTCTGCTGGCGCTCTCCGGCACACCGCAGGCGGACGCGGCGGACGCGCTGGCTTGCGCCATCTGCCACGCGCATGGCGGATTGAGCCGTATGTCGGGCGCGGACGCGGCTCTGGAGGGCAGTCATGGAAAAGCGCGCGCCTATCGCGTTCGCAAGGGGCGTCTGATAGGATAATGAAATGCCCCCACATCTTGCCGAACCGAGCTTATCCACGCTCCCCAATCCCCTCGCCCGCTATATTCTGGCGACGCGCCCCGCTTTTCTTTCCGTAACCTTCGTCGCCTGCCTGATTGGTTTGGCGACTGCGTATTTCAGCGGCTTTTCCGCGCAGCCCGACAAGGCGCTGGTGACGATTTTCTTCGCGCTGGTGGCGCATGGCGGCATCAATGTGGTCAATGATTATTACGACGCCATGAATGGTTCCGACGCTGCCAACCATGAGCGGATTTTCCCCTTCACCGGAGGCAGCCGCTTTATCCAAAATGGCGTGTTGAGCCGGAAACGCATGGGGATTTTCGGCTACGCGCAACTGTTCGCGGTGATTCCTGCGGGAGTGTGGCTGATGCGGGTGTCCGGCGCGGATTTGTTTTGGATCGGGCTTACGGGGCTTACCATCGGTTGGGCGTATTCCGCGCCGCCCTTGAAACTCATGTGCCGGGGCATGGGGGAACCTGCCATTGCCCTGGGCTGGACGCTGGTCGTGGCGGGCGCGGATTTTGTGCAGCGGGGGCAATTGTCGCTCCTGCCCTGGCTTGCCGGATTCCCCTTCGCGCTGCTGGTCACCAACATTCTCTATATCAACCAGTTCCCCGATCGACAGGCGGATGCTTCCGTCGGCAAGCGCACGCTGATTGTGCGTCTGGGACCGCAGTCGGCATCCTGGGGTTATCTGTTGATCGCCTTGCTGTCTTACGGGTTGATGCTGTTTCTGGTCGGCAAAAGCATTTTGCCGATTTACGCGGTGGCGGGCGCATTCGCCCTGCCGCTGTCTTTTACCGCCGCCCACAAACTGATTCACCACGCCAGCGAACCTGCCCGTTTGTCGGGGGCGATTAAACGCACCATCGTCGCCGCCAATCTGAGCGGTATCCTGCTCGCGGCGGGATTGCTGTTCGCCGCCCTCGCCTCTTTTTAAGTCGGGAATTTCGCCATGATTGGACGTTTATCCGGTGCGCTCGTCGAAAAAAATCCGCCGCAACTGCTGATGGATGTCGGCGGCGTCGGCTACGAAGTCGACGTCCCCATGAGCACCTTCTATAACCTGCCCGCCCTGGGCGAGTCGGTAACGCTGCTCATTCATCACGCGGTACGCGAAGATGGGCAATTTCTCTATGGCTTTGGCACGGCGGACGAACGCGCCGTTTTTCGTCAACTGCTGAAAATTTCCGGAGTTGGCGCGCGCATCGCGCTGGCGGTGCTCTCCGGTCTTTCCGTCGCTGACCTGCATTCGGCGGTAGCGCGGCAGGAGGCGGGACGCCTCACCAAAGTCCCCGGCATCGGCAAAAAAACCGCCGAACGTCTGTTGCTGGAATTAAAAGGCAAACTCCCCACCGTAGCGGGCGGCGTTCCCGTTACCATAAGCGGCAGGGGCGACGGGCAGGGCGACGACGTGTTAAACGCGCTGCTGGCATTGGGTTACAGCGAAAAAGAAGCCCTTTCCGCCACCCGCAACCTGCCGCCGGAACTTTCAACTTCAGAGGGGATTCGTCAGGCCTTGAAGACGCTGGCGCGATTTTAACCCCGACTTTAACCACCCACGCAGGCACATCCATGACCCACAATCCCAAGCAACTCACGCAAATCAGCCTTGTCACCCTGCTTATTCTGGGGTGTTTGCTGGTGCTCTATCCTTTTCTTGCCGCCGTGCTGTTCGCCGCCGTGGTGTGCATCACCACCTGGCCTGTTTACGCGCGGCTGCATCGGTTTTTGGGCGGGCGGGATACGCTGGCGGCGGGGTTGATGACCCTGCTGCTCATCATGGGGATGCTTGTGCCGACCCTTTTGCTGGCGATGGGCTTGCCTGACGCCGTGCATCTGCTGATTGGCGCCGTCAGTCCGTGGTTTCGCGGCGATGCCGCCGAAATTTCCGCGCGCCTTGCTGACCTGCCTTATCTTGGCGCGCAGTTATCCGGGTACTGGCAGCAGATTTCCGGCAACCGCGAAGAAGTGCAAAAACTGCTGCAAGCCATCTATGAACCGACGCGGCACGCGGCCTTCGCCGCCATCGCGCTGGTTGGCAACGGCACACTGCAATTGACGCTGGTGATTTTCATCGGGTTTTTCTTCTACCGCGACGGCACGGCGCTCGCAAGGTTGTTGCAGGACGCCGCCGCCCGTCTGGGCGGCGCGCTGGGCGGGGAATTGCTGCTTCTTTCGCGCGGTACCGTGACCGGCGTGATGATTGGCATTGTCGGCACGGCGTTGGCGCAAGCGTTGGTGGCGTTGATCGGTTTTGCGATTGCCGGTGTGCCGGGCGCGATTTTGCTGGCGATGGCGACTTTCTTTCTCTCCATGATTCCCATAGGCCCTCCGCTCATCTGGGGCGGCGCGGCATTCTGGCTTTATTCGCAAGGTGAAACGGGTTGGGCGATTTTCATGGTGATTTACGGCTTGCTGGTCATCAGCAGCGTCGATAACTTTGTCAAACCCGTCCTCATTTCCCGCACCGCCAGCCTGCCGATTCTGCTCATTGCCCTGGGCGTTTTCGGCGGTATTCTGGCGTTCGGTTTTATCGGGATTTTCCTGGGGCCCACCCTGCTGGCGCTGGCGCATACCCTGTTTTTGCGGTGGTTGCGCCCGCAGGAATTGCTAACAGGTGGAAATACTGCGTAGGGGCGGGTTTGAAACCCGTCTCTGCAAAATCCCGTTACTCCTGAACACTGTCCTGACTGGACGCGCAGGCAGGTACGCTGTCCCAGCGTTTGTTGCAGTATTTCCAGCGCACTCTTTCCCGACAGAAAACGGACTGGCATTGAATCAATGCTTGCTGCATGTCGTGCAGCCAGTCGGTCGATTCGGCGGCGACGGGCGCGACAGGCGTGACTTCGGGTATCGCGGCGGCGGGAATCACGGGTACAGGCGGCGCGATGCTCTCGCGGTCTGGTTCGGGGGACAAAATTTCTTCCGGCGGCGGGACGGGCGGCGGCTCGATGACGGGAGCCGGAGCGGGCGGCGGCGTCGCGCTCGGCGCGGCGATGATGGGGGTGTGGCGTTGCGGTTTTTGTTGCATCGCCCATAACAGCCCTTGCAGCGCCAGCCCCACGCAAAGCGTACCGACGACGAGCGTCATCCAGGGAATTTTCCGGCGCGGTCTGGGCAAAGCGTCCGGCGCATCGTTGGTGGTGGGCAACATGGGCTTGGTGTGCGTGTTTCAGAATGAGTAACGCCTGATTATGCCCAAAACCCGGTGATCAGGGAACAGGTGTCAGAGGCAAGACTGTCCGGTTATGGTTTTGATGCCTGATACCTGACACCTGATACCCGAACGTGCCATAATGCCGCGCTACAAATTTGAGGTGACGCACATGGACGAAAACAAGGCAAAGGCACTGGCGGCGGCGCTGGCGCAGATTGAAAAGCAGTTTGGCAAGGGTTCCATCATGCGGATGGGCGCGGCTGAAATCGACGTGAACATTCCGGTGGTGTCCACCGGCTCCTTGGGGCTGGATCTGGCGCTGGGCGTAGGCGGGCTGCCGCGCGGTCGGGTGGTGGAAATCTACGGGCCGGAGTCTTCCGGCAAGACCACGCTCTGCTTGCAGGTGGTGGCGGAAATGCAGAAGCTCGGCGGCACGGCGGCGTTCATCGACGCGGAACACGCGCTTGATCCGCAGTACGCGCAACGACTGGGCGTCAATGTCGGCGAATTACTGCTGGCGCAGCCCGATAACGGCGAGCAGGCGTTGGAAATTGCCGATAGTCTGGTGCGCTCCGGCTCGGTCGACATCATCGTCATCGACTCCGTGGCGGCGCTGACGCCGAAGGCGGAAATCGAGGGCGAGATGGGCGATTCCATGATGGGTCTGCACGCCCGCCTGATGAGTCAGGCGCTCCGTAAACTTACCGCCAACATCAAACGCACCAATACGCTGGTGATTTTCATCAACCAGATTCGCATGAAAATCGGCATCATGTTCGGCAGCCCGGAAACCACGACCGGCGGCAACGCGCTCAAGTTTTACGCCTCTGTGCGGCTGGACATCCGGCGCATCGGCAGCATCAAGAAAAATGACGAGGTAATCGGCAACGAAACCAAGGTCAAAGTGGTCAAAAACAAGGTCGCGCCGCCGTTCAAGGAAGCCTTTTTCGAGATTCTTTATGGTGAAGGCATTTCCCGCGAAGGCGAGATAGTCGAGCTGGGCGTCGAGCACAAACTCATCGACAAATCCGGCGCGTGGTATGCCTACAAGGGCAACAAAATCGGGCAGGGCAAGGACAATGTGCGCGAATTTTTGAAGGCGCATACCGACATCGCGCAGGAAGTCGAAGCGGGCATCCGCGCCGCCGTGCGCCAGAACATCGCTGCCAAGGCGAGCAAATCGGCGGCGGGCAAGGCGGCGGCTGACAAGGGAGCGCCCGCGGCAGAAACGCCCGCTACGGACGGAGATGCCTGATACCTTGCGGGCGAAGGCGTTTGCCATGCTCGCGCGGCGGGAGTACAGCCGCGCGACGCTGGCGAAAAAGCTCTCGCCGCTGGCAGAATCCGCCGAAGAACTGCAAGGTCTACTGGATGAGCTGGTCGCCCGCCAGCAGCTTTCAGACGAACGCTACGCCGAAATGCGGATCAGGGCGCGCGGGCGTCGTTACGGCAATCAACGCCTTGCCCATGAGTTGCGGCAGGATGGCGTGGCGGACGAACTCATTGCGAGTCGCCTCGCGCAGGGCGAAGATGAAACTCGCCGCTGCCTTGAAGTTTGGCAAAAAAAATTCGCTGCCCTGCCGGACAATCTTGCCGACAGGGTAAAACAACAACGTTTTCTGCACTATCGGGGTTTTGCCCCGTCTGCCATACGGCAGGTTTTGCAGGGTTTGATGGATGAGGGTGAGGATGAGTGAAGGTGAAAGCGCCCCGACTTGCACACTGCAAGCGCGCAATCTCAAAAAACGCTACAAGTCCCGCACCGTAGTCTCCGATGTTTCCTTTCAGGTGCAAAGCGGCGAGGTCGTCGGTCTTTTGGGGCCGAATGGCGCGGGCAAGACCACCTGTTTTTACATGATTGTCGGTCTGGTGGCGTCTGACGGCGGCGAAATCTACATCGACGACACCCGCATCACCCACCTGCCCATGCACAAACGGGCGCGGCTGGGGCTTTCCTATCTGCCGCAGGAAGCCTCGGTGTTCAGAAAACTGACCGTGGCGGAGAACATTCAGTCCGTGCTGGAACTCCTGAAACTTTCCGCCGAGGAAGTCGACGAGCGTCTGGAAATCCTGCTCGAAGAACTGCACATCACCCACATCCGCCACACGCCAGCGGTGGCGCTCTCTGGCGGCGAGCGGCGGCGGGTGGAAATCGCCCGCGCGCTGGCGACGCATCCCCGCTTTATCCTGTTGGATGAACCCTTCGCCGGCGTCGACCCCATCGCCGTGCTGGACATCCAGAAAATCATCCGCTTCCTGAAAGAACGCGGCATCGGCGTGCTGATTACCGACCATAATGTGCGCGAAACCCTGGGGATTTGCGACCACGCCTGGATTATCAACGAAGGTCAGGTATTGGCGCGGGGCGCGCCCGACGAAATTGTCTATAATGAGGACGTGCGTAAAGTCTATCTGGGCGAGCACTTCCGTCTGTAAACCAAGCGGTCAAACAAAAACGAATATTTCCGCATGAAGCCATCCCTTCAACTCAAGCTGTCTCAACAACTGGCGCTGACGCCGCAGTTGCAGCAGGCGATTAAACTCCTGCAACTGTCGACGCTGGACATGAACCAGGAAATCGAGCGTTACCTGCTGGAAAACCCGTTGCTGGAACGCGAAGACGAAACGGCATTTGGTCGCGCCAATGGCAACGTGGATGGTCTGAACGGCAGTGGCAACGTCACTGGCGAGCGCGAACAGGGTCATGCCGAACAGGAAGAACGCGGCGATGGCGATGATGCCCGTAATGCCGATCACGGCGAACTCTCCCCCACCGATATTGAAGAAGACCGCTGGTTTCAGGACAGCGGCAGCTATGGCGGCACCGGCAGCGGGCGTGACCGCGACGATGACGACGATGTTGAGGCGCACGACCTGCAAGCCGCCGCCACCAGTCTGCGTGACCATCTCGAATGGCAGTTGGGGCTTTCCCAGTATTCTGACCGCGACAAGGCGTTGATTCGCTTTCTGGGCGAAGGGCTGGACGACGACGGCTATCTCTCCGCCAGCCTGCCGGAATTGCTGGAAACGATACCGCCCAAATACGAGGTGGAAGCCTGCGATCTGGACATTGCCCTGAAACAGTTGCAAAGCCTCGACCCCACCGGCATCGGCGCGCGCTCGCCGCAGGAATGTCTGATGTTGCAACTGAAAGCCTTGCCCGCTACGCCTCCACGCGACCTGGCGCTCATCATCGTGGAGCGACATCTCGACCTGCTCGCCAACCGCGATTTCAACAAAATCATCAAGCAACTGGAGTGCGGCGACGAAGCGCTGAAAGCCGCGCACGCGCTGATTGTCAGCCTCAACCCGCGCCCCGCCGCCCGCTTCGCGGCGTTGGACGCCCGCTATGTCATCCCCGATGTCATCGTTAAAAAAGCGCGCGGACGCTGGATGTCGCAAATCAATCCCGACGCTTTTCCGAAACTGCGCGTCAATCGCCTCTATGCCGAAATTCTCTCCCGCCAGAAGCGCGGCAACGAAAGCGGCTTATCCACGCAATTGCAGGAAGCGCGCTGGCTCATCAAGAATGTGCAGCAGCGTTTTGACACCATCGCCCGCGTGTCGCAGGCGATTGTCGACCGCCAGCGCCAGTTTTTTGAGCACGGCGAAGTCGCCATGCGCCCTCTGGTGCTGCGCGAAATTGCCGATGTCGTCAATTTGCATGAATCCACCGTGTCGCGGGTCACCAGTCAAAAATACATGGCGACCCCGCGCGGCATCTTTGAACTCAAATACTTCTTCGGCAGTCATGTGTCCACCGACAGCGGTGGCGCCTGTTCTGCTACGGCCATTCGCGCCCTGATCAAACAGTTGATCGGCGGCGAAGATGGCAAGAAGCCCTTGTCGGATAGTCAAATATCCGAAATACTAGGCCAGCAGGGAATCGTTGTAGCGCGGCGCACCGTGGCAAAATACCGCGAGGCGCTCAACATCCCGCCGGTCAATTTACGCAAGACCCTGTAAAAAAGGAGAACACAATGAATCTACAGATCAGCGGTCACCATGTCGAAGTCACCCCCGCGCTGCGCGACTATGTGGAAAGCAAACTCGATCCGGTTATCGCTCACTTCGAGCGCGTCACCGGCATCACGGTCATTCTTTCTGTCGACAAGCTGAAACAGAAGGCGGAAGTAACCGTGCATGTGCCCGGCAAGGACATTTTTGTGGAAAGCATCGAAAATGACCTTTACGTTGCCATCGACAGTCTGGTCGACAAACTCGACCGTCAGGTACAAAAGCACAAACAAAAAATCAGCAACCATCACCGTGGCGATAAAGTCGCCCATCACCTCGCGGAATGATGTTCAGGGCATCCGCCGGAAATTCCTTCCGGCGGATCTCCGAACCGCAGAAAACCCATGAACCCCATCACACATCTCCTGCCGGAAAACCACATCCTTCTGGGTCTGGAAGCCAGCAGCAAAAAAAAACTTTTTGAAGAAGCCGGTCAACTGCTTGCCAACAACGGCGGCATCGACCGCGCCCTCGTTTTCGACAACCTGCTGGCGCGGGAAAAACTGGGTTCCACCGGCTTGGGTCAAGGCGTCGCCATTCCGCATGGTCGCGTCAAAGGCTTGAAAGAAACCGTCGGAGCCTTCATCCGGCTGGCGGAACCCATCGACTTCGACGCCCCCGACAAACGACCAGTCAATCTGGTGTTTATCCTGTTGGCGCCGGAACAGGCGACCGAAACCTCCTTGCAGGTACTCGCCGCCCTCGCCACCTGCTTCGCCAACCGCGATTTTCGGGAAAAACTCGCCGCCGCCTCCGACGCCGCCAGCGTGCGCGAACTTTTCTCCACCGTCAGCGTAGACTAACCCGCCGTTTGCCCCGTCGCCATGCAGGAAATCAGCCTCCAACAGCTCTTTGAAGACCACCGCGACAAGCTGGAACTCGTCTGGGAAATCGCGAACGGCATCAAGCGTCATATCAGCCTGAAAGAAACCGGCAACTACGGCGCGGATGTCGTCGGTCACATGAATCTCATCCACCCGGAGCGTCTGCAAGTCATCGGACAGGCGGAAATCGCCTGGCTCAACCGCATTTCCAGCGCGCAATTCGCCAGGCAGGTCGGCGAACTCCTCTCCGCCCTGCCGCCCGCGCTGATTGTTTCCGATGGACTGCCCGTACCCGGCATCCTGCGCGACCTCTGCGAAACCACGCAGACCCCGCTGTTCACCTCGCCCAAACCCTGCGCCGCCGTCATCGACCAGTTGCGTATCTACCTCGCCCGCCGCCTCGCCGCCACCACCTCCGTGCATGGCGTATTCATGGACGTGTTGAGCATGGGCGTATTGATTACCGGCGACTCCGGCGTCGGCAAATCCGAACTCGCGCTGGAACTCGTCTCGCGCGGACACGGACTGGTCGCCGATGATGTCGTCGAACTCGCCCGCATCGCCCCTTCCACCCTCGAAGGCAGATGTCCCGGCATGTTGCAGGACTATCTGGAAGTGCGCGGATTGGGCTTGCTGAATATCCGTTCCATTTTCGGCGAAACCGCCTCGCGCCGGAAAATGAAACTGAAACTCATCGTGTACCTGCAAAAACCCGTCGTCGGTGTGGAAGCCCCCCGCCTGCCGCTGGACGCGCAAACGCAGGACATCCTGGGCGTCCACATCCGCAAAGTCGTCATCCCCGTCGTCGCCGGTCGCAACCTGGCGGTGCTCATCGAAGCCGCCGTCAGAAACACCATCCTGCAAATGCGCGGCATCGACAGTATGCAGGAATTCATCTCCCGCCAACAAAAGGCGCTGGCGCTGGATGAGGATTTGTAATCCTCCATCAGAACTCAAAGGCAAGGCGACACAGCTCCGGTGTTGATGCCTGATACCTGATACCTGACTTCTGTCTTCTGGATGTTAAACTTCCCGCCATGATTTATTTCTGTCCCCAATGCGGCAAGCCCGTCAGCCAGCGCGTTCCGACGGGCGATAATCGGCTGCGCCATGTCTGCGACGCTTGCGGTTACATTCATTACGAAAACCCGCGACTGGTGCTGGGCGCGATTGCCGAATGGCAGGAGCGCCTCCTGCTCTGCCGCCGCGCCATCGAGCCGCGCGCCGGATTCTGGACGCTGCCTGCCGGATTCATGGAAAACGGCGAAAGCACGCAAGCGGCGGCGGCGCGGGAAACACTGGAAGAAGCCTGCGCCCGCGTCGAACACTCGCGCCTGTTCGCCCTGATTGACGTGCCGCAAATCAATCAGGTGCATATTTTTTATCGCGGCGCGCTCGCGGGCGGCGAGCACGCGCCGGGCGAAGAAAGTCTGGAAACCGCGCTCTTTGCGGAAGACGAAATTCCCTGGTCGCAACTGGCGTTTCTCACCGTGCGCCTCGCGCTGGAACACTATTTCACTGACCGCCGCGCCGGGACGTTCGGGCAGCATCAACTGATATTGGGTGAGACGACATGCAATTCCAGACCTTCGGCGCGAACCGGATGCGTTCGGGCGACATGAACCTTGTTGAGGACAGCGCAATGTTGAGCCTGAAAAACTACGGCAACGGCATCCACGTCTTCGATTCCGGCTATCTCAAACCCGGATTGGATGCCATTCACCTCATTGTGGACAATGGGCGGGTGGCTTTTGTCGATACCGGCGTATCCAGTTCCCTGCCGAACGCGCGCCTTGCCCTGCAAACCCTGGGGCTTGACGCGCTGGCGGTGGATTACGTGTTTTTGACCCATGTCCATCTCGACCACGCGGGCGGCGCGGGCGTGATGATGCGGGATTTTCCCAGGGCAAAACTGGTCGTGCATCCGCGCGGCGCGCGCCACATGGTCGATCCGACCAAACTGATTGCCGGCGCTGCCGCCGTTTATGGCGACCAATATGTGCGCGAGGTGTATGGAGAAATCGCGCCCATCGCGCCTGATCGCATCATCGCGGCGCAGGATGGCGAACCCGTGACGCTGGGCGAGCGGACGCTGCTCTGCCTCGACACGCCCGGACACGCGCTGCACCACCTCTGCGTTTTCGACCAGAAAAGCGGCGGCGCGTTTACCGGCGACGCCTTCGGTCTGGCTTACGCCGCGCTGGATGTTGGCGAGCGTCGCTTCATCATTCCGGCAACCACGCCAAGCCAGTTCGACCCCGAAGCCATGCGCGCCTCCATCGAACGCATCCTCGCCCTGAACCCCACGGCGCTGTACCTGCCGCACTACGGACAGGCGCAAAACGTCCCCCAACTCGGCGCTGACCTGCTGCGTCGACTTGACGCCATTGTCACGCTGGCGCGTCGGGAATATGACGAAGAAGCCGCATCGACGCGACTGCGACAGGCGTTGACCGATTATCTGTTCAGTGAAGCGCGCGCGCACGGCTGCCCGCTTGACGACGCGGCGTTGAAAGACATTCTGGGAATGGATATTGAACTGAATGTGCAGGGGCTTACGCACTGGCTGAATACGCGGTAAAACGAGGAAACCGCCGCCGTCAAAATTCGGCGCGTTCGGGGAACGCGCCCTGCTCCGTCACTCGTCCATCACCGCCGTCGTATAAATCTCCTGCACATCGTCCAGACCTTCCAGCGCGTCCAGCAGTTTTTGCATTTTTATCGCGTCGTCGCCCGCGAGTTCGGTTTCGGCTTCCGGTTTCATGGTGACTTCAGCGAATTCGGGTTTGAACCCGGCGGCATCCAGCGCGTCTTTGACGGTGATGAATTCGGTCGGGTCGGTGAGGATTTCGATGGAGCCGTCTTCGTTATTCACCACGTCTTCCGCGCCCGCTTCGATGGCGGCGTCCATCAGGGCGGCTTCGTCGATGCCGGGAGCGAAGACCATCTGACCGCAGTGTTTGAACTGGAACGCCACGCAGCCATCGGTGCCCATGTTGCCGCCGTGTTTGTTGAAGGCGTGGCGGACTTCCGCTACGGTGCGGGTTTTGTTGTCGGTGAGACAATCCACCATCACCGCCGCGCCGCCGATGCCGTAGCCTTCGTAGCGGATTTCCACGTATTCGACGCCTTCGAGTTCGCCCGTGCCTTTTTTGATGGCGTTGTCGATTTTGTCCTTGGGCATGTTCTGCCCCTTCGCCTTGTCGACCGCCAGCCGCAGACGCGGGTTGAAGGCGGGGTCGCCGCCGCCCATTCTGGCAGCGACGGTGATTTCCTTGGCGACACGGGAAAATGCCGCGCCGCGTTTTTCATCCTGACGACCTTTACGGTGCTGGATATTGGCCCATTTGCTATGACCCGCCATGTTGTTACCTCAAAACCTTGCAAGCGTTGATAGAATCGGCGGATTCTAGCATATGGAGCTTCACTGCCATGACCGTTCCCGCCCTTGCCATCGCCCGTACCCAGTCGCCAGACTCGACGCCCGATATTGCCCTTTTCCCCGCCCTCGCCAATCGGCACGGCTTGATTACCGGCGCGACCGGCACGGGCAAAACCGTCAGTCTGCAAAAGCTGGCGGAGGGTTTTTCCGCCATCGGTGTGCCGGTATTCATGGCGGATGTGAAAGGCGACCTTTCCGGCGTCGCCGCGTCGGGGACGACCTCACAGAAATTTGCCGAGCGTCTGCAAAAGTTGAATGTGCGGGATTGGCAGCCCGCCGCTTTCCCTGTCGTGTTCTGGGATGTGTATGGTGAACGCGGGCATCCGGTGCGGGCGACCATTTCCGACATGGGGCCGCTGCTGCTCGCGCGGCTTTTGAACCTGAACGACACGCAGGCGGGCGTGTTGCAACTCATCTTCAAAATCGCCGACGACGAGGGTTTGCTGCTCCTTGACCTGAAAGACCTGCGCGCCATGACGCAGTATGTGGGCGAAAACGCCAAACGCTACACCACCGGCTACGGCAATGTTTCCACCGCTTCCATCGGCGCGATTCAGCGCAATCTGCTGGCGCTCTCCGAGCAGGGCGGCGAGCGATTTTTCGGCGAACCCATGCTTGACATCGCCGACCTGATGCAGACCGACAGCGACGGGCGCGGCGTCATCAACATTCTGGCGGCGGAAAAGCTGACGCAATCTTCCCGCCTCTATTCCACCTTTCTGCTCTGGCTGCTCTCCGAACTGTTTGAACAGTTGCCGGAAGTGGGCGACCCGGAAAAACCCGGACTGGTCTTTTTCTTCGATGAAGCGCACCTCATCTTCAACGAAGCGCCGCCCGCGCTCCTGGAAAAAATCGAACAGGTGGTGCGCCTCATTCGCTCCAAAGGCGTCGGCGTGTATTTCGTCACCCAAAACCCGCTCGACATCCCCGACGCCGTGTTGGGTCAGTTGGGCAATCGCATCCAGCACGCGCTACGGGCGTTCACGCCGCGCGACCAGAAAGCCGTAAAAACCGCCGCCGCCACCCTGCGCCCCAATCCGGCATTCGACGCCGCCGCCGTCATCACCGAACTCGCCGTCGGCGAGGCGCTGGTGTCCTTTCTGGACAAAGAAGGCAGACCCGGCGTCGTGGAACGCGCCTTCATCCTGCCGCCCGGCTCACGTATCGCGCCGCTTGCCGACAGCGAACGGGAACACATCATTCGCGCTTCCGTGTTGTACGGACATTACGAAAAGGCGCTTGACCGGGAATCGGCGTATGAAAAGCTGGAAGCGCGACATGAGGCGGAGACGAACGCTGTCCTCGCCACACCCGCAAAACCCGCGACATCCGCAAAACCCGCCGCCCCACGCCCCTCCAACCGCCAGGGCATCGTGGAAACTCTCGCCAAATCCGCCGTCCGCACCATCGGCTCACAACTCGGACGCGAAATCATGCGCGGCTTGCTGGGGTCTATTTTGGGCGGGGGCAAGCGAAAATGATGGAGGGCTTCGACACGCGCCCCTCCCTTCTCCCCTTGTGGGGAGAGGATGGTTTGTAGGGGCGGGTTTCAAACCCGCCCTGTGCTCCGACAATACAACTGCGGGCAGGTTTGAAACCTGCCCGCACGAAACCGTCCGCGCACAGGGTTGGATAAGCGAAGCGTTATCCACCATTGGACGGTCAGGTGATGGCTCGGCACGGCGTACCGCTATTTGAGCAAATCCCAGGGACTTTTCTTCGCCAGATGCAAGTCAGATTTCCTGACAAACCATTTCATGAAAGCCTTGAATTTTCCCCATGTGATATATCCAAGCACGAAGAATAACATGAACCACGATATGGTCATCGCATGACCTGACCAAACTTTGTCAGAAATCAGAAATCTCAGACCTAGCAAATCCCAAGTAAAACCTACAAGCGTTACGGACAAGAGGAACAAACCCAATGCATAAAGCAAGGGGATAATGACGAGCAAGGTGATGGAAATCAACAACCTTCTCAAACCAAAGGCTGGATACCATATCATGAGGAATGCTCTA
>JAITSU010000047.1 GCA_031287525.1 Zoogloeaceae bacterium | reverse complement strand
AGCATACTGAAAATCTCCGGCGCAAGCGTCGTGATGGCGCAGGCGGTGAGCGGGGTGCTCGGCGATGGACACTGGTTTATCGTCATGGTCACATCGGTCGCTTTCATCATCTTGTTGACCGAGTTTTCCAGCAACACCGCTGCCGCCGCGCTGATGGTGCCGCTCTTTGGTTCCGTGGGCGAGGCGCTGGGTATGCCGCCGTTCATTCTGCCGTTCATCATCGGTTTCGGCGCTTCGCTCGCCTTCATGCTGCCGGTCGCGACACCACCTAACGCCATCGTTTTCGGCACTGGTCATATCCAGCAAAAAGAAATGCTCAAGGCCGGGTCATGGATGGTACTTTGCTCAATTCTCATACTGAGCCTCTTGAGCTGGTTCGTGTGGATGTAAACCCTCCCCCCCCCCCCCGCCTGAAGGCGGGGGGGTCAGGAATCAGAAAAGCAACGCGGCGAACGTTCAACGCTGACCTGTTTGCTGCGTCCGCTCCTGAAATGGATTACCATTTCTATAATATCCGTTCCCAAATTGATTTTTTAGCTATTTGCAAGGAGTAAAAAGATGACAAAAGGATTCAGGTTCGGTTTGGGCGTCGTTGCCGGGTTGCTTTTCTCTGTCGCAGCGTTGGCAGGTGAGTCGGTGCCAATTGAAGATAAGGATGCTTTTGAGAAGCAATATCTTGATTGTATCGTATCAGGAGCCAGGGATAATTGTCTGGTTTCAATATTTTCCAATCATCTTGATCCGCAGTTTACAAATCAGGATGTGATTGTCGATAGATTCAGCAGGTATTATCAGGAGAAAATGGCAACTCCGTCCGTCTATAAAGTTCATTTAATAGAAAAAACAATAAAAGCGGAAGTTTTTGATAACAGGTCTTATCTAATTGAGCGCGATAATGGTTCTCTGGTAGGGTTTTATGTAAGTTTTAGAAGCATAAAAGACAAATGGTTCGTGTTTACGTTCAAGGTTAGTAATACGGAGGAGTATGTTTTCAAACTTCTTGGTATGCCAATTGTGGATGCTGTGAGCAAAGATTGAGTGGGCTGGTCAATAAAACAACCCCGCGCCAGGAACGCGGGGAGTTGCAAGTTCAAATCGCCTAGCGCCCCAATTTCCGCATCCGTTCCGAGGGGGTGATGATGTCGGTCAGGCGGATGCCGAATTTGTCGTTGACGACGACGACTTCGCCTTGCGCGATCAGGGTGCCGTTGACCAGGACGTCCATCGGTTCGCCTGCCAGCGCGTCCAGTTCCACAACGGAGCCGTGCGCCAGTTGCAGGAGATTTTTGATGGTGATTTTGGTGCGCCCCAGTTCCACCGTGAGTTGCACGGGAATATCCAGAATCACATCCAATTCGTTCATGACGCTGCCGGGCGCCGCGCCCGGCGCAGTGAAGGAGGGGAAAATATCGGCGGTTTGCGTCGCGGCAGGCGCAGTTTGCGTCGCGGATTCCTGTTCGGACAAAGCCGCCGCCCAGTCGTCTTCCGCCTTGGGCGCGGCGTCATCCGTAACCGCCTGCTCCGCCAGCGCGGCAGCCCAATCGTCTTCCGCCGCTTTCGCCCCAGTATCGGCATCTGCGGCTTGCGCTGCGTTTGTCAGATCGTCGTCAGCCATTTTTGTTTTCTCCAGAATTTTCCGTAGCGTCTACGGACGTGAAACGTTCCACTTTCAAGGCATATTGACCATTTTGCTGACCATAGCCGCATTCCATGATGGCAATTTTGTCAACTTCCACGCTCAGGGTTTGCGGGATCGTGATCGGAATCACATCGCCTGCTTTCAATTTCAATATTTGCCCCAGGGTAATTTGCGCCGATCCCAACTGCGCCACCAGTTCAATTTCCGCGCTCTGCAATTGTCTGCGTAACATGCTGATCCAATGCTTGTCTGAAGACACCTGATCGCTTTGCATGGTGCTGTAGAGCAGGTCGCGGATTGGCTCGATCATCGAATAGGGGAAGCAGATGTGCATATCCGCCGTCGCGCCGCCGAACTCCAGCGTGAAGGAAGTGGAAATGACGATTTCTGAAGGCGTCGCGATATTGGCGAACTGGGAATTCATTTCCGAGCGGACGTATTCAAAATGAATGTCGAATACCGGCTTCCAGGAGCGTCCGTAATCCTCGAACACCACGTTCAAAATGCCCTGAATAATGCGTTGTTCGGTGGCAGTGAATTCCCGCCCCTCAACCCGCGAATGAAAACGCCCATCGCCGCCGAACATGTTATCGACCACCAGAAACACCAGATTGGGGTCGAACACGAATAACGCCGTGCCGCGCAGGGGCTTGGCGATGACGAGATTCAGATTGGTGGGTACGACCAGATTGCGGATGAATTCGCTGTATTTTTGCACCCGGATCGGGCCGACCGAAATTTCGGTATTGCGGTGCATGTAGTTGAACATGCCAATCCTGAGGTAGCGGGCGAAACGTTCGTTGATGAGTTCCAGCGTGGGCATACGCCCGCGCACAATGCGCTCCTGCGTACCCAGGTTATAGGCGCGAACGCCGGAAGTGTCCTGATTGCTTTCCTCAGGCGCGTCCTCCTCCCCGGTGACGCCCTTGAGCAGGGCATCCACCTCTTCCTGGGAGAGAAAATCACCGGCCATGAGAAGCTCCTTCGTCCTTACTGAATGATGATTTGAGTAAACAACACCGCCTGCACCGGACCTTCCGGCGCTTTGCCTTTTTTGGGCGGAGAAATGATGGAATTGATGCCGTCCTTGATTTCCTGCGCCAACGCTTCCTTACCTTCCTTGCTCATCACTTCGGATTCTTTCTTGCCCGACATGATGAGGGTGACATCGTTGCGAATACGCGGCATCCAGGCTTTCAACGTAGCGTCCGCTTCCAAATCCTCAACTTCCAGAGAAAGCGTTGTCTGCATGAATGCCCCGCTCCCGTTTTCATCCGCCGCAAGATTGACCGTAAAGGAGTCAAGCCCAACAAAAATCGGCAGCGCGGCAGGATCGCCTTTTTTCTTCGATTTCCGGGTTTGCGTCACTTCTTCTTCTTCCTCGTCGCCCTCGTCGTCGCCGCTGGGCGAGGACAGGAAGAACCACCCCAGCGCCGTAATCAGCACGATGAGCAGCGCCACGATTGCCGACACGATGATCAGAAGTTTTTTGCCTTTTTTGGGCGCTTCTCCTGCGGGAGCAGCGGGGGCGTCTTTTGCGGCCATGAAATCAATCCTTTCGATACGTACAAATCATGCAAACAGGTCAACCATGCCTACGCCATGTTGCGCGCGGACGGCGCGCGCAACGGGCAGATGGTCTTCAAGTATAGCCCCATCCCCGTTGCCTCGCGTTGCTCTCGCGTTACGACGGGCGGCGTTCCCGGCATCCTGTTGTTGCGCGGCTTGTTGTTGCGCGGTCTGCCATTCCTGGCGCGTTTGCGTACCGACCGAAGTTTCGCCCAGCGCCACGCCAGCCGCCGCCAGCATTTCGCGCAGACGAGGCATGGCTTCTTCAATCGCCTGCCGCACTTCCGCTGTGGTCGCGGTGAAGGTGGCGGAAGCCTTGTCCGCGTCCAGATTCAAGTTGATGGTGAGTGGCCCCAGATGGGCGGGATTAAGGCTCAACTGCGCCGTCTGCTGACCGCTTTTCGCCATCCAGACAATTTTTTCACCGAATTCCTGCGCCCAGGCGGGCGACATCACCGGCGTTTGCAATCCCTGCCCGCCGACATTGGCGACTGGCGCGCTCACGCCCTGATTCTGCGCCTGACCTTGCAACAGGTTCGAGCGCAGCAATTGACTGAAATCGTCCGTTGATTTTTCTGTGCCAGCGGCAAGATTTGCCGACTTTGACGGCAAAAGTTCTGCCACCGCTTTTTCCAATCCCGCCAGATGTTGCGTCAACCGCATCGTCCCGCGCGGGTCGGCGTCCGCCCTGGAGCCATCCATACCCCCCATACCGCCTGAATTCGCCAGACCGGAGATCATTTCCTGCGGCAGTTCAATGGGCGTTGAGAGCGCGCCCAGCAGGGAAATCTGCGTGTCCGCCTTGTCTTCTTCCTGTGCCAGACGTTTCTTGAGGTCGCGTAGCAAGGACTGGATTTCTTCCGGCAACTGTTGGAGCGCCGCCGCATCCACGCTCGCCAGTTCCGTGAACGCCGCCGGATTCAGCAGCGAAGCGTCCGCCTGGGCTTCCAGTTGCGATTTCAGTTGGGTTTGTAGCTGCGTCAAGGCAGCGGACACATTCGGGTCAAGCGTGGCGTCGCTCGCGTCCAGCCAGGCTTGCAGTTGCTCCAGAGCGGCGGACAAATCGAAATCCAGCGTATCCACGCCCAGATCCTCCGGCGTACCCGCCAGAAGCCGACTGAACAGGATGGAAAAAATATCGCCGGTATCGCCGGACGCGGCGGCGTCGCCCGTGATGGCTGCCAGAGGATTGCCACCGGAAGCGGCGGCTGAAACAAGGCTGATGGTCATGATGTCTGCCCGACAAAAGTTGCTTTGTTCTCCTTAAAGCAAGGCTCATACCATGTTCAGGTATCAGGGGGCAGGGTTTGATGCCTGTCTATTGATCCCGGTTTTTTCCGCGTTGATAACTCTGCGCGGCGAATTCGTCCAGTTGTTTTTGTTCCTGCTTGTTCGCCTTCTTCTCCTGCGCTTCCCAGTGGCGGACAGAGAGGGTGTCGATGGCTTTCATGCGGGTGTGTTGTTCCTGCCAGTGCTGCTGACCGGCGGCGGTGTTCTGCTCGGAAGCGGCGACGATGCTGTCTTGCTGGGTGATGGCTTCGTCGATTTTGGCGAGGAAATCCTGATAATTCTGCCAGCTTTGCAGGGTCAGCCCTTGCGCCTGCGCCTCGCGGAAACGCTGCGCGTATTCCTCCCGATACCGGGAAAGCAGTTGCAGCCGCCCCTTGGCGTTTTGCTCGGCGGCAATCAACTGCCCCAACTGCCGCGTCGCCTCGTCAGTACGATCGCGCATCAGGTCAAGCAGCGGTTGCAGGGTAAATTTTTCGGGCATGGGGATTTTTATGGGGAAAGAAAATAACGGACTATATTAACCTACGCGCTTTCTCATCCCGACCTACGCCGCAGCCCCGCCCGCTTCATCCGCAAACAACGCCTTCAATCCTGTCACGCTTTCCTCAAACTCCGCGCTTTCTCCGAAGTTTTGTTGCAGGTATTTTTCCATGCGCGGGTAGAGTTTGACGGCTTCATCCAGCACGGGGTCGGTGCCGGGAACGTAGGCGCCGACGACAATCAGATCGCGGGCGCGCTGGTAGCGGGAAAAGAGTACCTTGAAGCGGCGAATCCGGTTCAAGTGGTCGGGCTCAATCAGGTTCACCATCGCGCGGCTGATGGATTGTTCGATGTCGATGGCGGGGTAGTGTCCGGCGTCGCCCAGGGCGCGGGTCAGCACGATGTGTCCGTCGAGAATGGCGCGGGCGGCGTCGGCAATCGGGTCTTGCTGGTCGTCGCCTTCCGCCAGCACGGTGTAGAAGGCGGTGATGGAGCCGCCCCCTTCGGGGCCGTTACCGGCGCGTTCGACGAGTTGCGGCATACGGGCGAAGACGGAAGGCGGGTAGCCGCGCGTGGCGGGCGGCTCACCGATCGCCAGCGCAATCTCCCGTTGCGCCATCGCGTAGCGGGTCAAGGAATCCATGATGAGCAACACATGCTTGCCCTGGTCGCGGAAGTATTCCGCCAGCGTGGTGGCGTAAGCCGCGCCTTGCAGACGCATGAGAGGGCCGGTGTCGGCGGGCGAGGCGACAACGACGGCGCGTTTCATGCCGGGTTCGCCCAAAATCTGGTCGATGAATTCCTTGACTTCGCGCCCGCGTTCGCCAATCAACCCGACGACGATGACTTCTGCCGTGGTGTAACGCGCCATCATGCCCAGGAGCATGGATTTGCCAACGCCGGAACCGGCGAACAAACCCATGCGCTGCCCGCGCCCGACGGTGAGCATCCCGTTGATGGCGCGCACACCGACATCCAGCACATGCTCAATGGGCGCGCGCCCCATCGGGTTGTAGGGACGACTTTGCAGGGAACGCTGCGTTTCCGGGCGCAGCACACCTTTACCGTCCAGCGGGCGACCGACGCCATCGACCACCCTGCCCAACATGGATTCGCCAACCGGCACCTGTTTGGCGCGGTCGATGGCGCGACGGCGTTTGTTGCCCCGCTGCCCGACCTTGGGCGGCGCGATGGCGGGTTCCACCGCCATGACCTGTGCGCCGGGCGAGAGTCCGTAGAGGTCGTCGGAAGGCATGAGAAACAGTTTTTCGCCCGAAAACCCCACCACTTCGGCTTCCACCGGCGCGCCCACGTTGGGATAGACCTTGCAGGTGCTGCCCAGCGGCAGTTTCAAACCCGCCGCTTCCATCACCAGACCGTTGATGCGCGTTAAATGCCCGCTGGAAAGAATGGGGTCGGCATGGCTTACGGCCTCACTCGCCTGTTCCGCCAGTGAGCGCCAGTGTTGCAAACGGCTTTGCGCGGCGTCGCGGCGCGCCTTGAGCGCCTCACCCACATGAACGCCCGCGCGGACGCTACCGGGGTCATCGCCTTCGTCACTCATTTTTGCGCCGTTCCTTGCTCTCTAATGGCTGCGCGCCAGCAAGCCATTCCTGCGTCACGCCGATGGATTCCAGAATCCGCCGCCAGCGGGTGTTCAGCGTCGCGTCGACTTCGCTGCTCCCGGCGCGCAGGCGACAGCCGCCGGGGACGATGTTGGGGTCTTCCTGAATTTGCCAGCCGTCCCGCGAAAACTGGGCTTCCAGATGTTCGCGGATCACTTCCGCTTCCGCCGGGGCAACCAGCAAGGTGACGGCCTCATGTCGCAGGGGAAGCGCCGCCAATGCCTCGCGGATAGTGGACAGCAGGCTCTCAGGCTGAACGTGAATCACCGTGCGGGCGAGTTGACTGGCGACTTCCAGCGCGCACGCCAGCACCGATTCCGCCACGTCCTGATCAAAATCTTGCAGCGCCCCCTTCAATCCCTGACAGAGCGTGCGAATTTCCTTCTCGTATGCCTCGGCGCTGCCCCGCCCCAACTCATGCCCTTCGTCGTGTCCGGCGAGAAAACCCGCGTCATAACCCGCCTGATAACCACTCTGGCGGGCTTCTTCGCGCATCCGCTCAAGTTCTTCAACGGTGGGCAGTTTGACCTGACCGGTGGGAACGCTGTTCGCGTCTTCGTCCGCATTGGATGACGCATCAGCGGTACTCGCGGGCGCATTCGCGGCGGGGTTTCCCGCCGCCTTGGCGGCTGCCATTGACGCCGCCATCGCCGCCGCCGCCGTCGCGGGTTTGGCAGCACGAGACGCGCCAAAATCGTCCGCCTGCCAGCGGGTGTAGTTTTGCAGATGCTCCCTGGGGATGTAGTCCGCCATGTCAGACCATCTGCTCGCCGCCCGCGCCGCCTAGCACAATCTGACCTTCGTCGGCGAGGCGACGGACAACCTTGAGAATTTCCTTTTGCTCGGCTTCCACTTCGGAGAGGCGCACCGGCCCCTTCGATTCCAGGTCTTCGCGCAGCATTTCGGCGGCGCGTTGCGACATGTTCTTGAAGACTTTTTCGCGCAGTTCTTCCGACGCGCCTTTTAACGCCAGCACCAGCGAATCGGACTGGATTTCGCGCAACAACATCTGCACGGAACGGTCATCCAGGTCGAGCAGGTTTTCAAACACGAACATTTCGTCGAGGATGCGCTGCGCCAAATCGGGGTCGTATTCCTTGATGGCGTCGATGACCGAGGTTTCTTCCGCCGTGCCGCTGAAATTCAGGATTTCCGCCACGGTACGCACACCGCCCATCGCCGTCTTCTTGATGTTGGCGGATCCCGCCAAAAGCGCCAGCATGACATCGTTCAATTCTTTCAATGCCTGCGGCTGGATGCCTTCCAGCGTGGCGATACGCAGTATCACGTCATTCCGCAGACGCTCGGAGAAATAGCTCAGAATTTCGCTGGCATGGTCGTGTTCCAGATGCACGAGGATGGTGGCGATAATTTGCGGATGTTCGTTTTTGATGAGGTCGGAAACGGTGGAAGCGTCCATCCATTTCAGCCCTTCGATGCCGTTGGTTTCGCCACCATGCAAAATACGACCAATCAGGTTGGCTGCCTTGTCGTCGCCCAGCGCCTTGTTCAGCACGGAACGGATGTATTCGTCCGTATCAACGTGCATGGCGGCCTGTTCGGCGGTCGCGGTGATAAATTCGTCCAGCACCGCCTCCACTTTCGTGCGCGGCACGATTTTCAGGCTCGCCATCGCGTGTCCCAGTTTCTGCACTTCGCGCGGGCCTAAAAGTTTCAGCGCCTCGGCGGCGCGGTCAGCGCCCAAGGTCACTAACAAAATGGCGCTTTTGTCCAAGCCTTCGTCAGCCATTTAGCCCCATCCAATCTTTAATCATGTCCGCAACAACCTTGGGATCAGTTTGCGCGATCTCCTTGGCTTTTTCCACCTTGGCCGCATAACTGTCAAGCTCGGTCGGTTCGCGCTCGCCTTCTTCCGCGCCTCCCTCGCCCGCTTCGCCATGCGAACCGGCGTGACTACGCCCCTCTGCCGTGTCGCCTTCCGGTTTGGGCGGCGGCGGGAACATGGAATGCAAGACCGGGCGCAGCATGATGAAATAAATGGCGAACAGAATGCCCGCGATGACCAGATATTTCAGAATATCCATGCCACGCGCGATATTTTCCGGGTCTTTCCACAAGGCGATGCCGTCATCATCCGCTTTCACTTCCAGCGCGAAGGGCACATTGGCCACCGAAAGCGCGTCGCCCCGTTGCTCGTTGTAGCCCATCGCCCCGCGCACCACTTCGATGACTTTCCGTAATTCGTCTTCCGATAGCGGCGTTGGCGTTTCGACGCCGTTTTTATCCTTGACCAGATGGTAATTCATCACCACGGCAGCGGTCAGACGCCGCACCGTACCCGCCGCCTGTTTGGTGTAGGTGATGGTCTTGTCCACTTCGTAATTGGTGGTGGTGGAGGTCCCGGTCGTCAGCGGCGGCGAAACGGGATTCAAGGGCGCGTGTACGCCCGCCGCGTCAATCCTGCCACGATTGGGGTCATTGGGATTGACGGGGGGCGTGGGAACAGGCGTTGTCGGCGCGCCCGCTTCGCCCGGTGGCGGCGTAATGGGCGGTTGGGTCATCGGCGCGATGGCTGGCACCGGCGGCTGATTGCTGAGCGCCCCCGGCACACCGCCCACGGCAGGCGGCTGGTTCAGGTTCGCGGATTCTGTAATCTGTTCGCTACGTTTCGTCGCCTCGGCGGGCGTGGCGTTGGGTCGGAAAACTTCCGCCGTCTGCTCAACATGCGAAAAATCCAGGTCGGCAGCCACCTGAACACGGTAATTACCCGCCCCCCAGGGCGCGAGAATTTTCTCGATGCTCCGGGCGATGCCGTTTTCCACCTCATGCACATATTTCAACTGGCTGGCGTCCAGCCCCGCCTCGGCGAGCTTGTTCTTCAACTGCGAAATCAGGTTGCCGTCCTGGTCTACGATATTGACATTGCTCATGGGCAACTGCGGCACGCTGGAAGAAATCAGGTGCGTAATGCCCGCAATCTGCGTGGCGTCAAGACCGCGCCCCGGAAACAGGTGCAGAAGGACGGAAGCGGTGGGTTTTTGTTCTTCGCGCACGAACACGCTGGGTTTGGGAATCGCCAGATGCACACGGGCGGTATCGACGGCGGAAATGGATTCGATGGTGCGGGCGAGTTCGCCTTCCAGCGCCCGCTGATAATTCACCTGTTCGATAAACTGACTGGTGCCGAATTTCTGGCTCTCCATCAGTTCAAAACCGACAGAACCGCCACGCGGCAAGCCCTGCGCCGCCAGACGCAAGCGCACGTCATGCACCTGCGCGGCAGGGACGAGAATCGCCGAGCCGCCCGTTGAATAGCGATAGGACACATTCGCCTGTTCCAGCGCGGCGATGATGGCGCCGCCATCTTTTTCGGAATAATTGGCAAACAGCACCTTGTAATCCGGCTGTTTGTTCCAGAGATACGCGCCGACGAGAATGGCAATGATGGCAGCGACGCCCGCCGCCAGCATGAGCTTTTGCGTGTTGTTCAGCCGATCCAGCGCCTCGCGCAACCTTGTCGCGGCATCCGCCGCGCTTGCAGCCGTCGCGTTTGTCGCCTCTGCCGTACCCGTCGCAGCGGGTATTGCTGTATCAGCCGTGATTTCCGGGGTGGTCGCCATTCAGGTGTCTGAGTTTAAGGTTCGATGCGGACAAGCATAAAAATAGCGTTTATTCTACTATTAGCCGCCCTTTCTCTTTCCAATAATTTGCATTGCCTCGTTTCCATGTCCCTGCCCTCTGCCGAATCCGCCGCTTCCATTCCCGACCTTGCCGCCGCAGTTGCCGATAACGCGCTCATTCCGCTTGCGGTCACCCGTCAAACCAAACGCGAGGAATTGCAGCGGGCGTTTGCCCTCTTTAATCAGGTTTCCGCCGAACTCACCCAGTCCTACGCCACCCTGCAACAAAAAGCGGCGTCGCTCACCGACGAACTCGCCGTCGCCAACGGCGAACTGCGCCGCCAGTATCAGGAAAAAGAAGCCCTGTCCGAACGTCTGGGGCTGCTCCTCGCCGCCCTGCCCGCCGGCGTGGTGGTGTTGAATGGCGAAGCGCGCATCACCGAAGCCAACCCCGTCGCCCGCGCCCTGCTGGGCGCGGACATCGAAGGTCGACACTGGGGCGAGGTAGCGCGCGCCCAACTGGAACCCACCATCACCCTGGGCGAATGGCAATCCGGCGACAAGCGTCTCTCCCTCGCGGAAAGCCCGCTCGATTCAGCGGGCGGCAAGCTGCTGTTGTTGCACGACATTTCCGCCGCCCACCAGATGAAAGCCGAACTGGAACGCAACCAGCGCCTCGCCGCAATGGGCGAACTCGCCGCCTCGCTCGCGCACCAGTTACGCACACCGCTGGCCACCGCGCTGCTGTACGCGGGCAATCTGGGCAACCCGGATTTGGCAGATGAAGCGCGCCGCCGCTTCGCGGACAAAACCGCCACCCAACTGCGCCGCCTCGAACGACTGATTCAGGACGTGCTCCTGTTCGCGCGCGGCGAAAGCATCGGACGCGACAGCATCCCCGTCGCCGATCTGCTGCAAGAAGCCGCGCAAACCCTGGAACCCCTGCTGAAAGAACGCGGCGTGCAACTCCATGTAGACAACCGCTGCCCCGACGCCATCATCATCGGCGGCAGAAAAGCCCTCTTTGGCGCGCTCGTCAGCCTGCTGGAAAACGCCCTGCAAGTCAGCGCAACCGGCATGAACATCCGCCTCTCCGCCAAGCGCAAAACCGACGAAATCCTGCTCGAAGTCGCCGATCAGGGACAAGGCATCGCCAAAGACATGCAAACCCGCATTTTTGAGCCTTTTTTCACGACAAGGAGTCAGGGTACAGGTCTGGGACTCCCCATCGCCCTTGGCGTCGCCCGCGCCCACGGCGGCAGCCTCGCCGTCGAATCCACCCCCCCCGACGGCGCGCGTTTTATCCTCTCGTTGCCGGTACAATCCCAAGATGTCGCATAAAGGAAATAGTTTATGAAAAAATTGATTTTCCTCATCGCAGCGCTCTTTGCCGCGTGGTTTTTCGCTACGCCCTACCTCACGCTCTGGTCGGTTAAAACCGCCGCCGAAGCGCGGGATGTCGCGGCATTAAGCCAATACATCGACCTCCCTGCCGTCAAGGAAAGCATCAAAACCAACCTGCGCTTCAAAATGACGGACGCCATCGCCAAAACACACAACAACAATCCCTACGGCAATGTTCTGGGCGCAGCCGGTTCCCAACTCGCCGTGCAAATGCTCGACCCCGTGCTCGACGCCGCCATCACTCCCGAAAGCGTCGCCGCGCTGCTGCAAGGAAAAAACAACAACGCCTCCGGCTCTGGCAGCGGCAGGAACGACAACCCGCTCGCTTTCATTTCTTCAGACGGGGAAACAAAAATTTCCACCGGCTACAAAGATTTTGACACCTTCACCGTCACCCTCAAAAACAAAGCCTCTGATGCAGAACTCATTTCCTTCTTCCTGAAACGTCAGGGACTTTTTTCATGGAAAATCGCGGGGGTGAATTTTCCGAAGTAAGCCATGTTTCCCGCTTCACCGCCAGAAATCCTGATTCCCGAAATACGCGCCGATGGCATAAAGCGGTACATGGATGAGCCACGACTCGCGCCGATAACCCGACAGGGAAGTTCGCACGCAACAGTCTGGATTAAATTTCCCGTAATACACTTTCAGGCTTTTCGATTGCAGGTTTTCCGCCGCCTTTACCTCAACCGGAATCACCGCATCCCGCGTTTCCACCACAAAATCCACTTCGCTTCTTCCATCCGGATTGCTCCAATAGCGCGGTTCAAGCCCAAGCGCAATGAGTTCCTGCGCGACGAATTGCTCTGTGAGCGCCCCCTTGAATTCCGTGAACAGCCGATTCCCCTCCAACAGCGTTCCCGCATCCAGCCCGCTGGCGCAAGCGAGCAGTCCGACATCGCCCATAAACAGTTTGAATGCGGATGTTTGATAAGCCGCGAGCGGCAAATCCGGTTTACTCACGCAATTCACGCGATGAAGCAGCCCGCAATCCAGCAACCATTGCATCGCCACTTCAAAATCTTTCGCCCGCGCCCCTTGCCGCAGCGCGCCGTAAAAAAAGCGGCGATTCTCGCGGGCAAGTTGTCCCGGCACACTGTTCCAAAGCATTCGGAGTCGTGGAACAATCACATTCGGCGCGTGTTTTGAAAAGTCCTGCTCATAAGCCTCCAGAATCCGCCGCTGAACTTCCCGCGCGGCGTGGTAATTCCCCTCTTCCGCAAATACCGCGACCGCTTCCGGCATTCCGCCGAGAAAAAAATACTGTCGCAATGCCGTCGCATAACGCTCGCCGAACGCCCCGATCAGCCTCCAGTCCGGCGATTTTAATAACGCTGCCGCCTCTTCCTGCCCCAACGCCGCCAACACTTCGGAAAAGCACATGGGGCGCAAATCCATAAAATCCACCTTGCCGACGGGAAAAGAGGTTCCCGCGTGCAGCGCGACGCCCAGCAGCGAGCCGGAAGCAAGAATGGCGTATTCCGGCGCGTTTTCGCAAAAATATTTCAGACTGGATAAAGCCTGCGGCGTTTCCTGAACCTCATCGAAGACGAGCAGCGTCTCCGGTGTGATTTTCACGCCCGACTCCAACTGCAAACCCGCGAGCAGTCGCGGAATGTCGAAATCGCCCTCAAAAAGCGCCCGCATCCGCGCATTGTTGTCGAAATTGACGTAAGCCACGCTCGCAAAGTGCTTGCGCCCGAACTCCCGCATCAGCCAGGTTTTACCCACCTGCCGCGCCCC
>JAITSU010000074.1 GCA_031287525.1 Zoogloeaceae bacterium | reverse complement strand
GTGTGAGCGTCGCCCATCGGCCACAGGTCGTTATCGTGCAGATGATTGGCGTAGCCAAGCAGGGTTTGCGGCTGCCAGTCGGAATCTTGCAACGCCTCACACACGGCGGCGTAGGCGGCGATGTGATCGGGATGCGGGTCGAATTCGGGATGCGGCAGCACGATGACTTCGGGGCGCGCGCGCGCGATGAGGGCGCGTAAATCAGCGAGCAGGTTATTCCATGTAGGTTGTCCGTCGGCATCGCCGGGCAGGGTAAAAGGATTGCCGAGGCGGAAAAAACGGGTGTCGGCAAGTTCGGCTTCGCGTGAGGGCATGGGGCTGGCGGGATTTTCCCGCATGGCGGCAAGCCGCATACAAAAATAACCCAGATGCGTAATATGCCCAACGGGAACGCCTGCCCAACGCGGCACGGCGAGGCTGTCCCAGGCGCGTAACCGACCTTTTAGACGCGCGGCGCTTACGGTATCCAGACCCATGCGCTGGTAATATTCGGTTTCGATTTCACCCGCCGTCAGGGTCACAATCCAGGTCTCTTTCGTCTGGCTGTACAGCCCAAAGGCGGCGAGTTCGGCGTCATCGGCGTGCGGCGCGACGACGAGCAGACGTTGCTGGCGGTAATCGGGGCGACGGACGCGCAGCAATTTAACGTCCCGGTCGATACAACAACGCAAACCGCGCAAACGGATTTCTCCTGCCGGAAGTCCGGTCAGATTAAGGTAGCGCGCGCCGGACGCGCCCAATTCAAAAGTCTGGCAGTCGCGTTCCGTATCGGCGCGAATGTCCACGGCGGGCGCATTGAATCTGCCCAGGAGGGTGGATTTCAGGCGAATTTCCAGAAACAGCGCGTCGTTTTCCGCAATATCCGCATCAACCCGCAAACGCCCCTTGTCCAGACAAGCGGGCAGAATTTCAGCGGCGGCATCGAAGCGATAGCGGTAATCGCTTTGCGGGTTGTAGAACAGGTGGTCGGAAAACCAGGCTTCGTGGGCAATCCAGCCTGCCAGCAGCAGGGCAAGCGCCAGCCAGGGGGCGCACAAAATTGCAATGGCAATGAGCAGAGCGCACGTCAGCAGCAGCGCGATGCGTTTGGCGCGGCGATGACGTTTGAGCAGATGTTGTTTGCGCGTGGTCATACCCGCAACACCGGATGCGGATGACACCAGACCCTTTTGTAATCGCGGTCGGCGCGTCCGAAGGAATAGCGCAGCGGTTTTCCAAGCGCGCGCGCCGCTTCCCATGCCATCTGGGTGTTGGCGCAGGAGAGCACACTGCCGGGGCTGAAATCGCGGCTTTCGGGGTCTACGCCGCCATTGATGTATTCGATGGAAATCCACTCTGGCGATTCGGCGCGATAGAGCACCTGCACGGCGACCGGCGAACCGTTGATGAACAGCGCCGCGCCGGTGAGCAGTGGGGAGAGGCGGCTGAATACTTCCGCCATATGCGCCTTGCCGGTCGCGGCAAATCCCCAGCGTCGCTGGAAAAGTTCGAGGTAGAGGGCGGCAAATTCGGCGGGCGAAAAATCGCTCGCCGGACGGATTTCACCCCCCGCCGCTTCCGCCAGACGCCGTTCTCGACGCTGGTTGTAGCGGAATTTGCTGGAAAAATCTTCCGGCGCGCGGGAAAGTGCCAGTTGTTCGCGCTGCGCTTTTGCGGTCACGATATTGGACGTATGCAATTCAGAAAGATAACGGGCGTGGTGGCGCAGGGCAATTCGCGCTTCCGGCGCGACGGGCAAAATGATTTCGGCATTCCCCAGATCAAAGAGTCCCTTTTTGCCGCGCTGTTTGAGCACACGCTTGTCGAGCGCCAGATAACGCCCCCAGGTGGGAATCGCCGCTTGCCAATCATCGTTAATTCGCCAACCCAGATAGCGCGCCGGAATCTCCGCGAGGTCGGCAAGTTGTTCGATGACCAGCGGATGTGTCGCCACGCTGCCGCCGAAGCGGCGCCAGATTTGCGCGTAGAGGGCGGCGTCGATTTCCTGCCAGCCACGTTCGCGGAAGGCGCGCAACCAGTTCAACATGGCGGCTCCGCTTGCAATGCGCGCAGCATCGGCAGTTGCCAGAAAGTACGTTGCGCGGTGGCGTCGGAAAAATACGTTTGCAGGCGCTCGGAAAAATCCCCGTTCTGCGGGTGGGCGGCGGCGGCAATCAGCAAGCGTCCCAAAGCGACCACATCGCCCAGGGGAAAATGGTTTTTGCTTTCCGCCACCACTTCCGGCGCGCCGCCGCAATCGCTGCATATGACGGGCACGCCCGCCGCCATTGCTTCCAGCAACACCATGCCGAAGGGTTCGTGATCGGAGGTGAGCGCGAACAGGTCGAATGCCTTGAAATAGCGGCGACCTTCGGACACCTGCCCCAAAAAGCGCACCGACGCCGCCACGCCCGATTCAGCCGCCAGCGTTTTGAGTTTGGCTTCCAGATGCCCGCTCCCCATGATGACGAGCAGACTGCCTTTCGGCAATTCGGGCAATGCCTCGGCAAAGCCGCGAATCAGGGTCGCCTGGTCTTTGTCGGGATGCAAGCGTCCCACATTGCCGACAATCCATGCGTCATCGGGCAGGGCAAGCGCCGCCCGCGCCGCGCCGCGTTCGAGTTGCGCGGATTGCGCCGCTTCAAGGTCGATGCGGTTGTGCAGGGTGGCGATGCGGTCAGGCGACCACGCGGGCAGGCTTTCGCGCAACTCGTCGCGCACGGCGTTGGAAACGCCAAGCAGCGCGAGGCGTGTTTGAAAGGCGCGGGCGAACAATCGCCGGGACAAACGCCGGTAATCGCCGAAGGCGTGATGCACGCCGATGACCGGCAACTTCGTTCCCAACAGCGCCGCATAGACGGGTTTGAAGCGGTGCGCGACGCAGAATTTGAACGGGTAACGGGCGGCGATGCGGCGCACATCGCGGATGACCCCCAATTTCAGCCCGCGCAATTCATGGCTGCGATAGCCGAGAAAAATCACCTCGTCGGACGCCGATTTTTCCGCCACGCCCGCATCCGCCGCGCCGGTCAGATAAACGGTGACGACTTTGTAATCCGTGCCCGTAAACAGGCTGGCATACTGGCGCGCGCAATCAAGAAACGGGCCGTCGTAGCCGTGGCAGAGTTGCAGGACGTAGTTCGTTGATGTCGTCATCATGCGTGTTCAACTTGGGCAAACAACGCCAAGGTTTTTTCGGCTTCCATCGGATCGAGTTTGCTGAGGGCATAGCCGACATGCACGATGACATAATCACCGACGGCGACCGCGTCGACCAACGCCAGAGAAATTTCTTTTTGCACACCGGAAAGGTCGACGATGGCGGCGTCGGGGGCGCAAAGTTCAATGACGCGGGCGGGGATGGCGAGGCACATGGAAGGCACGGGAAAAAGCGGGAAGGAACGCATTGTAGAACATCATCGCCGCGCCAACATCCTGCGCGCGACCCAAACCTGCCCCAACGCCAGCCCGCCGTCGCCAGCAGGGGCGACTTCAGGGGTCAGCAGTTTGAGGTCGACAGTGGCAAGGCGCGCGGTGAGCAGGCGCAGGAGCAGGGCGTTTTGCAGGCAGCCGCCGGAAGCGACCAGCGTGGTGACGCCGGTCGACTTCGCCGCTGCCGCCAGCCACGCGGCTAATGCCGTCGCCAATCCGGTGTGGAAACGCGCCGCGCCTTGGGCGGCGTCTTGTTCCGCGACCAGCGTAGCGAGCAGGGGGGCGAGGTCGAGGACGCTGTTTTGCAGGGCGCATATTTCATCCAGCGGGGCGTTCAACGAAGCGGCGATTTCTCCATGTTGGCGAATGTGCCGCGCCGCCAGACTTTCCAGACGCATGGCGGCTTCCGCTTCGTAGCGGTTGCGCGCGCAAATGCCCAGCAGCGCGGCGGCGGCGTCGAAGACGCGCCCCAAACTGGTCGTTGGCGGGCAACGCAGATTTTTGTCCAGCATAGCAATGAGGGGCGCGGCGTGTCCGGCAGGAAAATGCGGAAAGCGGCTTTGCAACCAGTCCGCGATTTGCGCGGGCTGTGCGCCAGAGCGACGCAAAAACGCCACGCCCACGCGCCAGGGTTCGTGTGCCGCCATGTCGCCGCCGGGGAGTTTCAAGGGGGTGAGATGACCGAGGCGGTGGCAGTTTTCGGCGTCAAGACGCAGAAGTTCGCCGCCCCAAAGACCGCCATCCTGCCCCATGCCCACGCCATCGAGCGCCAGCCCCAACACAGGATGGTCAATGCCGTATTCGGCGCAGACGGCGGCGATGTGGGCGTGATGATGAGCGACGCCCAAAGCGGGTACGCCAAGCCGCGCCGCCATTTCCAGCGCCAGATGGGTGGAAGGCAGGTCGGGATGCAGGTCGTGCGCGATGGCGGCGGGCGTGACTTCCAGCGTCGCCAACAGGTGCGCTGCGGTTTCTTCCAGAAAACTGATGCTGGCGACATTATCCAGACTGCCGATGTGTTGGGAAAGAAAAGCATTGCGCCCCCGCGCCACACAGACGGCATTTTTGAGATAAGCCCCCAACGCCAGCACGGGTTCGCCATCGTCCGCGAGCGAAATCGCCAACGGCGTATACCCCCGCGCCCGCCGAATGAAAGACGCATGACTCTGGGCAGTTGATTCCTGAAGCACAGAGTCATCGCAGCGCACGATGATGTCGCGGTCATGCAGCCAGTAAGCGTCCGCGATACCGGCGAGGCGGGCGAGCGCCTCGTCGTTGTCGCGCGCCAGCGGTTCGCCGCCGGGATTGGCGCTGGTCATCACGAGCAGCGGGGCTTGTGCCTGTTGCGTCCATGCCGCGCCCGATGGTCGCCCCGCCGCTTCGTGCAGCAACAACCACTGCATCGGCGTGGCGGGCAGCATCACGCCCAAACGGTCGAGATCGGGAGCAATGCCGGGTAATGCAGTCGCCATGTCCACGCGAGCGGGCATGAGGACAATGGGGCGGGCTTCGCTTTGCAGCAGACGGGCGGCGTGTTCGTTCATCTCCACCCAGGGCACGAGACTCGCGCAATTTGCCGCCATGACCGCGAAGGGTTTGGCGTCCCGGTTCTTGCGCGCGCGCAGCCTGGCAACCGCCGCCGCGTTGGTTGCGTCGCAGACGAGATGAAAGCCGCCCAAGCCCTTGATGGCGACGATGCCGCCCGCCTGAATCCGTCGCCACGCGCCCGCCGCCGGGTCTTCGGACAGGGGCTTGCCATCGGCATCAAGCAAACGATGCGCGGGGCCGCAGGCGGGACAAGCGGTGGCTTCGGCGTGAAAGCGGCGGTCAGCGGGTTGTTCGTACTCGGCGGCGCACGCCGGACAAAGCGGATAGGGCGCGAGGCTGGTGGAAGCGCGGCAATAGGGCAGGTGGCGGGTGACGGTGTAGCGCGGCCCGCATTGGGTGCAGGCGAGCAGCGGATAGCGATAGCGGCGACTGGTCGGGTCGAACAATTCGGCGAGGCACTCAGGACAAATGCCGAGATCGGCGCCGATGGCGGTCTGGGCGGATGACGCTTCCATGCCGGCGTTGGCATGGATGGAAAAATCGCGGCAACCCGTCATTGCGACGGACACGTGCGTCATCTGCTCAATGCGGGCAAGACGCG
Organism: Zoogloeaceae bacterium; assembly: GCA_031287525.1. GTDB lineage: Bacteria > Pseudomonadota > Gammaproteobacteria > Burkholderiales > Rhodocyclaceae > Azovibrio. Next base: position 11,276 of record JAITSU010000074.1, on the reverse strand, counting down.
GCGCGGCGGCGGGCAGGCGGGCAAGAAATTCCGCCCGTTGCGCGTCAGCGCCTTCAAGATGAATCTCCACGCCAGCGGCGGTGTTGCGTACCCAGCCCCGCAAGCGCAAATCCGTCGCCAGCCGCCAAACCGCAGGACGAAAACCGACGCCCTGCACCAATCCGGTGATGAGGATGCGTTCAGCGCGAAGCATTATCTACCCGATCCAAAATTTTCCCTCTTCCTGCCCCCCCACGAGGGGCGCGGGGACTGGTCTCTGCCGCCTTTGGTGTTGCCCATAAATTAACTCCGGTTGAAATCCCGCCCGCAAGAAAGGTGGAAGCCACATCCCGACCTGAAAACCGGGGTTTTGGCGACCATTTGGGGAGGGAATGCAAACTCCTTCCCAAATACGTTTGACCGACAGACCTGAAGACCTGTCGCTAATTTTTTCTGAAATATACAGAAAATTCGGGGATGTCTCCAATTTTTCTAATCCTCATCAGGACACATGCCTCCAGAAGGGTCATTTTCGATACGACCTGTTTTCAAATTGATGTTTACGAAACATTCGAAAGTAGTATTCCATTCGTTTTTACTGCGCCAAACACTTTTTGTACAAATCAACCCGGGAAGGCGTTTCGTAATTCCACTGCTACACCCTGTATCCTTCTCAATTTTTCCTGCGAGTCGATCATACATCAGACCAGCCACTAATCCTTTAATCTGGAACTCCGCTAACTGGTCTTGTGATACAGTACCTCGTCCTTCAATGTCAACCCATTTATATTTTCTCCCCTCTTTTTCGCACAACGCATTGCTGTTTTCAATGCGTGCCGTCGCCAGATTGATATTCATCAAGCATTCAAAATCATTTTTCCCGTTTTCTCCAACATGAGCGAGTTTTGTACACTGCAACCCGAAAGGCAATTCGGATTGTCGCTTCGTCATTCCAGAAGCGCAGCCCTTGTCTTTTTCAGGCACTCCTTCCAGTTGATAATAGGCTGCTTCGGCAGCATCTCCCTCCAGTCGAAGTTTAACCCCATGATTGTAAATAACGGCTTGCCCCGACAATTTTCCTCTGACGTACCGAAACCCCTCATGATCGGCGGAAAATGCTATTCCCATGTACAGAAAAGTGATAAGAAAAGGCAATGTGAATTTCATGAAAATATCTCCAAAGAAAGGAATAAAGAGGTCTTTATGGGATCAGATGTCATCTACCACAGTAGCATTTAGAGGCAGTTGTCCAAGATAGAGGCACACCCCCAATACTGCGGCTATTTAGTCTTCGCCTTTTGGTTTCTTATTGCCGCGCGCATCCCATTCTTTTAATACTTCCTCGTCATCAAAACTTTGCTCGCATAATTCATCAACAGGACTGTTTTTCCCTGTTGTTAAGTCCAAGCCAATATAGCATTCAAAATTTTCTTTCCCATGAAGAAAGAACTGCGTACACAATAGTCCTTGAAATTGTTTTGTCATTCCGGCTCTACATGAACTGTCTTTCACGGCTTTTGCCCGCATACGATGATAAATTGCTTTGGCACTATCTCCCGTGAGATAGAACAAGGCCTCATCTTCGACAATGACTCTCCCGGTAACTTTTACAAACAGATAGTCAAAGTCCGCTGGTTCTCCAGTCTGAACCTTCTCCGCAGGCAGGGGTTCAGAAAAAGTATTGCTAACCAGCAAGAAAGCAGAGAGAACACCTAATAAAAATTGTTTCATGAAATTTCTCCTGAAATATACAGTGGCATCTTCATTCAAAGGTCGCAGATTTGTGTCGTCCAGGCACAGACGGTAAAAGAACAATCCAGTATCCCAGGCTGGAATAGGCACTGAATCATTCACTGACTGATAATGAATGATGCTATGGACATGGATACCAAATTTCACAGGGTGTCACCCTGTACCGATGCAGCGATAGCTCGTGGGAACCACGATGCCATCGCGCGCGCGAATGAAAAATTCGATGCCCCATTTCCACACTTCTTCTTCTTGAGCCTTGCCCATCCACACGTTGGCAAGCCATCCGCGCTCGCCCGCCTGTTCTTCCGGCATAATTTCGACCTGCACATAATTATGACCATCCGGGTCATTGAGTTCGACCAGAAAACCGCTCAAATACGCTCCAATTGTCGCATCCAGAAAATCTGTACCCACTCCATGACAGGAACTACTGATACTCAAAGGTACTTTTGCGCTCAAGAACATCGTCCCGATGACGCTTTTAGCGGTTGGGGGCAGAGTAACGACTCGAATTTCGGAAGTCGGAGTATTGGCTTCTGTGAATTGGGCGCTGGCACAACCCACCAGCAGAAAGGCAACACTGCTGATGAGGTAAAGTCGTATCCACTGAAATAATGAAATCATATCGCTATTTTTCCTCCTTTGGACAGAGTAGATTATGGTCATCGATCAATCCTTTTTTTAGATTAATCGACACTATACATTCATAATCATATTTTTCAATATTTAATATTTTGTATTTTGTACATGCAAAACCGCTGAACCATCTTGTTTGTCCACCAGTACATTTGATATCACTTTTGCTAGATGATGGCATTTGGTAATATAAAGCTTCGGCAGTATCCCCTGTGAAATGAGCATCTATCCATCCATACGTGACTGTCGCCTGTCCGCCAATTTTCCCACGAATGTAATCAAACCCTTCCAGATCTCCATTTTCCTCATTAACTTCTTCAACAAAAATCCATTCCTGACTATTGGCGTCTTTGACCATTCCTGACTATTGGCGTCTTTGACCATCTCAGGGATATCAGGCCCCCTTGGGCTTCTGTTACTTTGTGTATCCCACCAAGCAGTCAGCCTGTCTTCGGATTCATCATCTTGCGGTTCGGCATTACTAAAAACAGCATCAACAAGCGTCCCTTTTCTCAGATTAATAAGAGCGGAACATTCATATGCATCATGTCCCGCATTCGGCAGATGATATTTTATGCAAACAAGACCAGGAAATCCTTTTGATTGCCCAGGCGTATTCATGCTACTCGTGCCTTCCATCACTGGAAATGACATTTGGTCGTATACGGCATTGGCAACACCTCCTGTAATATTCATTTCTGCCCATCCGCCGGAGATGGTAGTGCGCCCTTCCATTATCCCTCTGAAATGATTGTAGTTTTCCCACTCTCCATTTTCTTCGGCAAAAGCAATGCTTCCAGTTAAGGGCAGTGATATAATTATCAGGAATGCGACAGGTAACAACTGCCAAATTACAGGAGAATTATGACCATTGTATTTGACGATCTTCCGGTCTAGATGTGAAAACAAAATATCAAACGCTTCGGTCGCATCTGCCCGATTTTCTTCCTGTGCATACGCATTTTCCGCCGCTGCTATTACACCACACCAAAGACAACAGGCGACTAAACTCCACAAAATCCTCAAAGGAAGAACGTATTTGTTTTTAATCTCTCTGGCCATTGTACCACTGGCCGCCATGACTGGAGGAGTAACGGAAATAACAAAGAACAGGAATACCATGCAATTTGCAATGCATGTTTTCCACCAAGATAAGATATTCATCATGCTACGCTCCTATCCAAAAATGTTCCCCAGAACATGGTGTTGTCTGGAGACGAGAAATGTTTTTTGAATTCTTCTGGAAGATGGAATGCGACAGATATTATGGAGTAATTTCACAAAATAACGAACCCTTCAAAATATTGTTTTGTTTGGTTTTAAAACGTATCTCAAAACCGAAAACATATTCTCCTGACTCATGCGCAATTTTTATAAAACATTCTTTGCGTTTATCCCCAAGGCATTGTCCAGTGATTTTATTCTCTCCATGATTTAAATTAGCCAGCTGCAATGCGATCAAGTCTTTGATCATGCGCGGCCTTGAGGAATCAGGAAAATAAGGATGTGATATATAGCAACTACCTTGTCCAACCTCACGATTATTAACAGGCAACAAATCCCAAATTATCAAGGCGTTAGAGTCGTATTGATTTGGGATAACCATATTTGAGTGAGACAAAAGAATTGTCCATGGGAGTATAGCCTGATCAGCATTATCAGAGAAATCTTCTCCCTCCACCGCACACGAAATACGAATAAGAAAAAACGTGATTATTACGATCGGGAAAACAAATTTTGTGAACATTTGGTACTCTCCTTTTATTCAATAAATCCCATAATAGAGTTCTGTATCAGAACCATAAACATTTTTTTGTTTAAATTTTTTTAAAAAATCGTCCGGCGATATATCTGCAATGACTTTGCTAGCACTATTAGTGTAATTGTAAACTTTTCCTCCGTGCAATATGCCGATATGTTTTTTAGGGTGGTCAGTCATTTCATTGTTGTTGACATTGTTTTTTGGAGTGACAAACACTAGAGTACCATCTACGTGACTAGGTTTGCTATTCCACAAACCACGATCATCTAGGCTATTAAATATTTCATTGACACGAATGGAAACAGCGAGGCTATTACTTTTTTTGTGTGAAACAAGTTTTTCATCACAAAGCAAACCTATCCGAATACCCATTGCATGTGCTACAAAATGTGCACAATTATTTATGCCGACATATCCTATTGGACAAATATCCTTAATATGCTTCCCTAAATATCCCTCTAACTTTTTTTTCGTGGCATCTTCTTCAAACGGAACTGGCACCACAACACTGGGATCATAGGCTCCACAGGGTAATTTACGGAGAGGGTTAGACAGGTAATCCCATGTTTCACTCCTCATCGTAATGAGACCATCCGGCACGAACATGAAATTCGACTGGTATTCACGTATGGCGTAAGTCGTAAGTATGTCGCAGTGTCCATTGACCGCGCCGCTATAGAATCCCGGTCTTTTCAGTTCGGTTTGCACAACCCTGACATCGTTCTGAAAGTTCTGTCCGTTGGCGCCAACGGAAACAAGAGGTTCCCTAACGTCAAATTTCATTTCTTTTTCCTTGGCATTTTATTGCCGCGCGCGTCCCAATATTTGTACGATTCTTCATCATCTCCTTCGGGGCATGTTTCCTCATCATAATAGGATTCGATCTGCCCTTTTTTCAGATTTATCCCTATATAACATTCAAAGTTTTCTTTCTCTTCCTGCAAAAGAAATTTTGTACATAACAACCCGGGAATTTTCTTTGTCACTCCGGCTCTACACACCACATCTTTCTCTTCTTTTGCCTGCATGTGATAATAAACTGCCTTGGCATTCTCCCCCGTAAGATAATACATTGCCGCATCCCCATAGACAGTAACCCGCCCATCAATTTTTACGCTTATGTATTCAAAGTCTGCTGGATTTTCGGCCTTACCTGTTTTCACAGGTGTGTTTTCAGCGCAGGCATTGCCAATAAAAAAGAAGATCAAGAGAGGTGTTAGTAGAAATTGCTTCATGGTTTCAGTCTTCCCCCCTCAATTGCTTATTATCCAGAGCATCCCAATACTTGATCGAAGCGACCTCCTCCTCATCTGATTCAGGACATGCTTCCTCGTAAGGAGAAGAATCCAATTTTCCGTTTTTCAGATCTATTCCTATATGACATTCAAAATTCTCTTTCTTCTGTGTAAAATACTGTGTGCATATTAACCCGGGAAGCTGTTTTGTCATCCCTGCTGTACATGCACTATTTTTTTCTGGCTTTGCCTGCATGTGATAATAAATTGCCTTCGCATCTTTCCCTGTGAGATGGAACATAGCCACTCCTTCAACGACAGTAACCCTTCCGTTAATTTTTATATACATATAGTCAAAATCCGCAGGTTCTCCGGTCTGAACCTTCTCCGCAGGCAGGGGTTCAGCAAAAGTATTGCTAACCAGCAAGAAAGCAGAGAGAACACCTGATAAAAAATGTTTCATGAAATTCCTTTTGAAATATACAGTAGCATCTTCATTCAAAGGTCGCAGAAGCGTCGCATTATATGCCGAAAGACTTATTTTGTAAACATGTCAGTAGCACACCCTGTCATCTGCCCCCTGTCTTCAGTATCTCCAACTGCGTTTCCAACTCCCGAATCCGCTCATTCTTCACGCCCGCGAGTTTGACCCGTAGCCATTCCAGCCAGTCCGCAATGCCTTCGCCGGTTGTGGCGGAGAGGGTGATTGCCTGCAAATCGGAATTGACGCGGCGAGCGTAGGCGATGGCGGTTTCCGGGTCGAAATCCACGTAGGGCAGCAAATCCGATTTGTTGATCAGCAAGAGACGCGCCGCGTGGAACATGTCCGGGTACTTCAAGGGTTTGTCGACGCCCTCAGTGACGGACAGAATGACCACCTTGGCAGCCTCACCCAAATCGAAGGCGGCGGGGCAAACGAGGTTTCCGACGTTCTCGATGAACAGGATACCGCCTTCGGGCGGCGGCAGCCGGGCGAGCGCGTGTCCGACCATGTGCGCGTCGAGATGGCAGCCTTTGCCGGTGTTGATTTGCAGGGCGGGTACGCCAGTGGCGCGGATGCGTTCGGCGTCAAAGCTGGTTTCCTGATCGCCCTCAATGACGGCAAGCGCGGTGTCCGCCTTCAATTCGGCAAGGGTGCGGGCGAGCAGGGTGGTCTTGCCGGAGCCGGGGCTGGAAACGAGATTCAGCGCCAGCGTCGCCGCCGCCGCGAAACGCTGGCGATTTTCCGCCGCGTAAGCGTTGTTGCTGGCGAGGATGTCTTCCTCAATCGCCACCCGCCGCGCCTCGCCTACGCTGGCGGCGTGGCTGTGCCGGGCGCGCTCATGCGGAGGGGCATGGTCGTGGGCGTGTTCGTGGTGTTCATGGGGATGATGTTCGTGGGGCGCTTCGCCTTCGATTCTCGTTTCGCCGCTGCCGCAGCCGCAAGTTGTGCACATCTTTCTTTCTCCTATTCGATGTCGATTTCCTTGACCCGCATTTCCATACCGGCGACGGGCTGCACCTGAAAACTGCCGCAATGCGGGCAGGCATCCGCCAGCGCCGTCAGCGGAACTTCCAACCCGCAAGGCAGACACCAGCCGCGACCGGCTGTGGTGATGATGTCCAGCGCGGCATGTTCCGCCAGCGTTGTACGGGTCACGGCGTTAAAGCAAAAGCGCAAGGCTTCGATTTCGACGCCAGCCAGCGCGCCGATTTCCAGAATCACCCGCTTCACCCGTCGCGCCCGCTCCCGCCGCGCGGTCGCTTCCACGACTTCAAGTATGCCTTCCGCCAGCGACATTTCGTGCATTTTAGTTGTCCTGTTCCGGTTTCAGCCACGTCATTTGATGGGGCACGCAAGGGTCGAGGGTGAGTACCGCACATGCCAGCGCCCGCTTTGCCGCCGCGAAATCTGCCGGACGTTCGGACGCGAGGCAAGCCGTGAGCGCGGCGGCGTCGGCAAAGTGGCGGTCGGTCGGCGCGGTAATCTGATAGCGGGCGATACGCCCGGCGGCGTCCAGTGTGAGGCGATGCGTGAGGATGCCGCGCGCGGTTTGTATCCGGGCGTAGCCGCCGCGGTTGCCCCTTTTGTTGCCGCCACGCGCGGTGACTGGATAGGGGCGATTTTTCCGCAAGGCTTGCCAGACGGCTTGAGCGTCGGAAATCAGGGGGCAGGGGACAGGCGTCAGGTATTTTTGCGGCATCGCCGCATGGCGCAGAAATTCAAACACCGCCGCCGTCGCTTCATCAAATGTCTGCGGCGATTCATCAAAACGCTTGCGCCACGCCACAAACGCTGCCCGCGCTACCTGTTGCGCCGCGTTGCTTTGCCCCAGAGCGGCAGGCCAGTCGAGGCAGAGCCGCCACAGGCGTTCGCGCAGATTTTCCCGCCACAAAGAACGGGCGTCGACTTCCGGGAGCGGCGCATCGCGGGCAGCGGCAAGGGCGCAAGCGGCGGCGGCGCGTTGCGCCTGGGCGCAGAGGCTATACAACAGCGGCACGGCGGCGAGCAGTTCGTCATCGGTCATGCCGACGAAAAGTCTGGCGATAGGCGGGCGTTCGAGGCGAACACAGAGGATGCGGACGCCGCCATCCGCCGTCCAGTCCGCAGAAATGGAGAGCGCGCCGCCGTTCATCTAGCGCCCCAGGCGCAAAAAAGCGCGTCGGCTGCCTGCTGGCGCAGCGGGTGTTTCAGCGGACGCGGTTGCGTCATCGCTCATCATCAATGCCGCCAGCGCCGCGCAGGCGGTTTGGCGGGCGGCTTCCTGATTTGCGAATTGCGTCGGCGGCGAGAACAACGAGCAGAGGTGATACACGCCCAATTCCTCCTCCGTCGCCACGGTGAATTCATACGCGCCGGAAGGAAAATGCCAGAGATGCTTGTCGCCCGCTTTTTTGTCCGACCAGGGCGGCGTGCCATCCGCAGCCGGAAGGTAAAGCAGATTCATCGCCCAGGGCGTAATCAACACGCCCAGCCAATGCCCGTTTTCACCCTGTCGCCGGAACGCCACCGCTTCGACCGCGAGCGCCGGATTCGCGAGCGGCATGTCCGCCATGCTTGTCGCGGCGATGCGGCGGAACACGCGCTCCAACAGCGAGGCGGGATGGTCGTTTTTCATGCCTTGATGACCATGAATTTGTGTCGCAACGCGCCGCACTCCGGGCATTCCCAATGTTCCGGCAATGCCGGGAAGGGCGTACCGGGCGGGATGCCGCCGGCTGCGTCGCCCACGGCAGGGTCATACACCCACCAGCAAATCCCGCATTCGAGCTTGTCGTCAGGATGCAGATGGCGGGCGTCGCCATCATGGGAATTTTCAAACATCCCGCTGTTCATACCGATTCCAGCGTATGCAGATATTCTTCCAGACGGGCGAGGGTGTCTTCGTAATCCTCGCGCGCCGCCCGCGCCGCTTCCGGCATGGCGGTGATTTCCAGCGTGTTCAGAATCAGCGTGTCCATGCTGTTGAAATACTGCACCCACCAGACATTGGCGAGGCGGGTGCTGGTGATGCGGCAGTTACCGTAGCCGCGCGAAAGAATGGAAACCGCGTGATGCGTAAGCCATGTATAGAGAATATCAAGGTCAGTTTCGCTCACCGGCAACAAGGTGAGATTGATGACGCGCGTTTCGGCATGGCTGCCCGCCGTCGCCAGAATTTCATGCGCCAGCGCCGGAGCGTTCATGACCCCATCCACGGCATAATCGGGCAAAGGTAAAACCGGCTGGCTCGTCGCCCGCATGATGTCCGATAGCACTGGCGGAATCGCCCCGCCCTGCAAAAAATCCCGTTGTATCGTTTCCGCCGCGTCCAGCGCCAACACTCGCCAAAGACCGGCAAACGCCGTTTCCTGCGCCCGCCAATGCAAACCATCCGCCGCCGCATGCGTGTAGGCGCTGACCTCGCCAAAACCGAGCAAATCCCCCGCCAACGCCCGCTCCGCTTCCGACCAGAGCAATAAATCTTCCGTAACTTCCGCAGCCTTCGCAAAATCCGTCGCCGCCATGCGCCCGCGCAAATCCCGCAAACGCCGGACAACGGCGGCAAGCAAGGCAACGTCAGTCGCCTCCGGCAAACGCGGCGCATTGAACGTCGCCATGTCATGCGGCATGGCAAGATACTCCGGCGCGACTTCGGCAGCTTCAGGCGGATGGACGGTAGCCGTAGAAGCAGCTACGACGGGAATGGGGAAGGCTTGGGGGGAGCGCGGCATTTTTATTTGTGAGGGGTTCGAGAGGCGATACTGTACCGGAAATGGGGGCGTTGCACGGCAAACCTGCGAGCAATGTACGGGGGTTATTTCGTTGGCAACAGATTTTGAGAGGACTCATGCCCACCATCAGCGCCTTCTACGGCATCCTGATTCAGATGTTCTGGAACGACCATGCCCCGCCGCGCCTTGGCGCTAGTGTTGGAGTGGGCGCAGGAACACCGCGCCGAATTGATGGAAGACTGGCAACGATGCGAACACAATCAATCCCCCAGGAAAATCCAGCCGCTTGCCTGACACCAAGCGTCCAGCCGCGTATGCCGTGGCGCGTTGCCAGTGTTCAGGCGTTGCCCCTGCGACAGCAATCGGGAAGCGCTCCCGTTTTCCTGCGCCGTTATTTTTTTCCTATCCAGTTCGTCAATATATTCCTCAAAGTATTCATAGGCTTTTCCAATACTCTGCCCGCGACGAACGATTCTCCCGTCTCGGTTATGCCGTGATAAGCCCAAAGTACCGGCGGCGTTCCCCAATTGGTTGCATCGCAAACCGTTTCACCTGGCATGAGCCATTCGCCTTTCTGCTGATACCAATCCTTGAAATCATCAAGGGTATAGAATCCACCGCTTGCGTTGGCTAACTGCCACATTTTATTTTCATTCAATATGTATCCGCCAAACTGGACAATTTTTATTCTTTGCGAAGAAATGTTCTTCAAGCTCGTAGAGTAAAAGTGGTAGCCCTCTTTCTTTTGACGGCTCTTGCCATACTTGACCTCAATGAACTGCTTGCCATGTTTCAGATGATTACTGGCATTTTCCAAATAGTACACCTTTCGGACGGGAGGTGTCCGTATCGCCGCTATCGTTTGATAAGACCCTAAGGGAAGTGTCCGTATCGCCGCTATCGTTTGATAAAACCCTAATATCGAATCTCCACTGTCGGCTCTATTTTCATAATATTTTGCTACTTTATTGTAGGGGAAATCAACATTATCCTTGTTATGCATGATGCAAATCATTCCATCATATCGTGCCCATTGTCCGCCAATGTTTCGGATGATGCATTCCCCAAGGAATGAACCGATGAGGTTAGTGTGACCTTGCCGTTGATGTTCATCAGCTTTCAGACGTATCCTCTCAATATATCCATCCAGCCAACGTACGCTTTCCTCGTCATAGTTCAGCTCGACAATCTGTTGCTCCCGAAAGATATGGCGTAATTTTTCAGCAGCCTGATGCAGTTGCTCGACTTCTTCCGTCGACAGTGGTTGTGGTGTGGTCAGAGTATCGTTGTCAGACATGGTACGTTCCTTGGTTAGCGGTTGCATTCCTGTTGATTATAAGGCTTCGTCCATACCTTGTCACCTATCAGGCAGATACTGTTATCCAAGTCAAGCGCCATGGAGAGCGGGGTCGAAAGGTTTGCCTGATTTCAAGACGCCAAAGGCGACATGAATGAGCTTCGCATCATGGCGCCGATAATCAGCATTGGAGGCTTACCGGCGGCCGACAAGCGGTTGAAGAAGGCTTTTCCCCACCGGGTACGGTAAAGCGCCACCATAGCGGGCATGTAAAGGCCTTTACGCAGGAAGGCATGTCCGACTTTAGACAGGCGCGGCTTGCCACGCACACTGCTGCCGGATTCATGCAAACGTGGATTCAGACCGGCAAAGGCAACCGCCTGTCGGGCATTCTCAAAGCGATCCGGCGAAATGGTGAAAG
>JAITSU010000067.1 GCA_031287525.1 Zoogloeaceae bacterium | reverse complement strand
GTACGCCGACTTTGAGCGCAGATTGCCGCACAAACACCGCTGCTGCCAGCGTGGACGCTGGCGTTCCCAGGAAAACCTTCACTCAAAAAAACGCTCTGTGCAACTTTGTCAGCAGCCTGCGGCGCGTTCAGAGAACGCGCCCTACCCATCCACACCTCCGCCGAAGACAGCGCTTTGCTGCCAGCGCGACACCCGCGCAGAAAATGATGCCAAAACCAACATTCAGCCGCGCCCGGTTGGGGAGGCGTTCACATTCAATTCCTGTTGCAGGCGACAGGCAACGAGACCATTGATGACGCCAAAAATCAGGGCGGACAAGGCAAAAACCGGCGCCAGCCGGAAAATGCCATCGTGCGGCACCAGCCAAAGACGCGCCAGCAAGACCTGTCCGGCGATGTGCGCGAAGCTGGCGATGAGGCTCCAACTGACAAGACCAAAGCCACGCGCGGGTAAAAACCGGACAAAGGCGAGCGCGGCGAGGCTGCACACCGCTCCCGCAAGGCTCAAAAAAAATCCGGGCGCGAGGAACTGTCCCAACAGCAGACTGCTGGCGACCACCCGCAGCACGCTCACCCAAACCGCGCTTGTCCAGCCGTAACGCGCCAGAACCAGCAGCGCGACGATGTTCGCCAGCCCCGGCTTGACGCCCGGCAGGGGCAGGGGAATCGCCGCGTCCACCAGAGACAGTCCGACCGCCGCCGCCGCCAGACGCGCGATCCGCAGGTCGTCGGCGTCGACTTTGAGTTCAATAATTGAGGGAATCATAGGGCGCGTTTTTTCCGACAATGGCGAGGCTGACGCGATTGGGCGCGCAGATGGCAATTTCTCCGGCGCGGGCGAGCCAGCCCTGGCGCACGCAATACTGGCGTGGGCCGGGATCGGCAAAGACGCGGGCGCGACCTTTTTCCACCGCGATGCGGGTCATCCCCAAGGGACCGGGCACGAGAATCTCCTGCGTCCCAATCAAAGCGACTTCCATGAAAATCCGCCCTTCCTGACGAATCACGGCGCGTTCGCCCTGCCCGCCCTGCCAGAGCAGGGGAAAACTGGCGGCGACGCCGACAGCGGCAAGCAACGCCAGAAGCCAGTCGCCGGGACGAATAAAGCGAAGCCAACGCACAGTTTCAAGACGGGCTGGATTGGCTGGACAGCGCGCGATGCCGCACCAGTACGCGGGGGATTCGCGCCAACATGCCGTCGAACTGCCGCCCCAACCACGCCGCCAGATACACGGAACGATGCTGCCCGCCAGTGCAGCCGACGGCGACGGTGAGGTAAGCGCGGCTGTCCTCCGCGTAGGCGGGCAGCCAGTCCGCGACGAAACGGTGAATGTCCGCGCGCATTTTCAGCACGGCAGGCTCGGCTTCCAGAAATTCGACAATCGGCGCGTCCAGCCCGGTCAGGGCGCGCAATTCCGGCTCGTAATAGGGATTGGGCAGGCAACGGGCGTCGAACACCAAATCGGCGTCCAGCGGCAAGCCGTGCTTGAAGCCGAAGGATTGAAACAACAAAGTCAGCCCCTCGCGCACCGGCGCGGCGGAAATCTGCGCCACCCACTCGCGCAGGGCGGCGGCTTTCAGACCGGAAGTGTCCAGCTTGTGCCCCAACTCGACCAGCGGTTGCAACAGGCGGCGTTCCTCGCCGATGGATTCCGGCAAAGTGCGCTCGCCGCCCGCCAGCGGATGTCGACGGCGGGTTTCGGAAAAACGCTTGATGAGGGTGTCGTCCTGCGCGTCCAGAAACAGAAAGGTCAGCGAGTGTCCCGCGCTTCGCAATGACTGGATTTTTTCCGGCAAATGAACGATCCCGTCGCCGGAACGGGCGTCGATGGCGATGGCGGCGCGGGAATAACCTTCTTGCTGCAACAGATTGACCAGTACGCTCAACAGCAGCACCGGCATGTTATCCACGCAGTAATAGCCACGGTCTTCCAGCACATGCAACGCCACGGATTTACCGGAGCCGGAAAGACCGCTGATGAGGACGAGTTCCATGTTCGGGTGTCAGATTTCAGGCGTCAGAAAAAGTTTGGGCGGCTTTGCCGCCGCCCTAATGATACCCGCCCCTCGTCGATGCGGGGCGTTTATGTGTCAGCCTGCCACGCACTCGCTGATGAAGGCTTTGCGGGCGTCGCCTTTCAGGGATTGCGCCCTGGCTTCTTTCTGGCAAGCCTTCGTTTTCGCCTTCTCGTCCGCCTTCGCCTGTTGGGTGGCAGAGGGCGCGTCATTCTGGCTTGCCTTGCCGGAAGAGAGACATTCCTTCATGAAATCCTTGCGCTCATCGCCCTTCAATGCTTTTTCCTTCGCCTCGGCATTGCAGCTTTTCATTTTTTCCCGCTGCGCCTTCTGCGCCGGAGAAGGTTCTTTTTTCGGCGCATCGCCATCGGCGGCGTGAGCCATCCCCACGGACAGAACAAGACCAAGGCACAGGGTGGAAAGCAGATGTTTCATTGACAACTCCTTCATAAATAAATGGAGCCGGCATTATCTTCAATGTCATCATTAAATGCTAGTGTTTTTTGCCGTTTGATTAGGCAGGGTGTGCAGGTAGGGCGCGCTCTCCGAGCGCGCCGTTTGTTGACTGCGGCGGTTTCGGAGAAATCGCCCTACCTGAAACAGCGCCCTACCTTGATTGGGCGGTTCTCGAACCGCCCCTACCGTGCGATGCCCTGCCGGAATCGCGCCATAAAAAAACGGACGCCGGAGCGTCCGTTTTTGACTTGCTTTTCGCAGGAACGATTAGAAGCTGTGCTTCAGACCGAACTGGAAGCCTTTTTGGTAAGCGCCAGTAATCGTCGGCACGCCACTAATGTCTTCGACGCGGGTTGCGCTATTGTTCGCATCGCTAACGCTCGTTCTACGAATTTCATCATTGTTGATGTCAGCGTAGGCAGCGTAGAAGTTGGTGCGCTTGGACAGGCTATAGGTGTAACCCAGCGCCCATTGCTTGGCTTTGCCATCAGCAGCGCCCGCATCAAGTTTGGACTGCGTAAAGGAAACCTGAATGGCATGTTTGCCGAAGGGCACGCTTGCGCCCAGCAGCCAGCTCTTCATGTCCAGATCCAGCTCATCGACTTTGAAACGGTCATAAAAAGAGGAGAGCTTGACAGCCTTGAAGTCATAGGAACCGCCCAATGCCCATTGTTTGACTTTTATGTCGGTATCTTTGACCTTGATGCCTTGATAAACCAGACCCACATCCAGCGGACCGTTGGTGTAACGCGGCAGAACGGTAATAACCTGGGCGTCGCCATTGTTTTCCAGATTTTCTTGAGCAATACCATTGGTGGCGTAGGCGGCGGTCACGTTGAAGCCGGAGAAGCTGGGGGAAACGTAAGCCACGGCGTTATCAACGCGATCCACGTCGGCAATCGTAACCCCGGCGAACGGAACATCATTGAACACGTTGCGGTATTGGCCCACGGTGCCAGCGCCGAAGGGGTCAAGGGAAGCCAGGAAGGAGTGACGGGGCGCAACCAGACGACCGGCGATGGCAGTACCGAAGTTGCCGGTCAAACCCAGGAAGGCTTGTTTTTGAAACAGCGAACCGGTGCTTGCGCCGTCATCAGCGGTAAACCCGGCTTCCAGCACGAACAGCGCCGTCAGACCATTGCCCAGGTCTTCAACGCCCTTGAAACCGACATAGGAATCATCGGAAATGCCGGAGTCGATGGCGTTCTGGCTGCCGACGTTGCTGACAGTGTTGTCGCTACGATGAGAGAAGCCGACATCAACATTACCGTAGATGGTCACATTGGATTGGGCAAAGGCAGCGCCGGAAGCCAGAGCGGCGACGGCAAGCGCGATAAGTTTCTTTTGCATGGAAAGATTCCTTGTGAAATTTTTTGGAAAGGTTCCCAAAGCGACAGGTTAAGGATTTTTCAGGATTGCCCGTAAGCCTGTGGAGCCTTGCGAACAACCCGCACCTTGATTCACCCGTCCCCTGCGCCTCGGGAGACAGGGCGCACTATCTCATCCCCCCCCCCCCCGCAAGTCAAATCTTTTTTTCTGTTGACAAAAAGTTCTTTGTGTTGTTTTCAGGCAACAGGTGTCAGGGGGCAGGTGACAGGATATTGTAGGGGCGGTTCGCGAACCGCCCGGTTGTCGGGTGACGGATGACAAATCACACATCGGGGCAGGTTTCAAACCTGCCCGCCCGGAAAACGCGTCGGGACGTTCAGGGCGGGGTTGAAACCTACCCCGACACCCTGATTCCTGATTCCCGATACCCGATATTTGAATCGCCATGTAGAATGTGGGTTCTATCATTTCATGCGCGCGCGCCGCAGACGGCAATCCCAGGAGAAAACGCATGTTTCTGATCATTGGTTACATCATTATTCTCGCTTCGGCGGTTGGCACATATTCCATCCACGGCAGTCTGGCGGCGCTCTGGATGCCGACGGAGTATCTGGCGATCGGGGGGCTGTTTATCGGCGCGTTCGTGGCGGGGAACACGCCCAAGGTCATGAAAGACGTGTTGGGCGCGTTGCCGGGCATTTTCAAGGGGTCTCGCTACAACAAGGCGTATTACGTGGATGTGCTGGCGCTGCTTTTCGAGTTGCTGGGCAAGGTACGCAAGGAAGGGCTGATGTCCATCGAAAACGACGTGGAAAATCCCGAATCCAGCCCGGTGTTCTCAAAATACCCGGATATTCTGCACGACCACCACATCACGGAATTCATGACCGATTACCTGCGTATGATGGTGGGCGGCAACCTCAATACCCTCGAAATCGAAGGATTGATGGATCAGGAACTGGAAGCGCATCACCACAAAGCGGAAGTGCCGGGGCACATAATGTCCAAGCTGGGCGACGCCATGCCGGCTTTCGGTATCGTGGTGTGCGTGATGGGCGTGGTGAGCGTCATGGGTTCTGTGGGCGAACCGCCGCCCGTGTTGGGCAAGATGATCGGCGGGGCGCTGGTGGGTACTTTCCTCGGCATCCTGTTGTCTTATGGTTTCGTGCAGCCCGTCGCCACTCTGCTGGAACAAAAGGCGGCGGAGAGCAGCGGCATTTTCAACGTGGTCAAGGCGGTATTGCTGGCATCCATGTCGGGTTACGCGCCGCAGGTGGCGGTGGAATTCGGGCGCAAGAATCTGCCCGCCGACGCCCGTCCGAGCTTTCTGGAACTGGAAGAAGAATTGAAGAGTCGCAAGGGTCGATGATGAGTGACGATTCTTCGCGTCCCATCGTTATCAAACGCATCAAGAAAGGCGGCGGCGGCGCGCATGGCGGCGCGTGGAAGCTGGCTTACGCCGACTTCGTGACGGCGATGATGGCCTTCTTTCTGCTGATGTGGCTGCTCGGCTCCACCGCCAAGGGGGATTTGCAGGGTCTCGCCGATTATTTTCAGAATCCGCTGAAAGTCGCCAGCAGCGGCGGTAGCGGCATGGGCGACGCGACCAGCATCCTGCAAGGCGGCGGGACGGATTTGAGCCGCAGTTCCGGTCAGGTCAAGAAGGGCGACATCGCGGAAGCGGAAAAGCGGCGGCTGCGGCGGGAATTTGAACGTCAGGAACGGAAGTCGCTGGAAGGGCTGAAAAAAAAGCTGGAAGCATTGATTGAGGATTCGCCGCAACTGCGTCTCTTCAAAAACCAGTTGTTGCTGGACATCACTTCCGAAGGGCTGCGTATCCAGATTGTCGATGAACAGAATCGCCCCATGTTCGACCTCGCCAGCGATGAATTGAAGCCATACACGCGCACCATCCTGCACGAAATCGGCACGGTGTTAAATGATGTGCCCTACCGCATCAGCCTCGCCGGACATACCGACGCCGCGCGTTTTTCCCGTGGCGAACAGGGGTTTTCCAACTGGGAACTGTCCGCCAATCGCGCTAACGCGTCGAGACGGGAACTGGTGTTGGGCGGCATGGATGACCTCAAGGTTCTGCGGGTAGTCGGGCTGTCCTCGTCGGTCTTGTTCGACCCCAACGACCCGCTGAACCCGATCAATCGCCGCATCAGCATCGTGGTGCTGAACAAGCGCACGGAAATGGCGATTTTGCAGGAAGACAGCCCCGAAACCGATATAGATGACGAGGATACACTCCCAACAGCGGCGCAGTTGACGCCATAGGAAGCGCAAACGAAGGAAAGACATGATGAATTGGCGCAGCGGTGTTGTAATTTTGGCGGCTTTGGCGATATTGGCTTATGACGTGGGAGCGGCGGAGGAAACGCAAACGCTTGCGCCAGAGGCGGCGCTTGATATTTTCCGGCAAGTTACCGCGCCCAATCCCGCTCAATGCCTGGAAGACCAGGAGCGCATTTTCTGCGTGGCGGTGGATTTTCACCTATATGATGCTCCCCATCGTTGGGGGTATGTCGATATGCTGGCGAAAAACAGCAAAGATCAGTGGAGAGTTACGGATAGAACGTTGCTGTTCAATAGTGGTTACACCGTAGACATATTCCTGCTGGATGACATCGAAATTGTTAGGGGGATTAAAAAACGGGATACTAGCGAGCGATATTTTTATTTCACCTACACCCTGTCGCCGCAAACGTCGGCGAATAGCTTTTCGCATGTGTATTTCGCGCTCTTTCGTTTCAATAAGGAACCCTATATTCTGGATTATCGGACGCGCATAGCATCTCCCGATCGGTCTTTGGAAAATGACATCATCAAAGTCAAAGGGAAACGACTCCCGCTGGCCGGGAATTTTGTCAATCTCGAAGCCTTGCGACACGCCGACCCGGAAATCGCGGATTTTCTGGTTCAAAGGGCGAACCATTTGTTTGATCTCAAGTTGATGTCGCCAGCCGAAATGGAACAACTCTCCGCCATCGACATTCGGGTTGATGGCAAGACCAAATCGCTGCAATGGTTCTGGGTCCCCGCTCATTCAGGGAAGTCTACCCTTCCCTGATGTGTCGCCCGGCGAAAAATCCAGCATAATGCGCGTTAACCTTTACGCGGCTCTGAATTTCTTATCCATGTTTTCCACGCCTTCCCGCCCTTCTGCTGGTTCGTCCCCTTCAGCGACTTCTGCCCCGCGTCCGGGGCTGGCTTCCGCGTCTGCGTTGTCCACACCCGAAAGTCGACCACTCTCATTGACGCAACGGCTGGCCGCCATCCGGCAGGCAAGCCATTCAACGCCGGTCGCGGACGGGGCGGCGGTACGGGAATTTGAATTCAGGGCGACCGATTTTGAGCGGGTTCGCAAGCTGATTTACGCCAAGGCGGGCATTTCACTCACCATTGCCAAGCAGGACATGGTGTATTCCCGCCTCGCCCGTCGTCTGCGGGCAACGGGCATGAATTCCTTTGAACAATATCTGGACAAACTGGAACACAGTCAGGGCGCGGCGGAGTGGGAAGGCTTTGTGAACGCGCTCACCACCAACCTCACGTCATTTTTCCGGGAGCCGCACCATTTTCCGCTGCTCGCCCAACAGCTACGCGACATCGCCGCCAGAAAGAAGCCAATCAACATCTGGTGCTGCGCGGCATCGACCGGCGAGGAACCTTATTCGATTGCCATGACCGTCGCCGACACCTTCCCGAATGGCGGCCCGCAAATCAGCGTCTTTTGCTCCGACCTGGACACCGATGTGCTGGCGACGGCGGAAAGAGGCGTGTACGCCAGTGACCGTGTGGACAAGATTCCGCCTGACCAGTTGAAGCGTTATTTCAACAATGGCGTGGGCAGTCAGGCGGGTTCGTACATCGTCAAGCCGGAACTGCGTCGGCTGTTGACGTTCAAACGCCTGAACCTGCTCGATCCGGTGTGGTCGGTGAAGGGGCCGCTGGACGTGATTTTCTGCCGCAATGTGATGATTTATTTCGACAAGCCGACACAGTACAAAATACTGGCGCGCTTCGTCCCCCTGTTGCAACCGGATGGACGCCTGTACGCGGGGCATTCGGAAAGCTTCCTGCACGCCGCCGACCTCTTTCGCTCTTTGGGCAAGACGGTGTACGAAGTCGCAAAATCCCGTTGAAAACACGCAGGTTTAATTGCAAGGATGCCTATGTCGATTCGTGTTCTGGTGGTGGATGATTCTTCCTTCATGCGTAAGCAGTTGAGCAAAATCATCAATGCCGCTCCCGGTCTGGAAGTCGTCGGCGCGGCGGAAGATGCCCGCTCCGCCCGCGACATGCTGCGAAGTTTGAAACCGGATGTCATTACGCTGGATGTGCAGATGCCGGATATGAACGGTCTGGAATTTCTGGAACAACTGATGCAGAAGCATCCCATGCCGGTGGTCATGGTTTCCGCCTTCACCCAGGAAGGTTCGGAAACCACGCTGAAAGCCTTGGAACTGGGGGCGGTGGATTTCATCGCCAAGCCGAGAGTCGACAATCTGAAAGAGTATGGGGCGGAACTGGCGGAAAAAATCCGCGCCGCCAAGAGCGCCCGCGTGCGCGCCCGCTCCACAGGGGCAGCGGCGAAGTCCACGAGCGCGCAGACTTCGCCGTTCGCGCCGCGTACCGCAGCGCGCGCCACGCCACGTCCCGCCATCGTCCCATCCGGCGCGGCGCGTCCGTATTATTCGGTCGGCGCGGGCGGCGGCAAAGTGATTTTTCTGGGGGCGTCAACAGGCGGTACCGAGGCCATCAAAAAGGTGCTTCTGGGGATGCCCGCGAATTGCCCTCCCATTCTGATCGTGCAACACATGCCGGAAACCTTCAGTTCCGTATTTGCCTCCAATCTCGACAGTGTGTGCCAGCCCAGAGTGCGTGAGGCGCAAGGCGGGGAACTGGTCGAAGGCGGAAATGTCTATATCGCGCGCGGCAATCATCACATGCAGGTCAGGAAAGACGGCGACCGGCTGTACACGGAACTCGTGCAAACGCCGCCCGTGAATGGACACCGCCCGTCGGTGGATGTACTTTTCGCTTCTGCCGCCGCCGTAATGGGCAAGCAGGCCGTCGGCGTCATCCTGACCGGCATGGGTCGGGATGGCGCGCAAGGGCTGCTGTCCATGCGGAAAGCGGGGGCGAGAACCTTCGGACAGGACGAGGCCAGTTGCGTGGTGTACGGGATGCCGAGAGAAGCGTTTCAGATTGGCGCGGTCGAAGAAGTGGCGGATATTTATCAAATTACGCCCAAAGTACTGTCGTTCTTCCGATAAAATACGTTCGGCGAGTCGGCAATCTGTGTTACGAACTGCACGTGGAGTTCCGAAACGCGCGAATTCTGTGTATTCTTATGGATATATGTTTTGTCCGTGATGGTATGGTTTGCCATTCGGAAAATGTTGGGGGGATTCAAGATGTCCGAACTACTTAAAAGTATTGACGCGAGAACCAAGCTCGCGGGAACCAACAAGCTGGAAATCCTGCTGTTTTCGCTGGGTGAAGACCGTCGCACCGGGCGACGCGAAACTTACGGTATCAACGTGTTCAAGGTGCGCGAGGTGATGCGTACCCCGCCGGTCACTGCCGCGCCGGACATGCCTCCGGCGGTGGAAGGCATGGTCAGTCTGCGCGGCGTTCTGGTACCGGTGGTCGATCTGGCGAAATATGCCTGGGTGGATTCCGACGTTAAACGCGATGTCATGATTGTGACCGAATACAACGGTCACACCCAGGGCTTTCTGGTTGAGGCCGTCGACACCATCCTGCGCCTCGATTGGAGCATGATGCGTGTGCCGCCGGAAATGCTGATGGCGCAGATGGGCGGCTTGGTGACTGCCGTGACTGAACTGGACGACGGACGGCTGATCATGATGATGGACGTGGAGAAAATCCTCTCCGACACCGCCAAGTCCGACGATGACGATATGCGTTTCAAGAATCTGCCGAAGCTGGAAGACCCTGATCTCACGGTGTTCTTCTGCGATGATTCTGTGGTGGCGCGGAAACAGGTGATGCGTACCCTCGACGCCATGAACGTCAAATATGTCGCCGCCAACAACGGGCAACAGATGTGGGAAGAACTGGAAAAAATGGCGAATTACGCCAACGGTATCGGCAAGGCGCCCGCCGACCTCATCAGCCTCGTCCTGACTGACATCGAAATGCCCGCGATGGACGGCTACATTCTGACCAAGAAAATCAAGAATGACGCGCGTTTCGCGTCCATTCCCGTCATTATGCATTCTTCGCTCTCTGGCATGTCCAATCAAAAACTGGGGCTGTCGGTCGGGGTTGACGAATATGTACCCAAGTTCGAGCCGCAGCGCCTTTCCGAAACGCTGGCGCGACGCCTGACTTCCAATCTGCCCGCGCCTGTCGCGGCGTGAACCGGGAGAACATCATGGACAACGCAAACAAGAATCTGCTCGCGGGCGTCGATGCCCGCACCCGGCTGGCGGGTTCCAACCAGATGGAAATCCTGCTCTTTTCTCTGGGCACCAATGAAACTTTCGGGATTAACGTCTTCAAGGTGCGCGAAGTGGGGCGCACGCCGCATATCACCAAAACCCCCAACATGCCGCGTGGCGTGGAAGGTCTGGTTTCCCTGCGCGGCAACGTGATTCCCGTACTGTCCCTCTCGTCTTTTCTGGAACTGGACGAACCGCCAAAAGATTTGGGCGGGAGCATGATGGTGGCGGAGTACTCCAAGCGCACCCTGGGTTTTCTGGTGCACGAAGTCGACCGCATCATCCGGGTGGACTGGGAAAAGGTCAAAGCGCCGGAAAGCGTGCTGAACGCCAATCAGGGCTTGATTACCGCCGTGATCGAATTGGGCGAGGGGCATCTGGTCTCCATCCTTGATGTCGAACAAATCCTTTCCAACGCCTTCGGCGAAGCCATCATTGTCGACGTACAACCGGCGCGGGTGAAGGAAGATACCAATGTCTTCTTCGCCGACGATTCCGTTGTGGCGCGCAAGAAAATTGCCGAAGTGCTGGACAAGCTGGGCGTCAAACACAAACACGCCAACAACGGCGCGGAAGCCTGGACGCGGCTGCAAGCCATCGCCGCGCACGCCAAGCAGGTCGGCATCCCGATGCGTGAGGAAGTGAACCTGATTCTGGTCGACGCCGAAATGCCGGAAATGGACGGTTATGTGCTCACCAAAAATATCAAGAACGACCCCCGCTTTGAAGGCGTGCCCGTGGTCATGCACTCATCCCTGTCGTCCGAGGCGAACCGGGCGATGGGCAAGTCGGTCGGAGTGGATGGCTATGTCGCCAAGTTCGACGCGGAAGTGCTCGCCGACACCCTGCGACCCCTGATCGAACATTGATGAACAGCAAGCAATATATTGGAGTGCAGTATGCCCGATCCTAAACTGAGAATTCTGGTTGTGGATGATTTCTCCACCATGCGGCGCATTGTGCGTAACCTGCTGAAAGAACTTGGCTTCACCAACGTCGATGAAGCCGAGGACGGCGCGATCGCCTTGCAGAAGTTGAACACCGAGCCTTTCGAGTTCGTGGTGACGGACTGGAACATGCCCAACATGGATGGTCTGACCCTGTTGCAAACCGTGCGTTCCACGCCGAGCCTGAAGCACCTGCCGGTGCTGATGGTGACGGCGGAAGCGAAGAAGGAAAACATCATCGCCGCAGCCCAAGCTGGCGCGAGCGGCTATATCGTCAAACCCTTCACCGCCGCGACGCTTTCGGAAAAGCTGAACAAAATTTTTGAAAAAATGGCGCAAGCCTGAGGGTATGGAGCCAATACATGACCCCCGATAACGACAACCCCGACCTGGAAGCCCTCTTTGACAGCGTGGTCGCCCAAGCAGCGCCTGCCGCTGTGCCGCCACCTGCGCCCACCCCCGCCCCGGCAGCCTCATCTCCGGGTGGCGACGACGCCGCTCTGGAAGCGTTGTTCGATACGGTTGCCGCTGAAACGAAACACGCTGCCGAGGTCGCAACGACACCTGCCCCCGCGCCTGCCGCCGCTGTATCGGCAGCCGATGGCGGAAATGGCGAATGGCCGACGCAGGAAAGCGTTTTCAATCGTCTGGGGCAAATGACGCGCCAGTTGCACAATACCCTGCATGAGCTGGGCTATGACAAGATTCTGGAAAACGCCGCCAGCGCCCTGCCGGACGCCAAGGACAGGCTGGCGTATATCGCCAGCCTTACCGAACAGGCGGCCTGCCGGGTGCTGAATGCCACCGATGTCGCGCAACCGGCGATGGATGCTTTGGGCGGTTCCGCCAAGGGACTGGGCGAACGCTGGAACAAGGCATTTGCCAACCAGTTGACGACCGCTGAATTCAAGCAACTGGCGGAAGACACACGCGCGTATTTGAATACTGACCTGCCGCAAAAAACCGGCGTGGTCAACGCGCAACTGATGGAAATCATGATGGCGCAGGATTTTCAGGATTTGACCGGGCAGGTGATCAAAAAGACCGTCGCTCTGGCGCAAGACCTGGAAAATGGACTCATGGCGGCATTGCTTGAAGTCGTGCCGAAAAACAAACGTTCGGAAGAAGTGACCAGTCTGATGAACGGCCCGGTCGTCAATGCGGAAGGGCGTTCCGATGTCGTGGTCAATCAGCAGCAGGTCGACGACCTGCTGGGCAGTCTGGGATTCTAGGAGAAAAAAATGAGCGATTTTGCTGGCATGGAAGATCTTTTGCAGGACTTTCTGCAAGAATCCAGCGACCTGTTGTCCGATGTGGACAACAAACTGGTCGACCTGGAAAAAAGCCCGGATGATCGGGGACTGCTGAATGATATTTTTCGCGGATTCCACACCATCAAAGGCGGCGCGGGTTTTCTGAACGCGACGGAACTCGTGACGCTCTGCCATCGCACGGAAACGCTGTTTGACAAGCTGCGTAATGGCGAACTGAGCCTGTCGCCCGAATTGATGGACATGATCATGGCCGCCACCAAAGGCGTGCGTGACATGTTTGGCGACCTCTCATCCGGTGTGCAACCGCCGCCCGCCGACCCCGAATTAATCCGTTCGCTGGAAGATGCCGCCGCTGGAAAACCGCTGGTTTCCAGCGCCGCGCCTGCCGTCGCTTCTGTAGCGCCACAAGCTGCCGCAACCCCGCCACAAACCGGCGCGGCGGGTAGCAGCCCGGACTGGGACGCCCTGCATGCCACCGTCAGCGGACAAAAACCCGCCGTATCCGGCGAAGTCATCCCCGCCGCGTCCGTCGCGTCCGCCTCCTCTACGTCGGGTGCCGGTGACGAACAACACCATAGCGATGCCGACGCGCATCAAGGCAGCAGCGCGCACCTGCCCGCCGCGCCCGCAGTCAAGAGCAGCGGCAGCAGCGGACGTCGTGTTGAAGCGGCAACACGCGAAAACACCATCCGCGTCGACACCTCGCGTCTTGATCAGGTGTTGAACCTCTCCGGCGAAATCGGTCTGACCAAGAACCGGCTCACCAGTCTGCGCGCCGACATCCTCGCGGGCAAGAACGATTCCGAAACCCTGCACGCGCTCGACCAAGCGGTCAGCCAACTCGACCTGCTGGTTTCCGACCTGCAAAACTCGGTCATGAAGACCCGTATGCAGCCCATCGGACGGCTGTTCCAGAAATACCCGCGCATCGCCCGCGACCTCGCGCGACAGTTGGGTAAGGATGTAGAACTGGTGCTGGCGGGTGAAGAAACCGAAGTCGACAAGAACATGATTGAAGACTTGTCCGACCCGCTGATTCACCTGATTCGCAATGCCGTCGACCACGGTGTCGAAAGCCCCGAAGTCCGCGCCGCCGCCGGTAAGTCGGCAAAGAGTCTGGTGCGCCTCGAAGCCCGTCAGGAAGGCGACCACATCGTCATCATCGTCGCCGACGATGGCAACGGCATGGTGCCGGAAGTCATCCGCGCCAAGGCAGTGGAAAAGGGCTTGATCAGCGAAGAAGAAGCCAACACCCTGGATGACCGTCAGAGCTTCAACCTGATTCTGCTGCCCGGTTTCTCCACCAAGACCCAGATTTCTGACGTTTCCGGGCGCGGCGTCGGCATGGATGTGGTGAAAACCAACATCCAGAAACTGAACGGCTCCATCGAAATTCGTTCCGAAATCGGCAAGGGTTCCGTCTTCCTGATTTCCCTGCCGCTGACGCTGGCGATTTTGCCGGTGCTGCTGGTACTGCTGGGCGACCAACCCTTCGCCCTGCCGCTGTCGCTGGTACGCGAAATCCTGCCCATCGAACGCGACAAGGTTCAGGAGGTGGGCGGCAAATCCACGCTGGTGGTGCGCGGCGAAATCCTGCCCGTCATCTCCCTCGTGCGTCTGCTCGGCTGGCAACAGGAACGCTACCCCGAATATGGCGTACTCATGCAAACGGCGGAACGCAGCTTCATCCTGGGAGTCGACAGCTTCGCGGGACGCGATGATGCCGTGATCAAGTCGCTGGAAGACTTCCGTCCGCACGGCGTGGCTGGCGTGACCACGCTCTCCAACGGTCAAATCGTGCTCATCCTGGACATGAAAGAACTGCTCTCCGACGCCGGACAACATCTGGACATCGGCAGCGGACGCCCGCGCGCGCTTGAAGTGAATTGAGTGGTAAAAAGCGTCGCCATAAAAAAGGGTCTTGCGACCCTTTTTTATTTCCAACTTCAAGGCAGAGATTAACTCCCTTTCTTCACCCATCCCATTGGCGCGCCCAACGGCAACAAGGTGCGACCGAAAAAGGTATTCAAAAAGATGGCGCCCGCTGCATAGAATCCCAGGAGCGCGATGAAAAATTCCGCCCAGGCCGCGAGCTTGCCGAACAGATCAGGATTAACACCCAGCAGTTGCAGCCCCAGCGATCCCAGCAACACAAGAATCAGCACCAGAATGACGCCGAACACCTTGTTCGCCTCGAACGCCGCAACCGTGATGAACACGGAAAAAATCAGAAATCCAAAGCAGGCATAGCCGAATTGCCGGGCGTCCGCATTGGCAGGCACCGCGCCGAACCAGCCGTTGGCGATGCCCCAGTGCAGGGTAACGGCAGCCCAGAACAGCCCGAACGCGCCAAGCACAATCGCGCCGAAATAACTGTTGCGCTTGTAGTCGATCGCCGCCGCCCAAATCTGCGCGATCGACCCCAAGAACAGCGCCCAAGGCATCAGATAAACGGACCCGGTCGTCCAGCCCAATTTCTGCGTGGAAGCCACGAAAGTCACCAGCGCCAGCCCGAATACCCCCAGGGCGGTGGCGTCAGCGTGGACAATTTTTGTTTCAGTGATGGTGGGTTGCGTCATGTGTCTCACTCCTGTTTTATGGTCAAAATGATGCTGCGAAGTCATGGTGGCGCGTGCGCCGAAACCATAACATTCACAGCATATCATGACTTTTTGCGCCCATATCAGAACTGTTCGCAACACATGATATGGACTGCAAACTTGGCAGTAAAATACGCGCAAGTCGAAACAACCGCGTGACCCCAAGGAGTCGAACCATGACGGATGCCCCGCTCGCCATCGCAGGGAAAAGCTTTGAAGCCCTCAAGCAAATCAACGAATACGGAGCCGAGTATTGGAGCGCCCGCGCCTTGCAACCCTTGTTAGGCTACAGCCAGTGGCGACGTTTCGAGCAAGCGATTGAACGCGCCGCAAGTTCTTGTAAACAATCAGGGAATCCACCAGAGCACCATTTTGCCGGCGCCGGCAAAATGGTCGACTTGGGGTCGGGTAGTGTGCGCGATGTCGACGACTACCACCTCTCCCGCTTCGCCTGCTACCTTATCGCCCAGAACGGCGACCCGCGCAAGCCGGAAATCGCCCAAGCGCAAAAATATTTCGCCATCCAGACCCGTCGCCAGGAATTGAGCGACCAAGCCGCCGCCGACCTTGAACGACTGGAACTACGCAAGCAAACCGCCGAAGAATTCAAGGCGTTGTCCGGTGCGGCGCAACAGGCAGGCGTACAGAACCGCATGTTCGGCGTCTTTCATGACGCAGGTTACAAGGGACTGTACGGCGGTTTGGGGCGTGACGCCATCAAAGCGCGTAAAGCCATACCGGAAAAAGACAATCTTCTTGACCGGATGAATGCTACGGAATTGGCGGCTAACCAGTTCCGCATGACGCAAACCCGCGACAAACTGGCGCATGACAATATCCGCAGCCAATCGCAAGCCATTCAGACCCATGAACAGGTCGGGCGGGAAGTACGCGATGCCATCCGACGCATTGGCGGTGTTTTGCCGGAAAATATCCCGGCGGACGAGCACATCAAACAGGTTGAAAAACGCCTGAAAACCGCCACGCCCAAGCTGGAACTGGATAACAGGGATGCCACCGGACTGCTGGGGGACAGGAAACAGGAAGCATGAGAGCGGCAGCAAACAAAAAAGAGGTCTGGCATTGATTCGCCAAACCGCGCAAATAGCATAGAATGCAGCTAGTTTCTCATATTGGGCTGCTAGCTTTCTGCTCTGAGTGCGATGGCAGATAGGGGCGCGCACGTTATTTACTACCGAATGGGAGTTGAAGTAATGCTTGCAAATATCAAAGGGTTAGTCGATAGACTAGAACTCTCGCAAACAAAGGCGATGATGCCTTTGTTTGAATCTATCTCGAATGCCATTGACGCAATAGAAGCGCATGGCAATGGATTTACTGGTCACTCTATTCGTATTCGTTTGGTTGCTATAAACGACTTGGCTCATCAAGGTGGGGATGAGACGCTTGTCGTAGATGGATTCGACATTAGAGATGATGGTGTAGGGTTTGATGATAGGAACCTTGCCTCGTTCAAAGAGGCTCACACACTTTCCAAAGTTAAAATTGGTGGCAGAGGTGTCGGGCGCTTTACTTTCTTAAAGGTTTTCTCATCAGTACATGTTCGTAGTATATTCAAACAACAAAACAAAAATCTGCTACGTGTATTTGATTTTTCTATCAAAAATGAGGTCAAAGAAGAGTCCGATAAACCCATTGAAATACAAGAATCTTGTGGAACACAAATTTCAATGCGGGGCATGAGTGAAAAATATAAAGGTGGTTGGTCTAACGATCCTGAAATTGTTGCTGAGAGAATTATCACGCATTTCCTGATCCGGTTCGCGGCATGTTCTTGTCCCTCTATGATTCTGGAGTCTTCTGGTCACGCACCCATTGATTTGAAGAAACTGTTTGATTCCAAGGTATTGACCCATATTTCGGAACAATTCTTCGATGTATCCGGCATCACGTTCTCATTGCAAGCCTATCGTCATAGTGATGGGCGTGCACGCCATGATCTTCATTTGTGTGCAAATGGTCGAGAGGTAACAACCAGTAAATTGCGCAATCTGCTTCCAGAACTCCCTGAAAAACTGCTAGACAGCGACCAAAAACCATATACATTAATCGTATTGGTGACAGGTAAATATCTGGATGACAACTCTAATCAAGAACGCACACGAATCTCGTTCCAGAGCGATGAAGAACTTGATCTGGATAAATCATTAGTTTCCCGTCAAGCTCTAAATCAAGGTATTTCTAAAACCTTGAGACCACTACTGATTGATGACCTCAAGTCAACAAACGAGGAAAAGCGCACTCAAATCGAACGGTTTGTGGAACAAGCGCCTGAATATAGGGTGCTGACACATCCACGCTACAAGGATATTATTGAGCGGAGCATTCCACCTGGGCTGTCCATCGAAAAGCTGGATGAGGCGCTTCTACACGTCAGGCGTACCGTTGAAGATGACGTTCGTAAGGAAGCTCGCCATGTCGCCGCATTATTTGAGTCGGAGACTTTCGAGCAATACCAAGAAAAATTTAAGGAACTGGCGGAAAAGATCAATGAATGTGGAAAGGCACAACTGGCAGCCTATATCGCGCAACGGCGAACCATCCTTGACCTTGTGAAAAATAGCTTGAAGAAAACTCAAGCAGATGAGAAGTACCCGTTTGAGCGTGTCTTGCATAAGATGATTTTCCCGATGGGAACAACCTCAAAAGATGTATTCTTTGAGCAACAAAACCTGTGGGTCATTGACGAACGTTTGTGCTACCACACGCTACTGACCTCAGATAAAAAGTTGAAGAGCGTTTCAGGCTTGGAGAATACGTCAGGCAAGGAACCGGATATTCTTGCCTTTTTTTACGACACACCTATCGGCATTGCCGAGGCGGATAGTCTGCCAAGCGGCGGGGTTGTCATCATTGAATTTAAGCGCCCCTTGCGGGATAACTATGACAAAGACCCTGCTGACCAAATCATCCAGCGGTTTCGGGAAATTTCCGAAGGAAGTGTCAAGAATATTGATGGCAGACCAATCAATCCTGCAAATCTTCGCTACACCGGATATCTCATTGCGGACTTAACCCCATCCCTGCATAAACAGGTCTTTGGGCGTTATCACCGGACAGCGGACAATGAAGGCTATTTCTCATCCTTGTCCAGTGGCAACGGGTACATTGAAATCATTTCTTATGATAAGCTAATCAAGGATGCAGAGCGCCGCAACCGCATCCTGTTCGACAAACTTGGGCTACACAAGAACTGATTCGGAGCAACAATGAACAAACAAAAACTCGAACTTATGTGGATTGGGAAGGAGAAGCGTCCCAGGTTGGAGCCGCGCATTTTGTTGGAGGATTTGCAGAGGTCTTATCATGCCGGGCATCGTGTGACGGATGGCGACATTTTTGATAATCGTTTGATTTTTGGGGATAATTTGTTGGCGTTGAAGGCGCTAGAAGCGGATTTTTCGGGGAGGGTGAAGTGTGTTTATATCGACCCACCTTATAACACTGGCTCCGCTTTTGCCCAATACGAAGATGGATTAGAGCATTCCATATGGTTGGGATTAATCAGGGAGCGTTTGATTCTTCTGCGTAATTTATTATCCACTGCGGGAAGCTGCTGGATTCAGCTTGATGATAATGAAGCACATTATTGTCGTGTGTTGGCAGATGAGATATTCGGTCGTGATAACTTTATTGCGAATATCATATGGAATAAATCCTATGCGGTTCGCAGTAATGCTCAATTCTTTTCATCCGCCCATGAACATATTTTGGTGTATGCAAAAGAGAAATCGTGTTTACAGCTAAATCAATTTGGTCGTTCACAAAAACAGGTTGAACGATATGGTAATCCTGACAATGACCCGCGAGGGGAATGGCAATCGGTTACTATGACCATCAGCCTTGTTGGTGGGGCAAGAGGAAGGCAATACGCAAAAACAGGTATCTCCGAGAATATTTTTGAAGTGATGTCTCCGAGCGGCAGAGTATTTTTACCTCCTGAAAATCGATGCTGGAGTCGAAACCCAAGTGGCTTCAAGAAGCTCAATGACGATGGACGCATTTATTGGGGGGCAACGGGTGAGAGTGCGCCAAGACTCAAGATGTATCTGAGTGAAGCATCAGATAGTGTTATTCCGACAACACTCTGGGCGGATGGCGAAGATTTTGGGCATAATCAAGACGGCATTCGCGAGCTAAGGGCGCTGGGCATAAATTTTCCTACTCCGAAGCCTGAAAAATTAATTTCTCAAGTCATTGCCTTGGCAACTAACCCCGGCGACCTCGTTTTAGATTCTTTCGCCGGTTCCGGCACTACCGGCGCGGTCGCGCACAAAATGGGGCGGCGCTGGATTATGGTGGAGTTGGGCGAGCATTGTCATACGCATATCATCCCGCGTCTACAGAAGGTCATCGACGGCGAAGACCAGGGCGGTATTTCAAAAGCGGTGAATTGGCAGGGCGGCGGCGGGTTTCGTTATTACCGGCTTGCGCCGACTTTGATTGTTAATGACCGATGGGGGAATCCGGTGATTAACCCGGAATATCATCCGGCGCAACTGGCGGAGGCTTTGTGCAAGCTGGAAGGGTTTTATTATGCGCCGTCGGAAGTCCACTGGTGGCTGCACGGGCATTCCAGCGAGCGGGATTTTATTTTTGTGACGACGCAAAATTTGTCCGCTGAACAGTTGCAGGCTTTGTCTGATGAGGTGGGGAATCAGCAAAGTTTGTTGGTGTGCTGCGCGGCGTTTCGCGGGGTTTCTTCCGATCAGGCTGCCGAACGTTGGTCGAATCTAACCTTGAAGAAAATCCCCAAAATGGTGCTGGCGCGGTGTGAGTGGGGGCATGACGATTACAGCCTGAACGTGGCGAATCTGCCACTGGCTGTACCCTCTCCTCCAGCCCCTCTTCCACAAATGGGAGAGGGAAGATGAGTCAAGGGGAATTCCTGCTCTATCAGACGGAAGACGCGCGGACGCGAATTCAACTGCGTTTGCAGGGCGAAACGGTTTGGGTGACGCAAAAACAATTGGCGGAGTTGTATCAAAAGGATGTTCGCACAATCAATGAGCATGTAAAAAACATCTATGCAGATGACGAACTCGACCCTGATCGAACTATCCGGAAATTCCGGATAGTTGCCCGCGAAGCCGCGCGGGACGTGGAACGACTGATCGACCATTACAATCTTGAAGTCATTTTACATGTCGGTTACCGGGTACGTTCGCACCGGGGCACACAGTTTCGCCGCTGGGCGACGGAGCAACTCGAAAATTACCTGCTCAAAGGTTTCCTGCTGGATGACGAGCGGTTCAAATCGGGGGGTGACGAAGCATATTTTCAGGAACTGCTGGCGCGTATCCGCGACATCCGTTCGTCGGAAAAGGTGTTCTGGAAGAAGGTGCTGGACATCTACGCCACCAGTATCGACTACGACCCGAATACTGAAACTTCGCGGCAATTTTTCGCTACGGTGCAAAACAAGATGCACTGGGCGGCGCACGGGCATACGGCGGCGGAATTGATCGCCCTGCGCGCAGATGCGAAGCAGCCCAATATGGGTTTGACCAGTTGGGTTGGCGCGTCCAGAGGCGGCAGCATTCGCAAGGCGGACGTCGGCATTGCCAAAAATTATCTGAACGAGGAAGAACTGGCGACATTGAACCGGATTGTGATGGCCTATATCGAAGTGGCGGAGTTGCAGGCGCAAAGCCGTCAAGTGATGAATATGCGTGATTGGGCGGCACGGCTGGATGATTTTTTACGGATGACTCATCAGGAGATATTGACCCATGCGGGCAAGGTTTCCGCCGAAGCCGCGCAGACCAAGGCGGAAGCCGAATATCAGTTATATCAGCAAAAAACGCTGGCTTTGCCTTCGCGGGTAGAACGCGATTTTGAGGCGGCTATCGCGCAGCCGGTCAAAAAAATCGCCCATGAGCGAAAGGTATCGACTCGTCACGGAAAAGGAAAATCCGCATGAACGCCCGCATCCAGCAGCATATCGCCGCCCGTCTTTCCCTGCGTCCACCTCAGTCGGAATCTTTGGCGCGGTTGACGCGAGCCATTGAAGCCGCGCCGGATATGCTCCGGCATGAGCGCGATGTTGCCGCCATCCTTGCCGCCTTGAAAACCGAATTTCAAACGCTGAAAGATTTTGAGCGGGAATTTCCCTCGCTTTGTTTCGCGCTCGCCACCGGCGTGGGCAAAACGCGGCTGATGGGGGCGTTTATCGCTTATCTGCATCTGGCGCATGGCATCAACAACTTCTTCGTGCTCGCGCCAAATTTGACGATTTACAACAAGCTGATTACCGATTTCACACGCAATACGCCGAAGTACGTTTTCAAGGGCATTGCCGAATTCGCCCAACA
>JAITSU010000093.1 GCA_031287525.1 Zoogloeaceae bacterium | reverse complement strand
ACCACACACCCGGGGGGGGGGGTCCCCCCCCGCGCCCTTTGCGTGGCGGCCGCCCCCCGCCCCCCCCCGCCACTCTGTCCGCCCGCTGAACCGCCGCCCCTGATGTTTGGGCAATGGTTGTTGACAATCGAATGCGCCACCTGCTGTCGCAGGCGATTGGTAGGGCGATTGGTAGGGCGGTTTCTCCGAAACCGCCGTTGTCTACATGCGGCGCGCTCGGAGAGCGCGCCCTACCTGAATTTACCCTACCTAAACACCCGTCGGTTGGAGCGATGATGGGTTGTCCGTGCGGCAGACGATATATATTCGATTGCCGGAGTAATACAATGCCGACCGGACTGCGCCAGGGGCGCGGAAGTACATCAAGGATTCCCATGCAAAAAAAACACGTCTGGTCGCAGGTGGATGGCGTACTGTTGCTCGACAAGGCGGAAGGGCTGACTTCCAATACGGCGCTGCAAAAGGCGCGGCGCTTGTTCAATGCGGCAAAGGCGGGGCATACGGGGACGCTTGACCCGATGGCGACGGGCTTGTTGCCGCTCTGCTTTGGCGAGGCGACCAAGTTTTCCGCCGATTTGCTGGATGCCGACAAAAGCTATGAGGCGGAAGTTTTTCTGGGCGTGACGACCAATACCGGCGACCGCGAAGGGGAGGTGACGGCAACCGCGCCAGTGACCTGCGGACGCGCCGACATCGAAGCGGCGTTGCCGCGCTTTACCGGAGACATCCTGCAAGTGCCGCCCATGTATTCGGCGCTGAAAAAAGAGGGCAAACCCCTGTATGTGCTGGCGCGGCAGGGCAGGGAAGTGGAACGCGCCCCGCGTCCGGTCACGATAGACGCGCTGGAACTGCTGGCATGGAAAGCCCCCGTCTTCACCCTGCGCGTGACGTGCAGCAAGGGAACTTACATTCGGGTACTGGCGGAAGACCTGGGCAAAACCCTGGGTTGCGGCGCGCACCTCACCGCCCTGCGCCGCACCCGCGTTGGCGCGCTCGATCTGGCGGACGCGCATACGCTGGCAAAACTGGAAACATTGACGGGCGACGCGCTCGCCGCCTGCCTGCTGCCGCCTGACCGTCTGCTGTCCACTCTGCCCGCCATACACCTGTCAGACGCCGCCCTGCTGCGTTTCTCAAATGGCAATCCCGTTCCCGCTCCGGCAGATGTGCAGGGCGAGGCAAGAGTCTATGGCGAGGCGGGCTTGCTGGGAGTGGGGGTGGTCAAAGCCGACGGCTTGCTCTGGCCTAAACGAATCCGGCATCAGGCGGCGTAGTCAGCGGCGCTCCCGGACGGGCAGCGAACCTGGCAAATTCAAACCTGCCCTACAAAACATGTTTTACGCAGGCGCGAATATGGGCGTTATCTCGCTCCCATCTGCGCTGATTTGCCCGCGATCTTGCGTTAATTACCGTGGTCAAAGTATCATCCAAAGTTTCCTTGCTCACTCACCAATGAGCGATTTTCGGGTTTTATCCTGATGTAATCCGACATTTATTCATTCAACCTAGAGAACGCATCATGTCCTTGTCCTTCAAAAATTCCGATCAGATCGCTGATTGGGAAGCCGTCGCCCTGAAACAATCCAAACGCGACTGTCTGGAAAGCCTGAACTGGAATACGCCGGAAGGTTTGGCGGTAAAGCCGCTGTACACGAAAAAAGACGTGGAAAACCTGCCGAATGTCGATACCCTGCCGGGTTTCGCGCCTTTCCTGCGCGGGCCGCAGCCGACCATGTACGCGGTCAAACCGTGGACGATTCGGCAATACGCCGGTTTCTCCACCGCCGAGGCATCCAACGCTTTTTATCGCAAGGCGCTGGCGGCGGGCGGGCAGGGCGTTTCCGTGGCGTTTGACCTGGCGACGCACCGGGGCTACGACTCCGACAATCCGCGCGTACTGGGCGATGTGGGCAAGGCGGGCGTGGCGATTGATTCCGTCGAGGACATGAAAATTCTGTTCGACGGCATCCCGCTCGACAAAATTTCCGTTTCCATGACCATGAACGGCGCGGTGCTCCCCATTCTGGCGGGTTACATCATCGCGGCGGAAGAGCAGGGCGTATCGCAGGAGCAGCTTTCCGGCACCATCCAGAATGACATCCTCAAGGAATTCATGGTGCGGAACACTTACATCTATCCGCCCAAACCGTCGATGAAAATCATCGCCGACATTTTCGCCTACACAGCGGCGAACATGCCGAAATTCAATTCCATTTCCATTTCCGGCTACCACATTCAGGAAGCGGGCGCGAATCAGGCGATTGAGCTTGCCTTCACCCTCGCCGACGGCATGGAATACGTGCGTACCGGCGTGGCGTCCGGCATGGATGTGGATACCTTCGCCGGTCGCCTGTCCTTCTTCTGGGGCGTGGGGATGAACTTTTATCTGGAAATCGCCAAGATGCGGGCGGCGCGTCTGCTCTGGCACCGGATTATGAGCGGCTTCAACGCCAGAAACCCAAAATCCCTGATGTTGCGTACCCACTGCCAGACTTCCGGCTGGTCGCTGACCGAGCAAGACCCGTACAACAACGTGGTGCGTACCACCATTGAGGCGATGGCGGCGGTGTTTGGCGGCACGCAATCTCTGCACACCAACGCGCTGGACGAAGCCATTGCCCTGCCGACGGAATTTTCCTCGCGCATCGCCCGCAACACGCAGCTCATCATTCAGGAAGAAACCCATATCACCAACGTGGTCGACCCTTGGGCGGGTTCCTACATGATGGAAAAACTGACGCAGGATATGGCGGACAAAGCCTGGGGCATCATTCAGGAAATCGAGGCAATGGGCGGCATGACCAAAGCGGTGGAATCCGGCTGGGCGAAGATGCAGGTGGAAACCTGTTCCGCCGACAAACAGGCGCGTATCGACTCCGGCAAGGATGTGATTGTCGGCGTGAATAAATACAAGCTCGCCAAGGAAGACGCCATCGACATTCTCGACATCGACAACCACGCCGTGCGCGACGCCCAGATTGCCCGTCTGAAAAAAATCCGCGCCAGCCGCGACACGGCGGCGGTGGAAGCCGCGCTTGCCGCGCTGACCCGCGCTGCCGAAACGGGCGAAGGTAATCTGCTTGATATGACCGTGAAGGCGATTCGCTTACGCGCCACGGTGGGCGAAGTGTCAGACGCGCTGGAAAAAGTCTTCAGCCGCTTCCGCGCCAATCACCAGACCATTTCCGGCGTCTATGGCGGCGTGGTGGAAGGCGACAACAACTGGGAAAGCCTGAAAACCGACGTGGCGAAATTCACCGAAGCCGAAGGTCGCCGCCCGCGCGTCATGATTGCCAAACTCGGTCAGGATGGACATGACCGGGGCGCGAAGGTGGTGGCAACCGCTTACGCCGACCTGGGGTTCGACATCGACATGGGGCCGCTCTTCCAGACGCCGGAAGAAGCCGCGCGTCAAGCGGTGGAAAACGACGTGCACGCGGTTGGCGTTTCCTCGCTGGCGGCGGGACACAAAACCCTGCTGCCGGAACTGGTCAAGGCGTTAAAAGCGCAGGGCGCGGACGACATCATCGTTTTCGCCGGGGGCGTGATTCCCGCGCAGGATTACGATTTCCTCTACGCCGCTGGCGCCAAAGCCATCTTCGGTCCCGGTACGCGCATCGAGGATTCCGCCAGGATGGTGCTGGAAGAAATCCGCAAGGCGAAGGGGTAAAACGCTTTGACGATCAAACGGTTCTGTTGGCGGGCAACCGTTCAGAGGGCGCGAACGACGCCCAAACCGTCCGTCTTTTTCTTGCACCAAACCCTGTAGGCAAAGTATGATTCGAGGCTTTTCCGAATTTCCGGGCTGCAAAATACGCGAAGCGCATAAAAGTAGCGTAAACCGCCGCCCATGACGCAACACATGCCAGAGTGTACGAACCATCTGTCAGAAGCCGACCAGACCTTGTGTAACGGGGTTTTGGCGGGGCAGAGACGCGCGCTGGCAAAAAGTATTACCCTGATCGAGTCTACCCGACCCGATCATCAGGAACGTGCCCAACAGGTACTTTTCTCCCTGCTGCCTCACACGGGCAGCGCCATCCGCGTCGGCATCTCCGGGGTGCCCGGCGCGGGCAAGTCCACCTTCATTGAAGCGTTGGGCAATTATTTGATTGACTCAGGCATGCGGCTGGCGGTGCTGGCGGTAGACCCTTCTTCCTCGGTGTCGGGCGGTTCCATTCTGGGCGACAAAACCCGCATGGAAACGCTCTGCCAGCGGGAAGAAGCGTTCATCCGTCCCTCGCCTTCCGCCGGCAGTCTGGGCGGCGTCGCCGAAAAAACCCGTGAAGCCATGCTGCTCTGCGAAGCAGCCGGTTTCGACGTGATCATCGTCGAAACCGTTGGCGTCGGTCAGTCCGAAACCACGGTGGCGGGTATGGTGGATATGTTCGTGCTCTTGCAGTTGCCCAATGCGGGCGACGATTTGCAGGCCATCAAGAAAGGCATCGTCGAGATTGCCGATCTGGTGGTCATCAACAAGGCCGATATTGACCCCCGCGCCGCCCAGGTGACACGCGCCCAGTGGAAGCAGGCTTTGCACCTTCTGCGCCCGGTCACGCCGGGCTGGACGCCCCCGGTGCTCGCCATCAGCGCCTTGCAAAAGGAGGGGGTGACGGCATTCTGGGACGAAGTGCGAAAGTTCCGCGACACGCTGACGAACAATGGCGCGTTCGCCGAGAAGCGCCGCCGACAGGCGGTGGACTGGATGTGGCAGTTGATTCATTTTGGTTTGAATCAGCATTTCCAGCGCCATCCCTTTGTGCGGCAAGCCTTGCCGGAAACCATCCGGCGGGTGGCTTCCGGGGAAGCCACGCCGTCCGCCGCAGCCTGTGAGTTACTCAAGTTCCTGAACAGTGAAACCTGATTTACAAGGAGTTTTACATGCTTGACATTATTGACGAGTTAGACAAAAAGCGACAGGCTGCCCGGCTGGGCGGCGGTCAGCGACGTATCGACAACCAGCACAAAAAAGGCAAACTCACCGCGCGCGAGCGCATCGAGTTGTTGCTTGACCCCGATTCCTTCGAGGAATGGGACATGTTCAAAGAGCACCGCTGTAGCGATTTCGGCATGGAAAAAGACAAAATCCCCAGTGATGGCGTCGTGACCGGCTGCGGGTTTGTCAATGGTCGCCTGGTGTTCGTGTTTTCGCAGGATTTCACCGTCTTCGGCGGCGCGCTCTCCGAAGCCCATGCGGAAAAAATCTGCAAAATCATGGATCACGCCATGAAAGTCGGCGCGCCCGTCATCGGGCTGAACGACTCCGGCGGCGCGCGGATTCAGGAAGGCGTCGCTTCCCTGGGGGGCTATGCCGACGTGTTCCAGCGCAATGTGCTGGCTTCCGGCGTGGTGCCGCAAATCTCCATGATTATGGGGCCGTGCGCGGGCGGCGCGGTGTATTCGCCCGCCATGACCGACTTCATTTTCATGGTCAAGGATTCTTCCTACATGTTTGTGACCGGCCCCGATGTGGTGAAAACCGTGACGCACGAAGAAGTGACCGCCGAAGAACTGGGCGGCGCGATGACGCACAGCACCAAGTCCGGCGTTTCTGACCTGGCTTTTGAGAACGATGTCGAGGCAATTTCCTATGTGCGACGGCTCTTGAATTATCTGCCCAGCAACAACCGCGAAAAACCGCCCAGACAGCAGACCGAAGACCCTGCTGACCGTTTCGACATGTCGCTCGACACCCTGGTGCCGGACAATCCCAACAAGCCTTACGACATGAAGGAGCTGATCGTCAAAGTGGTCGACGACAGTGAATTTTTTGAAATCCAGACCGAACACGCCAAGAACATCATCACGGGCTTTGCCCGCATGAGCGGCTCGCCGGTCGGGATTGTCGCCAATCAGCCGATGGTGCTGGCAGGCTGTCTGGACATCAAATCTTCCATCAAGGCGGCGCGTTTCGTGCGCTTCTGCGATGCCTTCAACATTCCCGTCATCACCTTTGTGGATGTGCCCGGCTTCCTGCCCGGCACTTCCCAGGAATACAACGGCATCATCAAGCACGGCGCCAAGCTGCTCTACGCCTATGCCGAATGTACCGTGCCGAAGGTCACGGTGATTACCCGCAAGGCTTACGGCGGCGCTTATGACGTGATGTCGTCCAAACACCTGCGCGGTGACGTGAATTTCGCCTGGCCTTCCGCGGAAATCGCGGTGATGGGCGCGAAGGGCGCGGTGGAAATCATTTTCCGCGAAGAAAAGAACGATGTCGCCAAGCTTGCCGAGCGCGAAGCCGAATACAAGGACAAGTTCGCCAATCCCTTTGTCGCGGGCAGCCGTGGCTTCATTGATGATGTCATCATGCCGCATTGCACACGCAAACGCATTTGCCGTTCGCTCGCCATGCTGACCAACAAGAAACTGGAAAACCCGTGGCGCAAGCACGGCAACATTCCGCTTTGAACGACAGGAGAACCCAATCAATGTTCAAGAAAATACTGATCGCCAATCGCGGGGAAATCGCTTGTCGCGTTATCAAGACCGCCCGCAAGATGGGCATCCAGACCGTCGCCGTCTATTCCGAAGCTGACCGGGACGCCCTGCACGCCGAACTCGCCGATGAAAAAGTGCTCATTGGCCCCGCCGCGTCCAAAGAATCCTATCTGGTCGCGGACAAAATCATCGCCGCCTGCAAGCAGACCGGCGCGGAAGCGGTGCACCCCGGCTATGGCTTCCTCTCCGAAAACGCGGAATTCGCGCGTCGTCTGGAAGAAGAAGGCATCAAGTTCATCGGCCCCAAGCACTATTCCATCGGCAAGATGGGCGACAAAATCGAGTCCAAAAAACTCGCGCTGGCGGCCAAGGTCAACACCATCCCCGGTCACAACGAAGCCATTTCCGGCCCCGATGAAGCGGTGAAAATCGCGCAAAAAATCGGTTATCCGGTGATGATCAAAGCCTCTGCCGGCGGTGGCGGCAAGGGTTTGCGCGTGGCGTGGAACGACGCTGAAGCGCACGAAGGTTTTTCTTCCTGCGTCAGCGAAGCCAAAAACTCCTTCGCCGATGACCGCGTGTTCATCGAAAAATTCGTGCAGGAACCGCGCCACATCGAAATTCAGGTGTTGGGCGACTCGTTCGGCAATTACGTGTACCTGAATGAGCGCGAATGTTCGATTCAACGTCGTCACCAGAAAGTCATCGAAGAAGCGCCGTCCCCCTTCATCGACCCGGCAACCCGCAAGGCGATGGGCGAACAGGCGGTGGCGCTGGCGCGCGCCGTAAATTACGAATCCGCCGGTACGGTCGAATTCGTGGTCGGCGCCGACAAGAGCTTCTACTTCCTGGAAATGAACACCCGCTTGCAGGTCGAACACCCGGTTACGGAATTCATCACCGGGCTTGACCTCGTGGAGCAGATGATTCGTGTTGCCGCCGGTGAAAAACTCGGCATCACCCAGGCCGACGTGAAAATCGACGGTTGGGCGATGGAATGCCGCATCAACGCCGAAGACCCGTTCCGTGGCTTCCTGCCCTCGACGGGGCGGCTCACCAAGTTCCAGACTCCCGGCGCTTCCGATTCTGTGCGCGTGGATACCGGCGTCTTTGACGGCGGCGAAATCTCCATGTTCTACGATTCGATGATTGCCAAGCTGATTGTGCACGGCGCAACCCGCGACGAGGCGCTGAGCAAGATGCGCGATTCCCTGAACTCCTTTGTGATTCGCGGCATCAGCAGCAACATTCCCTTCCAGGCGGCGCTGATGAAACACCCGCGCTTCCAGTCCGGCAATTTCAACACCGGCTTCATCGCCGAGGAATACCCGCAAGGTTTCGACGCCTCGATGGTGCCGCACGATGACCCCGGTCTGCTGATTGCCGTCGCTGCCTTCGTGCATCGCTGCTACCAGGATCGTTCCGCCAAGGTTTCCGGTCAGTTGCCCGGTCACGAGCGTCAGGTCGGTGATGAATGGGTCGTCATTCGTGGCGGCAAGCGTCACCCCGTCGTCGCCCGTCCGGTTCTGGGCGGTTACGAGATGGACTACAACGGTCAAAAATACCGGATTCTCTCCGGCTGGCGTCTGGGGCAATCGCTGTTCAACGGCACCTGCAACGGCGAACCCTTCACCCTGCAAGTCGAGCGGCATCGTCTGGTCTACCAGATTCACCACTGGGGCACCCGTGCCGACATGATGGTGATGTCCGCCCGCGCCGCTGAACTGCTCGCCATGATGCCCGAAAAGCAGCCGCCCGACCTTTCCCGTTTCCTGCTCTCCCCGATGCCCGGTCTGCTGCGCGAAATCGCCGTTGCCGAAGGTCAGGAAGTCAAACAGGGCGAACGGCTGGTGGTCATCGAAGCCATGAAAATGGAAAACATCTTGAGAGCCGAACACGACTGCAAAGTGAAAAAAATCTCCGCCGCCATAGGCGAAAGTCTCTCGGTCGATCAGGTGATTATCGAATTCGAGTGATTGGATTCGGTTTGAAATGACCCAAAGCCCGTCGGAAGACGGGCTTTTTTATTGAGCTTTCGACGGGATATTCCACGGCGAATGGCGCTCCCCACGACTGACATCACCGCGCCAAAGCCTGCCGAAACGTGAGATTGAGGCGAAAGTCGCCCACATCGGGATGTACGCCAGCGCGGATGGGTTGCACACCGTGAAAGTAGAGGCGTGCCGCGCCGCCCCAAATCAAGACGTCGCCGTGTTCGAGGCGGATTTTTTGCGTTTTGTCGTGGCGGGTCGCGCCGCCCCAAAGGAAGGTAGCGGGCAAGCCGAAGGAGCAGGAAACGATGGGGGCGGAAAAATCCGCTTCGTCCTTGTCCTGATGCAACCCCAGACGCGCGCCGATGTCGTAACGGTTAATCAGGCAGGCATCGGGATGAAAACCGGCAAACCCGGCTTCGGCGGCAAGGCGGGTCGCCAGTTCGCAAAACGCGGCAGGCATGGGCGGCCAGGGCTGACCGCTGGCCGGGTCAAGGGCGCTGTAACGATAACCGCGCCGGTCGCTCACCCAGCCCACATCACCGCAATTCGTCATGGCCACGGACATGAAATACCCTCGCCGCGTCTGCATGTGACGCAGCGGCGCGCATTCCAGTATGGGCGCGAGTCCGGTGAGCAGGGCAGGGGCGTCATCCAGCAAACGTCCAGACAGCAACACGGCGCCCGGTGATAAATCCAGTCGCATGGGCATCAGGTTTCAGAGGGGAGAAGACAGAGGACAAATCATAATGCGCTGGCAAGATTTCGCGTAAATCTGTTCCACAAGACCGGATGCGTGAACTGTTCCAATGGATTACAATACCTCCATGCAAACCGTTGCCGAACTGCCCGAATACATCCGCGCGGCGGACAAGCTCCTGAGCGAGATGGAGCGACAGGATATTGTCCGCTATCTGGCGGAACATCCCAAAGGCGGCGATTTGATGGAAGGTACGGGCGGTGTGCGTAAACTTCGCTGGCGGCGTGGCGGACAAGGTAAAAGTGGTGGGGTGCGCGTCATTTATTACTTTTATGATGAAACTATCCCGATTTATCTGCTCACCCTGTTCGCCAAAGGCGACCGCGCCAATTTGAGCAAAGCGGAACGCAATGAACTCGCCCGATTGACCACGCTGCTGGCGCGGGCATGGAAAGGATATTGACATGAAAATAGCATTTGAAAGCATCCGGCGCGGCTTGCGGGAAGCGATTGCGCACGCCGAAGGGCGTTTGCCCGAAGCTCACGTTTTCCATCCGCGTCCGGTGGATGTTAAAGCCTTGCGTGCCAGCGTTGGCATGACACAGGAAGAATTCGCCTCCCGTTTTGGTTTTTCGACTGCGACCTTGCGCCACTGGGAACGGGGCGACCGCGCCCCGCATGGCGCGGCGCTGACACTGTTGAATGTCATCAAACATAATCCTGTGGCGGTGATTGAAGCGTTGGCAGCTTGAATGGCGATTCCCCTGATGAGAAGACAGAAGCCGGAAGACGGCTCATAATGCGGCGGCGTAGCCGCCAGCAACTTAATCTGATTCCTGATAACTGAACCCTGAATATGCCTGTCACTGCCCGCCTGATTACTGCCCCGGACGACCCCGCGATTCCCGCCCTCCGCGAATTTTTCCGCGATTATGCGGCGTGGATGGGCGTGAATCTTTCTTTCCAGAGTTTTGATGAGGAGATCGCGACCTTGCCGGGGCGTTACAACGCGCCGACGGGTCGGCTTTTTGTCGGTGAGATTGACGGACGCCCCGCCGGTTGCGTGGGGATTCGCGCCATCTCGGAGAACATGTGCGAGATGAAGCGCATGTATGTCGCGCCGGACGCGCGCGGCTTTGGTGTGGGAACGGCGCTTGCGGTCGCCGCGATTCGCGCCGCCAAGGAAATGGGTTTTCACCGGCTGGTGCTGGATACCATTCCTTCCATGCGGATGGCGGTCAAACTTTACCGCGAAATGGGTTTT
This sequence comes from Zoogloeaceae bacterium, assembly GCA_031287525.1. Classification (GTDB taxonomy): domain Bacteria; phylum Pseudomonadota; class Gammaproteobacteria; order Burkholderiales; family Rhodocyclaceae; genus Azovibrio. Next base: position 3,662 of record JAITSU010000093.1, on the reverse strand, counting down.
ACGGAAGCGCCCGCTTACTATCCCGCGCCGCTGGAAGGCTCGATTTATCTTTCGCTCGATTTGCAGGATTGGTCGGAAGAGAACATGCGTAACGAAAATTTGCTGCATCTGTTCGATTTCAACCGCGCCTGGTCGAACCAGATGCAAACGCTCGACCCCGACTATTTCAACAAGCTCTCCGACATTCAGGATCCCGATTATTTGTGGATTGGTTGTTCCGATTCGCGCGTACCCGCCAACCAGATTGTCGGGCTGCTGCCGGGCGAGGTGTTCGTGCATCGCAATGTCGCCAATGTGGTGGCGCATACGGATTTGAATTGCCTTTCCGTTATCCAGTACGCGATTGATGTGCTCAAAGTCAAACACATCATGGTAGTCGGGCATTACGGCTGCGGCGGCGTCAAGGCGGCGTTGCAAAAGGACAGGGCAGGGCTGGTGGATATATGGCTTCGACATGTACAGGATGTGCACCAGAAACATCTGGCGCTGGTGGACAAATTGCCGGAAGACGCGCGTCACGACCGCCTTTGCGAACTCAATGCGCTGGAACAGGCAACGAATGTCTGCCAGACGCATGTGGTGCAGGATGCCTGGGCGCGGGGGCAAGCCCTGACGGTGCATGCCTGGATTTACAGTCTGAAAAACGGTCTGGCGCATGATTTGGGTATGACCGTGGGCAGCGCGGATGAGCTATCTGCCCGCTATCAGGCGGCGCTGGATGCGTTGAGCGTTACGAAATCACGGCATTGATGGTGGAGCTGTGACGCGCCTGCGACGACGGGCAATGTCGCAGATAATGACATTCTGAAATCGGTAAGCATATCAAAACTTGCTTGCCGCCTGTTTAGGGCATAGAATCACTCTTTACGTTTGCGTCTGTCGGGCGCGGACAAATACGCGATGCCCCGAAAGGGGCGATATTCTTAAATCAAGATGAAGGAAAATTATCGTGGATCGTTATGCCATTTTCGTTGATGCGGGTTACTTCTTTGCGGCGGGCGCGCAAGCGGCATTCAAACAACATGTTTCCCGGCGGCAGGTGTCGCTGAAATCTTCTCCGGCAGCGATGATTGCCGATTTGTGTTCACAGGCGCGACGGGTGGTGGATAACCTGCCCTTGCTGCGTACCTACTGGTACGACGCCACGCCCGGCCCCAGACTTTCCATGGAGCAATCGGCGCTGGCGATGTTGCCGGGCATCAAGCTGCGGATTGGTGTGCTGAACAGCGTCGGGCGGCAAAAAGGCGTGGATTCGCTGATTGTGACCGACATGATCGACCTCGCCCGCAATCGCGCCATTGCCGACGCCGTGCTGATGACCGGCGACGAGGATTTGCGGGTTGCCGTGCAGGTGGCGCAATCCTTCGGTGTGCGTGTGCATCTTTTGGGCGCGGGCGACATTTCCCGCAATGTGAGCGATTTCCTGCAAATGGAAGCGGATTCCGTCACGGCGCTGGAAGATCGCTGGTTCGCCAGCCATCTGGAAGTCAATTATAACCAGCAATCCAGTTACAACCCGACGGCGAGCATGACCGGCACAACGACCACCAACACCAACCTGCCCGCCGATGGCGATTCGGTTGACGACGACATTTTTCAGGATGCCGTCGACCTGTCCATCAATGAAATCCTGAGCGATGTCTATCCCGACCAGTTGGCGCAGTTGGGGCAGCACTTCGTATTCCAGAATTTTGTGCCGCCGGAATACGACCGCCGTCTGGTCGCTATCGTGGCGTCAAACCTGAATGGTCGCAAACTGTCCAACGAAGAAATCCGCAATCTGCGGAACCAGTTCGTGTGCGCCGTCAAACTGCGGAACAGCAGCGAAACGGTTTAAGGCAAAAAATTCTTCGCGCATGACGCAGGGGCGGTTCGAGAACCGCCCCTTTTTATTGTCTGCGCGACAACAAATCAACGCCGCCGCAAACTATCCCGCGCATGTTCAAACAATATGGCGCCGCCAATCATGGCGATAAAGGGCAGGTCGCGGGCGACGCGCAGGGTTTTTTTGAAATGACGTTGCATGGGGGTTACTCCTCCTTGAAGGGCTATGAAAATTGACGAGGCAGGATTCTAAATGTTTTTTTGCTTCCTGACACCTTGTATTATATATTCACTTATCTATTCATTTATCTATTCAAAACATGTCCGCACATGCCGACGCTATCCGCGCCCGCCTCGCCAACGGCAAGCTGTCCGCGCGTCAACTTGTTGAAAACATTGGCGTAAGTCAGCCCACGCTGTCGCGGGCGCTCGCCAGTCTGGGGGATGCCGTTGTCCGTATCGGGGCAGGGACATCCATTCAGTACGCGCTGCGCGATACCGCGCGCGGGCTGCCCGATATTCCGGTCTATCGGGTGGATGCGCAGGGGCAGATTCGACGTTTGGGCATTCTCATTCCGGTACGTCCAGAGGGCTTCGTCCTGCGTCGGGAAGATGGCGTGAGCCGTCACAGCGACGGACTGCCCTGGTGGTTGTTCGACATGCGTCCGCAAGGCTATCTCGGCAGGACTTTTGCCGCGCGGCATGGCGGCGCGCTCGGCTTGCCTGAACGCATCACCGACTGGACAGACACCCATGCGCTGCGGGCGCTACTCAAAGAGGGGCATGATGTCGTGGGCAACCTGCTGTTGGGCGATGTCGCCAGAGCCGCTTTTCTCGCCAGCCCTGAACCAACGACTGAATTGGCAGGCACGGAAGATAAAGCGGCGACCTATGCGCGTTTGGCGCGCGAAGTCGCCAACGGCGAGCTACCCGGCTCGTCAGCCGGTGGCGAGCAACCGAAGTTCACGGCGACCATCCTGACACCGTTCGGGATTCAACATGTCATCGTGAAATTCACCGAACCTGAACAAAATCCGGTCAGCGAACGCTGGCGCGATTTATTGCTCGCCGAACATCTCGCGCTGACGACGCTACGCGAAGCCGGTATTCCGGCAGCCCGAACGGACATCATCGACCATGCTGGACAACGCTTTCTCGAAGTCGAACGCTTTGACCGTATCGGTAAGCTGGGACGGCGCGCGCTATGCTCCCTCGCCGCGCTGGATGCTGAATTCGTGGGATTGGGCGCTGGCAACTGGTCAGACATTACCCGCCGCCTTGCGGCTGACGGTCACATCCCGGCAAACGCCGCCGACCGCGCCAGCCTCTTGTGGGCATTCGGCGTCCTGATCGCCAACACCGACATGCACAACGGGAATCTGTCATTTATCGGTGAGGGCAGCCCCCATGATATTGCCCCCGCCTACGACATGACGCCAATGGCATTCGCGCCCCGCAGCGGCGGCGGGCTGCCGGATAGCGTCATTGAGGCGACGATTCACGCCAGTATCGCCAATGAAACATGGCGACAAGCCGCCACACTCGCGCAATCCTTCCTTGCCAAAACGCAGACAAACAGCGAATTCAGCCCCCGCTTTCAAACGTGCATTACCGCTTTGAAACGGCACATTGAAGCGGCTTGTGTGAAGATTGGACGCCTGGGGTAAAAGGCAGGGCGCGCTCCGCCACTGACTGCCTGTAAGGATGTCCTACGCCACCGGCAAATCCGGCATCCGTTTGAAATTGGGCAGGGCTTCCACGTTTTTCAGCCAGCCACGCACGTTGGGATAATCTTCCAGCGCGATGCCGCCTTCCGGCGCGTGGGCGATGTAGCCGTA
>JAITSU010000071.1 GCA_031287525.1 Zoogloeaceae bacterium | reverse complement strand
GGTACGCCGACTTTGAGCGCAGATTGCCGCACAAACACCGCTGCCAGCGTGGACGCTGGCGTTCCCAGGAAAACCTTCACTCAAAAAAACGCTCTGTGCAACTTTGTCAGCAGCCTGAGGCGCGTTCGGAGCGCGCCCTGCCTGAACCCGACAGAAAGGCGGCGCAGTCAAGAGGAGAGGTGCTAGACTGCGAACTTTCATCAAGCATTGAACTGCAAGAGGATGGCATGTTGAATTTCTCGTCGTTTTGGCTCAATTACTTTGAATACTGCCAGCGTTCCTGGCTGGATATGACACGTTTGTGGATGCCGTCGCCGTCGGCGACTTTTTTCGGGGCGCGTGAGGATGGGGGCGGCGGATTCGGGGCAGGTTCAGGGGCGGGGTTTGGGACAAATCATTTCGGGGCGGATTTTGGCAAATCCGGTCGCGGACAATCGGGTTTACTGAATGCCTTTTCTTCCGGTTCCTGGCTTTCCGCGCTGACGCCCTGGATGCCCAGGGTCGAAGCCAATATCGAACCTTTTATGACGGACGCTTCCGCCTCTGCGAACGGACTCGCGGAAGCGGCGCGGATTTCCATGCGGATTTTCATGCCCTGGGGCGGCGAGCCGTTCTGGGTCGAGGCGTTGGTCGGGCAACACAAACCCAAGTCCTTCGCCCCGCAAGAGCGTCATTTGAGCATCACCGAAAGCGTGGCGCGCGAAGTCGTTGCCCATTCGTCCGGGAGTAGCAAGATGTCCAGGGGCGCGGAAACCAACGGCTAGCTCCGGTTTCCGCAGTTTTTCCAATTCGATTGTTCCACTTCATCGTAAATCGCGCATATGTCTTTTCCCCAAAAACTTTTTGCGGCCGTGGCGCTGGCGTTGGCGCTGACCCTTTCGGCGGCGGCGGGCGTGTCCTGGTATCTCTTGCAACCCGCGCTCATTGATAATTCCTGTGACGATGCTTCGCCGTCAGGCGCGGGAGAGAATAAATGCGGCAATGTCATCTTCCGGGTTCAGGTCGTTGATGTCATTGACCGTCCGCCCGACGCGCTGATTCGCACTTACAGCCTTGCCCGTCTGCCGGTGGATTTGCTGCGTGTGCCGCTGGCGAAGGATGTGCTGACCGAGGATTTCGTCGATTACTACGAAAACCACGAAAGCCGCCTGTCGCTCATGGGCACAGCGCGTCGCATCGCTTACGAGCACAAGCTGGAATGGACAGACCGGCTGGTCGAGTCGGTGTTCGACGAACCCGCCGAGGTCGCGTTGTGGCGGGATAGCGGCGGGCGGCTGCAATACTTTGCCGTCGCCATGACGCGCAATGTGCTGGCGCAGGCGATTCAGACGGTACTGCCCGCCCTGTCGGATGTGCAGGCGCGTTCGGCGGGCAAGTTGCAGGGCACGGATGCGGATATTTTGTTGCTGGACTACGGCGGGCGCTATCAGCTTTTGCTGGTGTCGCAGGGGGACAGGGTGGTGGCGCTCTCCGACCCCGGCATGTTGCTCGCGGCGGAAAATGATGACAACGGCGTTCCCCTGCAACGGGGCGAGGCGGTGAAGTTGATGACACGCCTCATCAACGTAACAGACGAAAGCGCGGCGGTTTCTCCGCTGGCGCAGCATTTCGGCTTGGCGGCGCTGCCCGAAAAGTCGCATGAAATCGCCTTCGCCGCGCCGGTTTTCGCCTTCGGTTATGCCAGTTTCACGCCGGATTTGCGGGCGTTGAAATTGAGTTTCGACGCCGAAGGTCACTGGCAAAGCGCGGCGCGGGTGGCGGAACAGGCGACCTGGGCGGAACAACTCTGGTCGGCATTGCCGCATCGCCCTGGTTTGTGCGCGGCGTTGCCGGTCGATTGGTCGGAACTCGCCGCGCCCCTGGCCCGTCTGAACGAAGGGCGGGCGATTGTTTCCGAAAATTTTGCCGATCGCTTTGAAGGCGCGGCAGCGGTATGCTGGTATCAAGACTCGCGCCTCTACACCCCTTTGTTTGTGGCGCGTCTGAAAACCGCGCCGGACGAAGTGGTGGCGAAAGAATTTTTCTCGCTGGCGGCGGTGGCGACCAAGGCGGGCGAGCGTGGCGAGGTTGTCTTTGACCGCAAAACCGGCGTCGGCTCATGGCGCGGCGAGGTGGCATCGCGCTTCGGGCAGGGCGATGGGCGCAATGCCGCCGAACGCAAACTTTTCCCCGCGCTCGCGCTGCATGGCAATCGGGTGTTCTTCTCGCCGGACGTGGCGTTGGTCGACGGCGCGCTTGATGTCGCCGCGAAACGCTATCCGGCGCTGGCGGACAGTTTCGCGCCCACGGATTTTGCTGCCGATACCCTGGCTTTCATCGACCCGTCGGCGCTTGCCGGTTTGCTGAAAAAAGAAATTTTCACGGCGCTGCCGCGTGATGAAGAAGCCACCTTCCGCAACGCCGCCGACGTTTATCTGACGCCGCGTCTGGACGCGCTGGCGCGTTATCCGGCGCAACGCATCCGGCTGGAAGCGGCGGAAACCGGCAATACATGGCGTCCGCTGACCTGGGAATCCGCCAGGAAAAACAAATAAGCAGGACGCGACGATGCTACCCGCATTTGCCACCCCCGCAACGATTAACCCATCCCGTCGCCGCCTCTTGTGCGCGGCGGCGACGTTGCTCTTTGCGCCATTGGCGCGCGCCCTGTCGCCAGGTCTGCCTGCGGACGCTCCCGCGCCGCGCCGCCTCGACGCGAAGCAGAGCAGGGCGGTGCGGGCGTGGATTGTTCGCATTGCCGAAACGCAGGTGCGGCGCGGGCCTTCGCCGCGTTGGGCGCAGCGCGATTGCGCCGGACTGGTGCGTTTTTCCGTTGCCGAGGCGCTGGCGGAACACGATGCCCGCTGGCGTCGCGTCAATGGCATGAATGGCCGCCTGCCGCCAGACCTCGTGCCGGAAGCCGCGCGCGCGGCATTGCGCCATCAATGGCAAAGACCGGACGGCACACGCGGCGCTTATGTCAACGCGCTGGGGTTGGTGCAGGAAAACAGCGTGTTGGTGGGGCGGGACGTGCGACTGGCGCAGCCTGCCGACGTGCTGTTTTTTGACCAGGGCGAGGCGCAACACCTGATGTTGTGGACGGGGCGACGCATCGTGTATCACAACGGTTCCGAACCGCGCGACCATGACAATGGTTTGCGCGCCGTCGCGCTCTCTGATTTGCTGCGCTGGAACGACACGCGCTGGCGACCCGAAGCCGCGAATCCCAATTTCATTGGCGTATTTTCACTGACTTTCCTGATATGACCACCATGACCAACCTTGTGCACAAATCCCTGCGGGCGGCGCTGTTCGCCTTGCTTGTCCTGTCATTCAATGTTCAGGCGCAGTCCGACGTGGGCGAAAACAGCCATTACAACCCGTCGCGCAGCACGCCTTTTTTCGTGCTCACCGATACGCAGTACGGCAGCGAGGACAACGCCCTGCTGCGCGTCGAAATTCCGGTCAATGATGGTGGTATGGGCGCGGTGGCGGAATATGGGGGGATCGATGTGCTGCTCTATCGCGTACCCGAACCGCTGAAATTCTTGCAGGGGCAGAAAAACCTGCATCGCGTCGACGCCAGGGCGCGCCCACGTGATGAGGGCATTGCCAACACCTTGTCGTATTTGTGGAGCAATGCCTGGAACAAGTCGCGCAACGCCTGGCGGGATTTGTTTTCCGGGCAGGCGCGGCAGGCGGTGCGCGTACACGCTCCGGCGCTGAAAACCCATCCTGTCTCGCCGGATTATCATCCCGCCACCCATTTCAAACCGCTGGAAGGCTACGAAATCGCCGCCCGTTTTCGTTATCCGCTGATGGTGGCAAAACCCATTGAGCCGCAGCAGGGCGTGGGGCTGGCGGGTTCGAGCAGCAATTTCATCGAAAAAAACGCCGGTAATTTTTATATCCCCCTGGGAAAATTGCAGCCGGGACTGTATCTCGCGGAAGCGATGGTCGGTACGCACCGCGCCGCCACGCTGGTTTTCGTATCCAACACGGTCGCCATCACCAAGCTCGCGTCCGGCGCGCTCACGGTATGGACGGCAGACCGCGCCAATGGTCAGCCCGTGAGCGGCGCGAAGCTGCAATGGACGGACGGGCGCGGCGTGCTCGCTTCGGCAACGACCGACGCGGCGGGGCTGGCGAGTCTGAAACACGTCAGTCCGGAACGCACCTACCTGTTGGGGCAGGATGCCGATGGCGGCGTGTTCGTTTCGGAAAATTTCTATTACGACAGCGAGATTTATGACACCAAGCTTTACACCGTCAGTGACCGCCCGCTGTATCGTTCCGGTGATTTGGTGAATCTCAGATTTTTCGCCCGCGAATACAAGGCGGCGAATCTTTCCCTGCCAGCGGAAGCGGGCAAAATCGACGTGCGGGTTTTCGACCCCAACGGCACACCCATCTGGACGGGCAATGCGGCGCTGACTTCCGACAAGGGCGCGGACGCCGCCTTCCGTCTGCCGGAAGAAGCCACAGCGGGCGGCTATGAAATCCGCAGCCGCTACAAGAACAAGGTGTACAGCGCCGCTTTCCGCGTCGCCGAATACGTCAAGCCGCACTTTGAAATCACCCTCGTGCCGGACAAGCCGAATTTCAAGACCGGCGAAGCGGTTTCCGGCAAGGCGCGCCTGACTTATCCCAACGGCAAGCCCGTGAAAAATGCCAATGTCGAATTGACGCTGCGCGCCCAGACTTTGAGCATGGCGCAGGGCGAACTGCGTTACGGCGGGCTGTTTCCGGTGGAACTCTCCACCGCCAGCCTGACTTCCAATGACAACGGCGAAGCGACATTTTCGCTGCCGCCCGCCAAAGAACCCTCGCGCCTGATTCTCTCCCTGTTGGCGACCGACGGCGCGGCCTATCGTGTGCGCCATTCGCGTGAATTATTGGTCGAACGCGCCGCCGCCAACTGGCGACTGTTCTCCGCCCGCAAGTTTTCCATGCCGGGCGAGGAAGTGCGTTTTGCGCTTGAGCCGGAAAATGAAAACGCCGCCCCGCCCGCCACCTGGGAAATCATCCGCCTCGAAGACCAGAGCCGGCAGACCGGCAAATTCGATTCCGCCGCCCGCGAGTGGAAACCCAGGCTGGAACGCGCCGGTTCTTACTCCCTGCTCCTGCGCGATGACAAAGGCAACCTGATTGCGGCGACGGCGTATTGGGTGGGCGGTGAGGGCGTACAGACGGTTCCCGGCACCATCGAAATGGTCGCCAACAAGGAACGCTATCAGACGGGCGAAATCGCCGAAGTGCTGATCACCTTCTCCGAGCCGGTCGAAGAAGCCCTGCTGACGCTGGAGCGCGACAAGGTGGAAGCGGCAAGCCTGTTGAGTGTGGTGGCGAGCGGCAAACTGGGTGAAACAGGCGATTGGGTATATGCCGAACGCCTTGCCCCGAACCAGTACCGCGCGCGTATTCACGTCAGGGAAAGCTATGCGCCCAACATGACCTTCTCGGTGGTCTATGTCAAAAACGGCGAATACGTGTTCCAGAACGCCGGTCTGGTGGTCGAAACCGCGCGTCTGGCGCTGGACATCAAGAGCAACAAAAAAGTCGCGCAGCCGGGCGACACCGTGACCATTGACATTGCCGCCACCCTGCGCGGCAAACCCGCGCAGGCGGTGCTCACCGTTTCCGTGGTCGACGAAATGATTTACGCGCTGCAACCGGAAATCGCGCCCGACATGGTGGAATTCTTCCAGCACGTGCGCCGCAACAATGTGCGTACCGGCGCGAGCCTGAATTTCATCACCTACGAAGAAGCCGCCGACTACGCCGCCGACGCCGGACGCCAGCCACCGGCGCGGCATCAATACAACGAGCGCGGTGTCAAGGTGCTGGAACGCGCCCGCCGCGACGACACCGACACCGCCGCGTGGGAACCCGCGCTCGTTACCGATGCCAAAGGCAAGGCGCGTCTCACGTTCAAAATGCCGGATGCGTTGTCGCGCTGGCGGATTACCGTGCGCGCCGTGACGCTGGATAAGGCGGGTAAAAAACGCGCGGCGTCGGAAGTCGCCTACGGTCAGCGCGTTGCCTATGTCCAGTCCGACAAGCCTCTCTATGCCAAATGGACATCTCCCGACTGGCTGCGCGAAGGCGATGCTCCCGTCGCGTCGCTGGCGGTGTTCAACAACACGAGCGGCGAAAAACAGGCGGATGTCATTTTGAAACTGGCGGATCAGGAATTCTCGCAGCGCGTTACCCTGAAACGCGGCGTCAGTTATCTCCCCTTCAAACTGCCGAAATTCACCGGCGCGCAAACCGCGACACTGGAAGTGCGCGAAGTGGCGAACAAGGACGCGGCGAAAAACGCGGGCAAGCTCGTCGACGCGCTGGAGACGCCCGTATCCGCCGAACCCGCGCATTGGCGCGGCGTGCAGGAGCAATGGCTGGCGCTGGACGACACGAAGCTCGCGCTGAAAAAACTGCCCGCCGACGCCAAAAAGCTGCGCCTGCAATTCATGTCCAGCGGCAGCGAGCATTTCCTGCGGATTGCCGATAGCCTGATTGAATATCCGTGGGGCTGCGCCGAACAAACATCAAGCCGCCTGATTCCGCTCTCCATCGCCGCGTCCCTGCTCACGCCCGATGTCACGGATGGCAGGCTTCGGCAAATGCTGTACAGCCAACGTCTGCGGCTGGCGGCGCTGGCAGGGCCGAATGCCGTATTCGGCTGGTGGGGCAACGGCTCGAATGACAGCCTGCTGATGACGTCCTACGCCTACTATGCCGACTGGCGCGCCGCGCAAACCCTGGGGCTTGCCCTGCCTGCCGAACATTGGGAGCGTCTGTTGGCGGTATACCGCGAGCGCGCTGACCGGGAACCTTTGTTGCATCGTGTGCTGGCGTTGTGGTTCGCGGAGCAGATTGGTCTGCCGGTACGCACGCAGCTTTCCGGCGTACTGGATGCCTTGCCGCCAGCCGACAAGGCGGAAACCGCCGTCGCAAGTTTTGCCGACAGCCCCATGCTGGTCGCGCCGGACAGCGCGCTGGGTCTGGCATATGCTCATGTGCTGGCGACGACGCTGGCGAAAAATGCTGGCGTCAAACATGAAGCCGACGCCAGCGCAGCGCGGGAAGCCGCCAGCAAAACCCTGCGCGCCAGCCGTCTGCCTTCGGCGCGCGCGCTGCTGCTGCTCGCGGGCGAAGAAAAACCGGCGGATGTCGCCGACATTCTGGCAACGGCGGGCAGCGCCACGCCGACGCTGGACAGGGCGCTGACATTGGTGTGGACGCAAAAGGCGCTCGGCGCGAATTTGTCCGCAAAAACCGCGAACACGGCGCCTGAACCTGCCGGCGACTGGAAAGCGCAAACGACCCGTTCGGAATTGGGCAAGGAATGGCGCTTGCCGGAAGGCTCGCCGCTGCCGACGAGCATCACCCTGAACAACAAGCCTTCCGGCGCGTTCTCGGCGGTGTTGCGTTTTGAGGCCAACGAAAGCGCGGACAAGGGCAAATTGCCCATTGTCATCAAGCGCCAACTCTATCGTCTGGAAAAACAGGCGCGCAAAGAAGGGGACGCGGAGGGTCACGCGCGTTACGCGGCAGTCCCTGTCAAATCCGGCGAAGCCTTGTCCGCGCAGGATTTGTACCTCGATGAAATCACCCTGAACGCAAAAAGCGAACATCACTATGGCATCGTCGAAGCCCCTCTGCCGCCGGGCGCATCCATCGAACACAGCACCTGGGGCGTCGATCTGGTGGATGGAGAGGGCGTTGCGGCGATTGAACGCAGCAAGGCGGAAGAACAGCGCGACCGCTACGGCGTGCCGGTCGAGTACATGGGTGGCGGAAGCGCCACCCTGCGCCACCTGCTGCGCGTCGCCCAAAGCGGTCGCTTCGTTCTGCCGCCCGCGCGCTATTACCGCATGTACCAGCCGGAGCAAAAAGCTTACGAGGACGGCGGCAACAAGGTATGGCAAGTGAATTGAGTGATGCGGACAAGCCAGCTTCCCCCGACGGCTTCGCTGCCACTCCCCCCGGAGATGAGGGCGTTTAGCGCCTCCCTCCCTGGGGAAGGTGGCGTACAGCGCCGGAGGGCGTTTTTCCATCTTGCTGCCCTGCTGTTCCTTACCCTCTGCCTCGCCCCCAACATTGCCCATGCCGCGCCAACCTCATTGACGCCTGCGCTTGAGGCGCTCTGGTTTGAAGGCGAGGGGTTGACGCAGTGGCGAACCTTTGACGCGGCGGGGCAGCAGATTGACGGCGCGCTGTTTCATCATCCCGCGATTGCGCCGGGAGCGGTTCTCCCCGGCAGCGAGCAGGTGCCGCTGGGCAGTTTGTGGAAACTGCTGGTCTACCTCTGGCTGGTGGAAACCGGGCACCCCGCGCCGGATTACGTGTGTACCGGCGCGCGTGGCAATTCCGCCGCCGCCCGCGCGCGGCGCGAGGAAGAAAGCTATTGCTGCGACCCCGGTCAGGGCATAGACCGCGATACGGCGCTGGTGCGCTCCTGCGCGCCGTTTTTTGCGCCGCAACGCCTGGGGATCAAGGCGGACGAGTGGCGGGAATTCTGGGGGAACGGCGGCAGGTTTAATGCTGTGGGCAAGATTGCCGACCTCGCCGCGATGAAGCCCGAAACCCAGGTCACGCCGCTGGAACTGCTGGCGGTTCTTACGAGCGAAAGCTTTGGCGCTGTTGCGTCAAAAAACCAACAGGCGCGGGAACAGGCGGCGAATGTTCTGCTGGCGCGCGCTTTCGGCGCAAACCACGGAACCGAAACCATCCGTCATTTTGGCGGGCGTCTGCGCGTCAAGACTTTTTCATGGTTCAAGCCTGACGGTTCCCGCTACGGCGGCGGCGCGGGCTGGCTCTCCGACGGCACACCCATCTGGTTCGCGGGCGAGGGTACGGGGCAACAGGTCATGGCGCGTTACGCCAAAACACTGGCTGCCGTGGCGGATGAGGCGATGGGAGACGACTTTGTTGCACAGGCGGCCTTTACGTCTGCGGGCTGCGTCAAGGTGCGCCTGTTTGCCCGCTACCCGCTGACGCGCGTCGAAAAAGCGGGCGGCGCGACGGCGCGAGCGGGGACTCTGCGTGGTCGCCATGTCGCCGTTTTCGACAACAAGGTGACGTTGCCCTTCACGGCGAACGGCGAATTAACGTTGACGCTGGAAACAGGCAAGCCGCGCATCGTCGCCCGCCTTGGGCTGGATGATTACGTCGCGCGCGTACTCGACCGCGAAGCCGACGCCCGCGAAACGGAAGCGGCGCGCGCCCTTTCCGTCGTCGTCCGCGCCTATCTGTTGAACGAGGCGAGCATGGAAGGCAACTGCTTCGTCATCGACGACAGCAGCCGCGCCCAGCGCGTGTCGCCCAATCCCCCCAGCGCCGCCGCCCGCGCCGTTGCCAGCTTCACCAGCGGCTTGACGCTCGCAGGATCGCCGGTTGGCTACCATACCGACACGGCGGGCGAAAACCGTATGGCATGGAAAGCCGCCGTCGCCGCCAGCCGCGCCGGACAGCCGTGGGACAACATCCTGCGCCAGGCCTTCCCCAAGGCCGACCTTGTGGCGATGCACGACCCGTCAGGCGTGAACTGCGCGCCCTTCACCGCCGCCGAAACCTGGCTTGCCGCTGCCGCTCCGCGCTGGCAACGCATTCTGGAACGCCAGCTGCCGGGCTTTGAAGCGCCGCCACCGCCGCAAATCTGTCGCCTCGCGCAGGGTCGCCGTGGCAGACCGTTTTCCGAACAGGAGCGTAACCGCATTCACATTGGCAGCTTGAAAAGCGCCGAAGACCGCATCACTCTGGCGCACGAATACCTGCACCTCGGACTCGCCCACCACCCGTCCGGTCACGACGAAACGCTGGTCGAGGCGTGGGCGCGCAAATTGATTGGAGAAATCCATGAGCATCCATAAATTCTTTCCCCTGTTGCTGGCGCTTGGTTTGGCATCGCCTGTTTTCGCCCTCAGCCCGGAAGCCCCCGTCGAATCTCCTTATCGCGGCTGGAATTACGGCGGTTTTGTCGACCAGAGCGAGCGTGCCGCTGTCGCTTACCCCTACAACCTGATCGACCGGGGCGCGCAGGGCGGACGCACGTTTATTCGCGGGCAACTGAACGCCCGTCTGCGGGCGGAAAAGACGGGTAAAGCGCCTGCGCGCAAGCCGCCCACGTTGGTGGTCAACGGGAATCCCATGCCGCTTTACAGCGATGGAGATGGAAATTTTGCCCGCCCCTACGCCTTTGGCCCCGGCTCGAACAGCATCGAAATCCTGAGTCCCGACGGCAAATCCGCGCAACGCCTGCAATTCTACGAAGCCAATCCCACGCGCCCGCGCGCGCAAATTCGCGCCATCCTGTCGTGGGATGACGACCAGGCGGAAGTCGATTTGCATGTCATCACCCCTGATGGTCAACACATCACTTATTTCAACCCCTGGCTAACCAGCGGGGGCGGCATGGATGTCGATAGCGTAGACGGCGCCGGGCCGGAGATTTTTTCCGTAGTGGGCGCAATGCGCGGGGCTTACCAGTTCTATGTCAATTACTGGGGCAATTTCGGCGACTCCGGCTATCATTTCGACGAGAATACCCGGCAAAAGCCCATCATTACCTGCCGCCTCACCTTGATTCTGCACGAAAATACCCCCGACGAACGGCGCGAAAGTTTTGTCGTGCCGCTTAGAAAAATCGGTGAACTCACGCATGTGCGGGCGCTGATTTTCTGAAAGCGAAACTCATCATGCTCAAACGATTTCTGCCCTGTACGCTGGTCGCCCTGTTTTTTCCGCTCGTCGCGCAAGCCGATCTGGATTTGCCGCGTAGCGGCTGGCGCGAGGGCAATCTCGATGTGCCCTACACGCAGACGGTCAACTATCCTGCCAATTCGGTCAGCGTCGAAGAAGGTACGCCGGATGTCGGCTTGATTCGCGGCAGCATCCGCCAAAAGCCAAAACCATCGGCAAAGCAGCGCGGTAAAGCGCCCGCGACGTTGGTGGTGAACGGCAACGCCATGCCGATTCGACTGGATGAAACAGGCGCTTTTGCGCGTCCGTACAGCTTCGGCAAAGGTTCCAACAGCATCGAAGTGCGCGCCGAGGGCGGCGAAACGCTACGCGCGCAGTTTTACCAAACCGCGTCCGGTCAGGCGCAGGCGCGGTTGCGTATCCTGCTCAGTTGGGACACCGACGGCACCGACCTCGATTTGCATGTCATTACGCCAAGCGGCAAGCACGCCTGGTACGGCGAGCGGGTTATCGACAGCGGCGCCATCGACACCGACGTGACCACCGGCTACGGCCCCGAAATTTTCTCCTCCCCCGCGCCGGAGCGCGGGCTGTATCAGGTTTATGTCAATTACTACGGCAGAGGCGGCGAAGACGCCTCCGAACTGACCACCGTGCGCCTGACCATACTCTCCGAAGAAGGCACTGCCAGCGAAAAACGCCAGGAATTCGCCGTGCCGATGCGCTATGCCGGAGAACTGACGCTGGCGCGCGCGTTTGTGTATTGATGTTGCAGGGGCAGGTTTCAAACTCGCTCACCGTTGAAATATGACCGCATCAATGAGCGATGCAAACGCTACGACCCGACATTTCCCAAGCCCATCCGCCTTGGCGCGTGCTGTCGGATGGTTTGACCATGAAATCGAGGCTTGGTTAAAATCTCGCGCAAGCGTATCATTCGCGCCTTGATCAATTTTTTCGGCTTTCAAGAAAAGACTTTTTGGGGATACAGCCAAGGCTGGCGGTAACAAAAAATTCCCGCAAGGCGGCAGGCGCAGATAGCGGTTGTTACAGTTACACATCCCAAACGCCCTAAAAGAGCCGCACAGCCCCATGTTTACAAGGCTCTGCGGCTTTTTTCTTTTCTCTTTTCTGTAGGCGTCACCATCATGGTTCGTACCCGTTTCGCTCCCAGTCCCACTGGCTACCTGCATATTGGCGGCGCTCGCACGGCGCTGTTTTCATGGGCTTATGCCCGTCATCATGGCGGTCAGTTCATTTTGCGCGTTGAGGATACCGACCTTGAACGCTCCACGCCGGAAGCGGTTCAGGCGATTCTGGATGGCATGGCATGGTTGGGGCTGGAACACGATGAGGGGCCGTTTTACCAGACGAAGCGCATGGCGCGTTACAAGGAAGTCATCCAGCAAATGCTGGCGGAAGGCAGCGCCTATCCTTGTTACATGTCGCCTGACGAATTGAACGCCTTGCGCGAGGCGCAATTGGCGCGGAAGGAAAAACCCCGTTACGACGGGCGTTGGCGTCCCGAAGCGGGTAAGACCCTGCCCGAACCGCCTGCGGGCGTCGCGCCCGTCATTCGGTTCAGGAATCCGCAAACCGGCGTGGTGGCTTGGGATGATCTGGTCAAGGGACGCATCGAATTCGCCAACCGCGAACTGGACGACCTCATCATCGCTCGCGCCGACGGTACGCCGACCTACAATTTCTGCGTGGTGGTCGACGATTGGGACATGGGCATCACCCAGGTCATTCGCGGCGACGACCACGTTAACAACACGCCGCGCCAAATCAACATTCTGCAAGCCTTGGGCGCGAACGTGCCGCAATACGCGCACCTGTCCATGATTCTGGGCGACGACGGCGCCAAGCTTTCCAAGCGGCATGGCGCGGTTTCGGTGCTGCAATACGATGACGATGGATTTCTGCCGGAAGCGGTCTGCAACTACCTCGCCCGTTTGAGCTGGTCGCACGGCGACGATGAAATTTTCTCCCGCGACGAGTTTGTGCAGTGGTTTGACCTCACGCACATCACGCCGTCCGCCGCGCAGTTCAATACCGAAAAACTGCTCTGGCTGAATCAGCACTACATGAAGCAGATGCCGCCTGCGGCGCTGGCGGAGAAACTCGCGCCCCGTCTGCAAGCGCGCGGCGCGAAACTGGATGGTGGTACCAATCTCGCCAATGCCATCGCCCTCTACGTGGAACGCTGCAACACCCTGAACGCGCTCGCCGACGCCTTGCTTGGGTTTTATACCGAAGTCAGCCCCGCGCCGGAATTGCTGCAAAAACACCTGACCGACGAAGCGCGTCCGGCGCTGGTCGACTTTGCCGCAGGCTTGCGAGAAGTCGCCTGGAACGCGCCCGCCATCGGCGCGCTCATCAAGACGACCATCGAAAAACACGCCATCAAAATGCCCAAACTCGCCATGCCCCTGCGCGTCATCCTCACCGGACAAGCGCAAACGCCTTCCGTTGACGCGGTTGTTGCGTTGATTGGGCGCGAACGCGCGCTGGCGCGTTTGGCAGCGGTTTTAGGGTAGGGCGAGTCTACGATACCGCCGGATGTAACGTCCGGCGCGCTCGGAGAGCACGCCCTACCAAATGTCATCTGTCCTCTGTCTTCGGAGCCACCGCCGCCAAAATCCCGCGCAAGATATTTACTTCATCCTTTTCCAGTCCGGCGCGGGCGAACAGGCGGCGGAGTTTGGGCATCAGGCGGCGGGGGCGGGCAGGGTCGAGAAAGCCGGAAGCCCGCATGACCTGTTCCAGATGTTGATAAAAGCCTTCCTGCTCGGCGTGGCTGGCGGGCGGTGAAGAAAAGGGCGTGACCACGCTTTTGCCCACCGCGCCCGCCATTTCCGGCGCGTTCAATGCCGCCACGCGCAATTCATAGCACAACACCTGCACGGCGGCGGCGAGATTCAGCGAGCTGTAATCGGGATTGGCGGCAATCGTCACCGCGCCCTGGCAACGCTGCAATTCCTCGTTGCTCAAACCCGACGTTTCGTTGCCGAACAGCAGCGCCACCCGTTCTCCCTGCCGGACACGCGCCATCAATTCCAGCGCGCCCGTCCGCGCCAGTCGCGGCGTCGGCCCCAAATCGCGGGCACGCGCCGAAACCGCCAGACTGTATGTGGCATCCGCCAGCGCCTCGTCGAGCGTGGCGACGACACGGGCGTTATCCAGCACATCGCCCGCGCCGGAAGCCAGCGCCACCGCTTCCGGGCTGGGGAAAATTTTGGGTGTGACCAGCGTCAGGCGGGTCAGCCCCATCGTTTTCATGGCGCGCGCCGCCGAGCCGATATTGCCGGGATGACTGGTGCGCGAAAGCACGATGGTGATGCGGGAGAGCGCGTCAGTTTTGGACGATGCGTTGGAATGTGCGGGCGCAGGCGGCGTGTTCATATTAAAATGCTTGATTCCTGTAAAAATAATTTCGGCGCGGCAGGGGTAAACGCCCTGTTCCACCACTTCTGGATTTTCTGAAAAAACATGACGCATCCCGCACTCAACATCGCCACCCTCAACATCGCCATCAAGGCAGCGCGCCGCGCCAGCCAGATTATCAACCGCGCCTCGATGAATCTGGAGCACCTTGAAGTCACCCGCAAGCAGACCAATGATTTCGTGACCCAGGTCGACAAAGAGGCGGAATCCGCCATCATCGAAATTTTGCGGGATGCCACTCCCGACTACGGGATTCTAGCAGAGGAGTCCGGCGCGACCGTCGGGCGCAACCCGCAGAGCGAATGCCAGTGGATTATCGACCCCCTTGACGGCACCACCAATTTCATCCACGGCTTGCCGCAATACGCCGTTTCCATTGCCCTCGCCCGCAACGGTCAGGTCGAACAGGGCGTGGTCTACGACACCAATCGTAATGAACTGTTCGTCGCCGCCAAAGGCAAAGGCGCGTTCCTGAACAACCGCCGCATCCGCGTTTCCAATCGCATCAAATTGCAGGATGCGCTGGTCGGCACGGGCTTCCCCTATCGCGTGTTCAAGCACCTCGACACCTACCTGAGCATTTTTCGGGAACTGACGCAAAAAACCAGCGGACTGCGTAGACCCGGCGCCGCCGCGCTCGACCTCGCCTACGTCGCCGCCGGACGCCTCGACGCCTTCTGGGAATTCGGACTCGCCCCCTGGGATATGGCGGCAGGCAGCCTGCTGATTACCGAGGCGGGCGGGCTGATCTGCGATCTGGCAGGCGAAGCCGATTACCTGCAAAGCGGCAACGTCGTCGCCGGCTCACCGAAAATTTTTTCGCAACTGCTGCAAATCGTTCAGAGCCACAAGACGGATGGGCTGCGGGCGTAAGGGTGCAGGCGGTCAGAAATCTGTAGGGGGGGTGAGCGTAGCGTTATCCGCCACTTCTTGCTTCTTGACCACAAATGGATTTGACCTCTACACTCCTCTGCTATGGAAGAAAAACTTGAAGCCCTCGCGGGCAAAGTGGAACAGGTCGCCGCCCTGGTTGATCGCTTGCAATCCGAGAATGTCGCGCTGGCAGCGCGGCTGACGCAGGTTGAGGCGGAACGGGACGCGCTCAGGCAGAACGTCGAATTCGCGCGTCTGCGCGTCGAAGCATTGATGCGGCAATTGCCGGAGGAAGCGCAAAATGGCTGACGAGGCGAATTTTCTGGATGTGCAGATTCTGGGGCGCGAATATCGCGTTGTCTGCCCGACGGGTGAAGAAGACGCGCTCGCCGCCGCCGTGCGTCTGGTGGATGGTCAGATGCGGGAAATCTCCGACAAGAGCAGGAACAGCACACCGGAACGGGTGGCGGTGATGGCGGCATTGAACATCGCGCACGACTATCTCGCGGCGCAGGCGGGGCATGGCGTTGATGCTGCCGATAGCGCCGCAAAAAAAATCGAAATAAATTTTGACAGCGCGGGCGCAAAGCGTAGAATCGAAGTCATGGATACACGGTTGGCGGCGCTACTGGAAATGCCGCCAAATTCGTGAATCCGCCAGGTGTCCCCTGCGGTGTTGGTTAAGGCCATACATTCCTTGAACCAATGCTTGCTTGGCATCGGCTGCGAACATGACGTTGATGTTGTGAGCCACTCTCGCAGTGGCTTCTGATTCAACTGGAACGCGGTCACTCTGAACTTCGGTTCAGGATGCCGGTCTGACGGCACTCGCGGGGGCCAGGTTTCAAATCAAGGGGCGACTTCGGTCGCCCCTTGATTTTTTGCGTTTTTATCCTGCCTTTCTTCATATCCGACAATGACAATCTGGTGGTTCTTGTATCTGGCGCTGGGCGCTTTTTCGGGATTTTTCGCGGGGCTGCTCGGCATCGGCGGCGGCTCAGTGATGGTGCCGCTCCTGGTCATGCTGTTCACGGCGCAAGGCATCGGCGGCGGTGAGGTCATGCACATGGCGCTCGGCACGTCGATGGCGGCCATCCTGTTCACCTCGGTGTCCAGTGTGCGGACGCATCATCGCCACGGCGCGGTGGAATGGCGCATCGTCATGCGGATTACGCCCGGCATCCTGTTGGGTACGCTGTTGGGCGCGGGGCTGGCGAGCCGCTTTTCTTCTGTCGGGCTGGCGATTCTTTTTGCCGTGTTCATTTCCTATGTCGCCGTGCAGATGATTGTCGGTTTCAAGCCGAAACCCAGCCGCGCCATGCCGAACGCCTGGGGTACGGCGGGCGTCGGCGTCGGCATTGGCGCGTTCTCCTGTCTGGTGGCGATTGGCGGCGGGGCGCTGTCGGTACCCTTCATGCTCTGGTGCAATGTGCGCGCGCAAAACGCCATCGGCACGTCGTCCGCCATCGGTTTTCCCATCGCTTTGGGCGGCGCGGCGGGCTATATCGTCAATGGCTGGCACATCGGCACGCTGCCGCCTTACAGTCTGGGTTTCGTGTACCTGCCCGCCGTGGCGGGCATGGTGGCGGCGAGCGTGTTGACCGCACCCCTGGGCGCGAATCTCACGCACCGCTTGCCGGTAAAACGTCTGCGCCAGATTTTCGCCGCCGTGCTCCTGTTGCTGGCGCTCTCCATGCTCAGAAAACTGTTGCTGGTTTGATGCGAATCATGCGCGTTTTTACAGTAAACGTTTGAGCCATAAACGTTTTTTCTGCTATCATCCGAAACTTTCCGAATTCTTCGGGAAATCGGTGTGTCAGCATGGCGCTCATGGCAGTTTGAGCGACTTCTGTCTGGCATTCAATCAACCTTAACCGCTGTATTGCAGCAAGAAGCTCTTAATCCTCATGGAATCTTTTGCCCAACTTTTTGAAGAAAGCCTGGCTCGCCAGGAAATGCGTCAAGGCGAAGTCATCACTGCCGAAGTGATGCGCGTCGACCAGAATTTTGTCGTGGTCAACGCCGGTCTGAAATCCGAGTCTTACATCCCTGTTGAAGAATTTTTGAGCGACCAGGGCGAAGTAGAAGCCAAACCCGGCGACTTCGTGCAGGTTGCCATCGAAATGCTGGAAGATGGTTACGGCGAAACCCGCCTTTCCCGCGATCGCGCCAAGCGCATCGCCTCCTGGAACTTCCTGGATCAGGCGCTGACCGATGGTTCTCTGGTCAGCGGCACCATCACCGGCAAGGTGAAGGGGGGGCTGACGGTCATGACCAGCGGCGTGCGCGCCTTCCTGCCCGGTTCGCTCGTGGATATGCGTCCCATCAAGGACACCACGCCGTATGAAGGCAAGACCATGGAATTCAAGGTCATCAAGCTCGACCGCAAGCGCAACAACGTGGTGGTTTCCCGCCGCGCCGTGCTGGAAGCCAGCGTAGGCGAAGAACGCGGCAAGCTGCTGGAAAACCTGAAAGAAGGCACCCTCGTCAAGGGCATCGTCAAGAACATTACCGATTACGGCGCATTTGTGGACTTGGGCGGCATCGACGGCTTGCTGCACATCACCGATCTGGCATGGCGTCGCGTGCGTCACCCCAGCGAAGTGCTGAACGTGGGCGACGAGCTGGAAGCCAAAGTGCTGAAATTCGATGTCGACAAGAACCGCGTTTCCCTGGGCTTGAAACAACTGGGCGAAGACCCCTGGGTGGGCATCGCCCGTCGCTATCCCGCCACCACCCGCATGTTCGGCAAGGTTACGAACCTCACCGATTACGGCGCATTCGTGGAAATCGAACAGGGCATCGAAGGTCTGGTGCACGTTTCCGAAATGGACTGGACGAACAAGAACGTGCATCCTTCCAAGGTTGTGCAACTGGGCGACGAAGTGGAAGTCATGATTCTCGAAATCGACGAAGACCGCCGCCGCATCTCCCTCGGCATGAAGCAATGTCAGGCGAATCCGTGGGAAGAATTCAGCCAGAACTTCAAGAAGGGCGACAAGGTTTCCGGCGCCATCAAGTCGATTACCGACTTCGGCATCTTCATCGGACTCTCCGGCGGCATCGACGGTCTGGTGCACCTCTCCGACCTCTCTTGGAACGTGGCGGGCGAAGACGCCATCCGCAATTTCAAGAAGGGCGACGAAGTGGAAGCCGTGGTGCTCGCCATCGACGTGGAAAAAGAACGCATCTCCCTGGGCGTCAAGCAACTGGAAGGCGACCCCTACACCAACTACATCGCCACGCACGAGAAGAATTCCATCGTCAACGGCACGGTGAAAACCGTCGATGCCAAGGGCGCGGTGATTGTGCTGGACGGCGAAGTGGAAGGATTCCTGCGCGCTTCCGATTTCTCGCGCGAGCGGGTGGAAGACCTGTCGCACCTGTTGAAGGTGGGCGATGCTGTGGAAGCGTTGATTGCCAATGTCGACCGCAAGACACGCTCCATCAACCTGTCCGTCAAGGCCAAGGATCAGGTTGAGCAAGCGGAAGCCATGCAGAAAATCAGCGCGGAATCGGCGGGTTCTGCGGGGACGACCAATCTGGGCGCTTTGCTGAAAGCCAAGCTGAGCCAAAGCGCCGACACTGCGGCTTGATGGTTGCCCCATGACCAAATCCGAACTCATTGACCAACTGGCGGCGCGCTTTCCGCAGTTGATTGCGAAAGATGCGGATTTTGCGGTCAAGATGATGCTCGATGCGATGTCCGGCGCGCTGGTCGCCGGCGACCGCATCGAGATTCGCGGCTTCGGCAGTTTCTCCCTCAACTATCGTCCGCCGCGCGTTGGTCGCAATCCCAAGTCGGGTGAGCAGGTCGAAGTGCCGGAAAAATGGGCGCCCCATTTCAAGGCAGGCAAGGAATTACGCGAACGCATTCGCGGCGACGTGGGAATCTCCTGATGGGTACGCAACGGATGTTGAAACAAAAAGACGACCAGATTCATCGGTCGTCTTTTTTATATGCGAGTCTGTTGACCGTTGTGGGGTAGATACGGTCAAGAACAGGACATTCGCATGAATGTTTTTGTCATAACAAGCCCGTCTTGCTGACCCGCTCCCCTTATGGGCGTACACCGTGGGGAAGGGGATATTTCGTAGGGGCAGGTTTCAAACCTGCCCGCAGTGGCATTGTCGGAGCGCAGGGCGGGTTTGAAACCCGCCCCTACAGGGGCGAGGGGAGAAAATCAAAGTGGCGGGAGCATCCTGCTCCCGTCAGACAGGTAACGACAGGGCAATCACGCCAGACGTAGGGGCGGTTCGCGAACCGCCCCTACATTCGCCCGCAGAAGGCGCGTTCGGTGATTGTCTCCCCGCTCCCCCTGCGGGTGTACATCGTGGGTAAGGGGATATTTCGTAGGGGCAGGTTTCAAACCTGCCCGCAGTGGTATTGTCGGAGCGCAGGGCGGGTTTGAAACCCGCCCCTACAGGAGGCGAGGGGAGAAAGTGGCATTCATGCAATTGCCCTGACTTACGATATTGTTCTTGACAGTTTGTAACAGCATGTGATGAAATCCGACATCATATCCACATCGTATCGTGTTGTACCCACATCATATGCTTTTCAAATTTTCGCCAACCTCGCCAGCTATCGGGACACGCAGCGCGTTTGCGCGCGTACTGGAACCGATGACACGAGCAAACGGCGATGCGAGTGGAATTGTAAAAAATCTTGACAAAGCATCTATCGCTTACATAATTTTTGCAAGCAAGCAAGCAAGCAAGCAAGCAAGCAAGCAAGCAAGCAAGCAAGCAAGTAAGCAAGTAAGTAAGCATTCTCATCCGGCTTCAGTTTTCTTCTCACCCATAACGCTGCGCCCGTTTGGACGTAGCGTTTGTTTATGGCGCGCAAGACCGCAATGCGGTTTTGCGCGCTTTTTTGCGTTGCTTCCACTATAGGAGTTTGACTCATGGCTTTAACAACCCAACAAATTCAAAAGGCATATATTGCTTTTTTCAATCGTCCTGCGGATGTATCCGGTCTTAAAAACTGGCTGAAATATACCGGCGATGATGCAGATATTCTGAATGCCTTTTCGCAGTCTACCGAATACACAGATCTCTTTACCGGCAAGACCTCGGTGGAGATTGTTACCATCATTTATCACAATCTGTTTGCGCGTACTCCCGACGCTGGGGGCTTGCAGAACTGGGTCAATAACCTTGAAGCGGGCACCATCACCATTGGCAATATCGCCTACACCATGCTGACCTCTGCCGGTCAAGGCGACATTGACACCATCGCTGCCAAACTTGCAGCGGCAGAATCCTTTACGACCTACCTGGCGCTTCATCTGGATGCCAGCGACGCCTATGAAACCGGTGGCGCTCCTGCGGGCGTGATTGTTAGAAACTGGTTTTCCCAAATCGGTGAATCCGGCAGTGGTCAGCAGGATGCGCTGAATTACATTGGCAGTGCAGCCAACAATCTGGCGGCTCTTCTTGGTGGTGGTAC
>JAITSU010000019.1 GCA_031287525.1 Zoogloeaceae bacterium | reverse complement strand
TGCGTAAGCATCGCGGTACGTGGCGCGTTGCGCTGCTCGCTCTTGTTGTGTGCCTTTCTGCGCCCGCAGGAGCACAGACTTTTGAGGAAGTACGCGCAAAGGCGGAACAGAATGATGTGAAAGCGCAGGTTGACCTTGGGCTGATGTACGATAACGGTCGGGGCGTGGCGCAAAACTATGCAGAAGCCATCAATTGGTGGCGCAAAGCTGCCGGGCAGGGAGATGCGGATGCCCAACATAACCTTGGGGTGATGTACGCCAAGGGTCGGGGTGTGGCGCAGAATTATGCAAAAGCCGTCAATTGGTACCGCAAGGCTGCCGAGCAGGGACATGCGAATGCCCAAAATAACCTTGGGCTGATGTACGACAACGGTTGGGGTGTGGCGCAGAATGATGCGGAAGCCATCAATTGGTACCGCAAGGCTGCCGGGCAGGGACATGCGTTTGCCCAACATAACCTTGGGGTGATGTACTCCAAGGGTCGGGGTGTGGCGCAGAATGATGCAAAAGCCATCAATTGGTTTCGCAAGGCTGCCGGGCAGGGACTTGCGGATGCCCAATATAACCTTGGGGTGATGTACGACGACGGTCGGGGCGTGGCGCAGAATGATGCAGAAGCCATCAATTGGTGGCGCAAGGCTGCCGGGCAGGGATATGCGGTTGCCCAAAATAACCTTGGGGTAATGTACTCCAAGGGTCGGGGCGTAGTGCAGAATGATGCAGAAGCCGTCAATTGGTGGCGCAAGGCTGCCGGGCAGGGACTTGCGGATGCCCAATATAGCCTTGGATTGATGTACGACGACGGTCGGGGTGTGGCGCAAAACTATGCGGAAGCCGTCAATTGGTACCGCAAGGCTGCCGGGCAGGGACATGCGTTTGCCCAAAATAACCTTGGGGTGATGTACGCCAAGGGTCGGGGTGTGGCGCAGAATGATGCAGAAGCCATCAATTGGTACCGCAAGTCTGCCGAGCAGGGAAATGTGAATGCCCAAAATACCCTTGGGGCGATGTACTACGACGGTCGGGGCGTGGCGCAGAACTATGCAGAAGCCGTCAATTGGTGGCGCAAGGCTGCCGGGCAGGGATATGCGGGTGCCCAATATAACCTTGGATTGATGTACGCCAACGGTCAGGGCGTGGCGCAGAATGATGCAGAAGCCGTCAGTTGGTACCGCAAGGCTGCCGGGCAAGGATATGCGTCTGCCCAAAATAACCTTGGGTATATGTACGCCAATGGTCGGGGCGTGGCGCAAAACTATGCGACAGCGTATATGTGGGTCATTCTTGCCCTTGCGCAGACCCCCCCGGATTCGCCGGATTATTCCAAAAGATTAGAGCTTCGGGATGCGCTAAACAGTCGTTTAACCCGGTCTCAAATCACCGCCGCCCAGCGTCAGGCGCAGAAATGGAAAAAAAAGTACGCCAACAACAAAAAGTAAAATTTCCGTCCGCAACAAAAAGGCGCTTGCACTGTTCGCCAGACGCCCGATGATGAGATGATGAAACGCGCCCCACCCTATAAACGCCACATTCCCCCATGCAACTCCGCTCCCTGACCGCCGTCTGGCATAACCCCGCTTTTGCCGCCTTTTTGCTGGCGCGGCTGACCGGCATGTTCGCCACCCAGATTCAAGCCGTTGTCATTGGCTGGCAGGTGTATGAACTCACGGGCGAGGCGATGGCGTTGGCTTATGTCGGGCTGGCGCAATTTCTGCCCATGCTCTTGTTGCTGCTGCCAGCGGGGGATTTGATTGACCGTTATGCGCGCAAGCCGATTTTGATGGCGAGCTGGGGGGTCGCCACCATTTGCGCGGGTACGCTCTGGTGGCTTTCGACGCATGCGGCGACCGGCGCGTCCGCCAAAGTCGAAGCGTTGACCGGCATTTACGCGGCGCTCGTGTTGTTCGGCTGTTCACGCGCTTTTTCCGGTCCGGCGGTGCAAAGTCTGTTGCCGCAGATTGTGCCGCGTGAGCAACTGGCGCAGGCGATTGCCGCCAATGGCATGTTGATGCGGGCGGCGAGCATCGGCGGCCCGCTGGTCGGCGGGCTGCTTTACGCGCTGGGGCGCGGCACGCTGACTTATTCGGTTTGCGCGGCGTGTTTTCTGCTTGGCGTGTGTTTTCTCATTCCGGTCACGACCCGTTACGCCGAGCCGCGCGCGGAAGACGCGGGCAGCATGTGGCGACGGTTCGGCGTCGGCATCCGCTTCATTCGCCAACGTCCCATTATTCTGGGCACGATTTCGCTCGACCTGTTCGCTGTGCTGTTGGGCGGCGTGGTGGCGCTGTTGCCGATTTACGCCAAGGAAATTCTGCATGTCGGCCCGACAGGATTGGGGGCGTTACGCAGCGCCATCGCCATCGGTGAAGTCGGCGCGGGATTGTGGTTGAGTATGCGTCCTTTCAACCACGCGGTCGGCAAGCGGATGTTCATCGCCGTCGCCCTTTTCGGCGCGGCGAATCTCGTGTTTTCACTCTCGCACTGGTTCTGGCTCTCCTTTTTCGCGCTGGCCATCGCGGGCGCGGCGGACATGGTGAGCGTCTACATCCGCAGCGCGTTGGTGCAGTTTTCCACGCCGGACAACATGCGCGGACGGGTGAGCGCCGTCAATATGCTGTTCATCGGCTCGTCCAACGAACTCGGAGAATTCCGCGCCGGAACCGCCGCCGCCTGGTTCAACCCCGTCACCGCCGCCGTGCTTGGCGGCTTATGCACTTTGGGCGTCGTCGGTTTGTGGATGCGGCTTTTCCCGACGTTGCGGAAGGTCGACAAGTTTGAGGAAGCCAGCAACGGGTAATCAAGTGCTACACTTATTTGTGTGTTCCATCTATACGAGGATTTCCTCATGCCTCTGGCTACCCGTAATGTCAATTTCACCGGCTCGGTTGACCGTGATTTATTGAAGCGCGCCAAAATCGTCGCGGCGCAATTCGATACTTCCGTCAACGCCCTGTTCAACACCCAACTGCGTTATCTGGTTGAAACTGTTGAAAGCGCGGACGAACAAAAGAATACCAACTACAGCGCCTTGCTGAATTTTTCTCTCGGCAGGCTGAACTATCTGGACACCCTGAAAACGTTGAGGCTAGATTCCAAAGAAGACCTGTTTCTGCTCATGGCACAAGCGCATCTACCCATGCCCCGTCTGCCACAAGCGGAAACCGGGCGCATGAAAAAAGCATTACGGGAACTTCTGGCGAACTGAAACATGAATGTTGGCAAGCCACCTTTTCTGCTTCCCGATTCCGGGCCTCTGATCACCCTCGCTTACGCAGGACAACTGGATTTACTGCTTCATTCCAGTTGGTCGCTACGACTCGTTGATGCTGTGGTACACGAAGTTACACGTAATATGACACCAACCCGTGAAGCCATTTCCAATTTCATTGCCCGTCATAACATCCCCACTATTGAAACCATGACGTTTCGCTATTACCGCGAACGGATGACTGCTGCAAGCAGCGGCGGACAAATGCCGCGCAAGTCGGGACTGGGCGAACTCGCCTTGCAGGAAACCATCAACCAGCTTGCCTTGTTGGAACCACCGCAACCCGCAGTGCTCCTGTTTGAAGATTATGAAATTGCTGGCGAAACCTTTTACCTGCCGGAAGACACATTGCGGGTAAGCACCTGCACATTTCTGGAAATTCTGGAAGAAAACGGCTGGCTGGATTCCGCTGCCGAAGTTGAACGCGCCGCTATTCAGGCAGGACGCCAATTCTCGCAATTACGGTTTCCGTAGACGCTGTTCTGCCATCAATCAGCAATCACTTCCACCTTCTCCACCACCGCCCCTTCTTCCGTCCGCACAAAGTAAAAGCGCACTTTTTGCCCCATCGTCACATTTCTGCCCGTTTCTGAACTTTTTAACGCGAATGGCATGACCATTGCCGACCATCCAAGTTCGGGGATTGGGTCGTGCGCCAGGACGATTTCGGTGGCGTCAACCGATTTCACCGTGCCGACGCCCTGGTGTGTTTTGGCGGCGGGCATCGCGGCTGGTTGGGTATCGTCCATCCGCGCCAGTACGCCGCGCAGCGAGGCTTCGGCGTCGAGCATGAATTGACCGGAGATAACGATGCGTTCGCCCGCGTTCAGGTTTCCGGCGAGGATTTCTGTTTTGCCCTCCGCCTCGCGTCCCGTCGTGACTTCTACAGGCACGAAGCGTCCTTCGTCTGCGACGGCGATGACGATGTGGCGTTTGCCGGTGGCGAGGATGGCGTCGGTCGGCACAAGCAGGTGTTCCGCGCCTTCCGGCTGTTCCAGCCGGATTCGCGCGACCATGCCGGGGCGCAATTTGTGGTTCGGGTTGGGAAGCGCAATCCGCGCGACGAGGGTGCGGGTGTCGCGGTTGAGTTCGGGAATCAGGGCGTTGACGCTGCCTGTAAAAGTTTGTCCGGGAAAGGCGGTGAAAGAGAGCGTCGCCTTGCCGCCGATGTCGAGTCCGGCGGCTTCGATTTCCGGCGTTTGCGCTGTAATCCATACGGCATCAAGTCCGTTGATACGCGCCAAAGTTTGACCGGCGTCGATGGTCATGCCCTGGCGCACATCAAATTCCGAGAGCATTCCGGCGCGGGGGGCGTGCAAGGTGACAACAGCATGAGGCGCGCCGCGTTTTTCCAGCGCGGCGATTTGGGCGGCGGTCATCCCCAGTTGCAAGAGGCGGGCGCGGGCGGCGGCGGCGAGTTGCGGTTCGCTTCGCAACGCCAGATATTCGCCTTGCGCGGCGTACCATTCCGGCACGCGCACATCCGCCAGCGGCGTGCCTGCCGTAACCCTGTCGCCCACGGCAAGCGGATAGGCGCGTTCGACAATACCGCCCGCCCGCGCCTGCACGATGGCAACGGCGTGTTCGTCAAAACTCACGCTGCCGGACACTTCGATGGCGGAGCGCAGCACGCCTTTTTCCACCGCGCCAAATTTGACGCCGAGATTTTGGGTCAAGACGGGGGGCAGGGCGAAGCCGTCATTTTTTGCCGCGTCCATGTTGTCATCGGCATAACGCGGTATCAAATCCATGTCCATGAAGGGCGATTTGCCGGGCTGTTCAAAATGCGCTTCCGGCTTCATCGGGTCGTACCAGTAGAGAATCCGGCGTTCGGCGTTTTGCGCGGCGGGAGCGGATTCGGCGGCGGGGTGCGTGGCGGGTCGCCCGCCGAACAGAAAGGCGAGCGCCAGCCCCAACACTGCGCCCGACAAAAAAACGGCAATGGTCTTTTTCATTTCGTGACGCGCTCCGCAAACAGAAAGTGAAGATTGGCGCGAACGGCGGCGCGTTCGGCTTCGAGGTCGATGGCTTGAATGCGGGTGTTCAGATGTTTTTCCCGCGCCAGAATGAGCGCGGCGGCGGAACCGCGCCCGCCGGAAAACGCGGCTTCCGCGAGCGCGATTTTGCGCGTCAGCAGGGGCAGGGTTTCCTGATTGAGGCGTTGCAAACGCAGGGTTAGCGCGGCTTCTTCCGCCCGCCATTCTTCGCACTGACGCTGGAATTCCGCCCGCCGCGTCTGGTGTTCGGCTTCGCTCTGTTCGAGCTTCTTCCGCGCCGCCGCGATACGGGGATTCTGGCGCGAGCCTGCAAACACCGGCAGCGAAAAATTGACCTTTGCCATCATCATCGCGTTGCCCATCGCATCCTGCCCGACGCCGAGTTCCACCGCCCAATCCGAATCCCTGTCCGCCCGCGCCATCGCCAACTCCGCCTCTGCCATACCCACCCGCGCCTGACTGACGCTCAACCCGGCGGCGGCGTCAAACGCGGATTCAGGCGTTGCCGGATGCTTCAACCACGCGGGCAAGTCGCCGGTGGCTTCCAGCGACTCCATCTGAACAACACGTTTCAGACGGGCGCGGGCTTGGCGCAAGTCGCGGTTCAGCATGTCGAAGGCATCGTCCTGCATCTGCTGGTCAAGCAGCGATTCCAGCGCGTCGTCCGCGCCATCGCCGCCCGCCAGCGCCGCCGTCGCCGCGCGTTGGCGCAAGCGGAGTTCGGCGGCGGATTTTTCCAGCAGACTTTGCTTTTGCGTTAAAAAATAAAGCTGAATCCACGCCAGCGCCGCTTCCTGTCGGGCGGCGAGGCGCGTGAATTCGCGCATCCGCCCGTCCGCCGCCAGCCCCGCTTCCGCCTGCTGCCGTTCCGCCTCG
The DNA here is from genome assembly GCA_031287525.1 of Zoogloeaceae bacterium. Taxonomy (GTDB): domain Bacteria; phylum Pseudomonadota; class Gammaproteobacteria; order Burkholderiales; family Rhodocyclaceae; genus Azovibrio. The sequence continues at coordinate 672 of JAITSU010000019.1, read as the reverse complement.
CGCTTCTTCGCGGCGGGGATGTCCTGCATCAACCCGATCATGCGTTTGGAATCGCGCAGCCGATAGCGCGTGTCGCCCTCAATGGCGAGGTCATCCACCGACAACACCAGACGCGGGTCGGGCAACTGCCCCGCCGCCCGCAACAACGCCTGTGACGCCGCCTCCCCCGCCCGCGCCGCCACCACTTCCGGCGCAGCCTCGGCGCGGTTCATCGCCTCCTCCAAAGAAAGCGCCCGCGCTTCCCCGAAGATTCCTGATGTGAGCAGCGCCAGCAATGACACGAATTTCCAGCTTGTTTGCATGATGATGAATTCCCCGCAAGAATCGCCATCATGCAGAACCCGCGCCGACGAGAGGATGACCATGAGATTACATTTTTGTCAGGAAGGCTTCAGGCAGGGCGGGATCGAAGAACGCGCCGCAGACTGCTGACAAAGTTGCACCGAGCGTTTTTTTGAGTGAAGGTTTTCCTGGGAACGCCAGCGTCCACGCTGGCAGCGGTGTTTGTGCGGCAATCTGCGCTCAAAGTCGGCGTACCGCCGACGTGCCTTTGTTGCCGTCGGCGTTCCCAGAGGTTTGTCAACAGTCTGAGACGCAAAGCGTCCCCGACATCAGGGCAATCGCGTGAATGTTTTTGTCATGGCAAGCCAGGTCTTGCGGACGCTCTCCCCT
>JAITSU010000096.1 GCA_031287525.1 Zoogloeaceae bacterium | reverse complement strand
TTCAACCGCTTGTCAGCAGCCGGTAAGCCTCCAATGCTGATCATCGGCGCCATGATGCGTAAGCTCATTCATGTCGCCTTTGGCGTCTTGAAATCAGGCAAACCTTTCGATCCCGCTCTCCATGGCGCTTGACTTGGATAACAGTATCTACCTGACCCCGTGTACAGACGGTTATCCCCACAAGGAGAGAGGGTTGGGCATCAGGCAGGGCGGTGGCGTTTCCGATGGACGCTCCGCGCGTCGCGGGCAATAGCGGTTATCTTCCGTCATCGGCGCGCTTCAATTCCAGATAAAAGCTGACGCCTTCCTCTTCATTTTCGGCGCGAATCGTGCCGCCCATTTTCGCCATGTAGGTTTTCGCCACGAACAAGCCCTGCCCCCGGTTGCCTTCGTCAAGGGGGTCGCGGACGCCGGAAAAGCCGTATTCAAAAATCTTGTCCAGCCATTCCGGTTTGATGGCGATGCCGGTGTTGTGGACTTTGACCGTGACGCTGCCCGCCTCTCCGCCCGCCAGCAGGGTGAGCGTAATCGGCGTGTCCGGCTTGCGGTAGCGGTCAGCGTTTTTGAGGAGATGACCTGCCACGTCTTCGAGCGAGTATTCGTCGGCATAGACTGGCACGGGCTTGCCGCGCGTCGTATAGCGCACATGGTCGATGCCGATGTGCGGGGCGTTGGCGGCGATGTTGCCCAGAAAAAGGTCAAGGTCGAGCGTTGCCACGGCGAGGGTTGAGGATTGAAACGCCTCGCTGGGGCTGGCGCTGCCGTAGAGCACCCGCAATGCCTGTTGCATTCTGGCGAGGTAGCGATGGCTGGGGTCATTTGGGTTACCGTGCAGCGCCAGCAGGGATTGCAGGGGCGACATGATTTCATGCCCGACGGCGTGCCATTGTTCTTTTTCCTGCGCGGCGCGGATGCGCTCCCGTCCGGCGTCTTCCTTGACGCGGCGCAGCAGGTGGTTGAGGCAGTTGGCGAGGATGCCGAGTTCGTCGTTGCCTTTGAGGTCGGAGAAATCGAAGGACATGAAGCCATCCGGCTCGGCGGCGGAACGGGAAAGTTGCCTTGAACGGCGGGTAAGCCGCGCGATGCGCCGCGCGATGCCCATTTCGATGATGATCCACGCCAATACAATCGCCGCCATGACCGCGCCTACGAACCAGGAAAGCCGGGTCGCGGTGGCGCTCAAAGTCTGGTTCACGACACTATCCGCCGCGCCGCGCAGAAAAATCCGGTAATTGCCCGTTGGCGTTGCCACACTGTCTTCGAGGTCGACGACGGTCGGCGCGTCGTCATCTTCACCCCGCACGGCAACCGGCAGGCGGCGAATCAGGCGCGTCAGCAGGGGCGAAATCTGTTCTTCCACCCCCTCTTTGCCACCGCGAATCAGCGCCAAATCGCGCTCATCATTATCGCGGCGAATCCGCAAGCTTTCGCCCGCTTGCAGGAGCGCGCCCAAATCGTTCAGGGAAAACGGCGTCACCGCGTCGGGCGCTTCGCTGTCGAACAGGGCGGGCAGCACGGTGATTTTGGGCGGAATTCCGGGCGTGATTTTTGGCTCGGCGGCTTGCCTGCCTTCTGGCTCCGCTGCCGGTTCTGCTTCCTGCGTTGCGTCTTCCACCAACACCGGCGGCAAAACCTCAATTCGCACATGAATATCGTCGAGGTCGGCGGGCGGCCAGACGACGCGGCGGGTTTGCAGCAAGTCGGTAATCAGTTCATCAACCGGCAGACGCAGGGAAAAGAACGCGCGTTTTTCGCAATTTTCCGGATTCTGCCGCGCGTCAAGGCATTGCGCCTCCTGCCAAACCCAACCGCGAAAATCCTTGACCGGCATTTTGCCGGTGTAATCGCGCGTGTCCAGTTCATCGTAGCCGGTAAAACGCCCGCGCACGCCCTCAAAAGCAGCGCCCCGTCGGGCGGGCAGCGCTTCAAACGGCGCCAGCCAGCGGTGATGCCGCCCCCGCAGATGCACACCGACGCGCATCCGGTGCGCCCCATCCAGATATTTGTCGCCAATCTCATGCGCGATCAGCGGCGCGCTGGAAAAAGTACCCGCCGCATAAATAAACCCGCCAATCCAGGGGTTATTGCCAATCCCCACACACAGGCTGCCGTGACGCGCATAGCGAATCAGGCAATCCGCCATCTCCACAGCATGTCGCGCCTTGTTCTGGTCGTCAAAATCAATCGCCGAAAAGGGCAGCAGCACCGGATGCAGATTGCCCGTTCCGCTTAAACCCTGCGTGGGATTCAAGAGCGCAAGCTGCCCGGAAGGATGGCGCAGACGGGCAACAATCTGCTCCTTGGTTTTGGTCAGCCCGCTCTGATAATTCTTGTAACTCCGCTGCTTTTCACCCTGCAACACCGTCACCGCCAACGCCACGACCGCGAGGATGAGCAACAGGAAGGCGGTGCGGAACAGTATCCGCAGCCGGAAAGACGCAAGCCAGAGGAAAAACTTTTTCATCGTGACTTGTCGCAAGACTTGGGAAGCCGCCGCCACGCGGGGACAAACCAGCCAAACACGAGAAATTCGGCGACCACGCGAATGGTTTGCCAGAAACCTGATTGCGGGGATGTGTCGGGTACAAAAATTTTCAGAATCTCGCGCGCCTCGTCCGCAAGCGCTTCTGGAACCAGAATGGCGCAATCATTAACATGCCCGATTTGCACACCGGGAAGAACACTGCTGACATGGCGATTGTGAACGAAACAAGGAATGTCGCTGGAAAAGAGCAGGGATTCCGCCAGCGCGAGGTCAGCCGGATTTTCTGGACGGAAGACTGAAATCATGTGCATGGCGGCAAGCTCACAGGTTCAGGGTTTTTCACAGGGCAATTGCATGAATGTTTCTGTCATGGAAAGCCAGGTCTCGCGCCTGTTCGCCCTCTCCCCTTGTGGGAGAGGGTGCCCCGTAAGGGGCGGGAGAGGGGGATGGTTCACTCTGTAGAGACGTAGTTTCGCGCTGAACCGTTGCCCCCTCTCCCCAACCCTCTCCCACAAGGGGAGAGGGTGTTCGGGCGTCATGCCTCACAGAGCGCCGTCCATCATTTTAATGGCATTCATGCGATTTTTCATTGGATTTGACCCAGCGAAAACCGCGCATGGGCACGTTTTCGATGCAGTCGAAATGCTCATCGAGTTCTCGAAACGCCTCGCGCAGGGTGCTGATGTGCTTGCGGATATTTTCGCGGTTGCGCCCGCTTTTGACGGCGGCGAAAAGGTCGTCATAGGAAACGACTTCGCCCTGCCGTTCGTACAGCACGGCGAGGATGCGCTGCGCGGTAAGGGGAACATTCACCCGTTTCCCTCGCCAGAAAGGCGCGCCCTGATGCAAGGGGTCGATGGAAAGCTCATCTCCGACGGGCGTGGGTGGCGTCGCCGCTTTTTCCGCGCGGCGATTTTTGGCGGCGCGCAACATTTCCAGAAACGTGTCGATGAATTCGGGTTCTTCAAACGTGGTTTTTTGCAGGTAATCCCAGGCGTCCAGCGCCTTCATGATGCCGCGATAAATGGCGGCGGGCATGGCGGAAACCACCAGTACCGGCGTACCGCGCCCGCTTTTGTTGATGGCGTTGATAATGGCGACGCCCGCATGTCGGTCACGCCCCAGTTCGATGTCCAGCACCACAAGGTCATAGGCTTCGCGGTCTACCGCCGCCTCGGCATCGTCGCGGGTAAACCACTGCGCCACCTCAATATCCGGCGACGCCGAAAGCGCCCATTCGCGGATTTGCCCGCTGGTCGGCTCATCATCCTCAATAATCGCAACCTTGTACATGCGCTTTGCCCGCGAAAAGGGGGAGTATCGCTTTTTCCTTTGCCCACTACAACCCGACGACTGCCGCTGAAATGTGACAGCCTACGCAAACAGGCGGGTTGCGTTGTATTTGTTAACAGGGTCAATGAGCGTGATGCCGCCGCGCCAGTGACCAGTCATCTCTTCCTGGTATCGGTATTGAAGGTCTTTGATGTCATGACCGTATTTTTCCACCAGCGTCAGATAGTGGGGCGAGACATGCGTCTTGTCCGTCAGGTGCGCCGACGCGCATACCTGGGCTGCAATCGGGAAAAGCAGCGCGGAACAGAGAAAATCCATCATTTGTAAACCTGCATGGTTATCGCTATGTCCGAAAGTCGGGACTTCCAACAATGCAGGGTAAGGGTCGCCCGCCGCGCGAAAGCGTTGCGTGAAAATCGAGTGCGACACATTGGCATTCTTGCCTTTGTTGCGACTGTCGGCAATGACGATGCCCCTTGAACCATGAGTGGCAAGGTAATTCTGGAACGCGGCGCAAATCGACTGAACCGTAGAGGTATACACCGCAGCGCCATCGAATGGATTGCCAATGGGTTTGACGTACACACGGCTGACCATGCGGGCATCATGCTGTTTCAATATGTCGAGTCCTGCCGAAATAAGGCAGCAGGCGAAACGACGGTCATTGCGGCTCGTACTACGCGCCTTGCGACGAATATCAGCGCCCTTGATTTCAGCCGCCATCCAGTCGTGATAATGCGCATTCGCAGGCAGGAGATTGGGAAAGAATCGCCGTTTAAGCGCCAGCAGTTTGTGCGTCATGCTTTGCACTTTCGCTGCTTCGACAAACAAACCGCCGAGTACAAAAACAGGCTGGATTTGAGTGTCGGCAGATGGCAAAGCGCCAGTGCATCCGGCTTCGTCCAGATAACAGATGTGCATGAAATGGCGTCCAGAAACAACTAAGACCACTTGCGTGGTCTTAGGATTTGCCGCCACGAGACCTTGGTCCCTGTTCGGCGTGAGATTGCTATCTGCGTACAGTGTAACCCATACATCCAGACGAAGCAAGCGGATTTACCCCGCAACGCTACCCTTGTGAACATTCATTCACAACCCGGTAGAAACCGTTTCTTCCGCGAAGAAAGCGGGTTGCCGACGGCATGGAAACTTCCGTGCGGGTAGACGCATGATGCGTTTCATGGATGACGCCCTTTCAGCGCCATCTGGAAAACCCACTTATCAAGGAGAACCATCATGGAAGAGTTTGACCTCCCGAACGAAGGCGAAGCGCGTTCCCGCAAAGACAAGTTCGCCCAATCCCTCAATCAGGCTGCCCAATCCATCGACACTGAAAAGCTGGCGAATGGCGCTAAAAACGCTCTGCGTTCCACCGCCGCCGCCATCCGCCCGTTCAAGCGCAGCCTGATTGCGTTTGGCATTTTTGGGCTGGTCGCTTACGTCTTGACCACGCATCTGCCTCTTCAGCCGGTTCCACGGGGCGAAACGGGTTTGCGGGTTAATCAATGGACGGGCGGGATCAGCCGGTTTCAGGAAGGCTCGGTGCTGGTGATTCCCGGCGTGCATGAGATGCGGACTTTTTCCCTGCGCGACCAGGTGTATCAGCCGGACAAATCGGTGAATACCGTCGAATTCCAGTCCGTCGAAGGGCTGGCGCTCGGCGTGGATTTCAGCGTCCGCTACGCGCTTGATCCGGAAAAAATCCCGACCATGGCGCGTATTCTGCCGGATGACATCAGCGGTGAAGTGGTGCTGCCCATTATTCACGATACCTTCCACAGAAACCTGGCGCGTTACACCGTGCGCGAGATTTTCTCCGACCGCCGTCAGGAGATTCAGGAACACATCACCAAAGAACTGCAAACCCGTCTGGCGAGCGAGGGCATCAAGCTGAAACTGCTGACCATCGGCAAGGTCGAACTGCCCGACGACTACAAGCGCGGCATGGAAAGACTACTGGCGGCGGAACAGGCGACCGAGCAGATGCGCTACACGTTGGAACTCAAAGACAAGGAAGTGAAGCAAAGCGAACTCGTCGCATTGGCGGACAAGGTGCGCCGCGAAAAAGCCGCAGAAGCGGCGGGCGAGGAGCAGATTATCGCTGCCAAGGCGCAGGCCGAAGCCATGAAACACATCCTGCCCTTCAAGGAAAAACAGATTCAGCAACGGGCGCTGGAAGCGGAAGCGGACAAGGTAACACGGCTCAAAAACGCCCAGGCCAATGCCGACGCGCGGCGCATTGAGGCGGAAGCCGAAGCCGATTCGCGCAAGAAACTGGCGGAGGCCGAAGTCTTCCGTCTGGAACAAATCGGCAAGGTCAACAGCGACCAGATGGCGCGTGAAGGCGCGATTCTGGCGCAAAGCCCGCTGCTGATTCAAAAGAGCCTTGCCGACAAGCTCTCCGACAAAATCTCCGTCATCATCGCGCCGCCCTCCGCCAGCGGTGGCTTTATCGCCGAAAACATCATCGGTCGCCTGCCCGCGCCCGCCGCTTCCCCCTATGCCAACAACGCCGACGACGGCAACGAAGAAGACTAAGGAGCATCATCATGATTGAACTGCTGCTTTCTCTGGCGATTGTCACGCAAGACCAAATCCCCCTGCGCGCCGCGCCAAACGAAACCGCCGCCCGCCACGCCACCCTCTCGCAAGGCGACAATCTGGAAGTGCGCGGCGTCAAGGGGGATTACCTGCAAGTCTACGACCATCGCCGCGAACGCGCCGGATTCATCCGCGCCACTCAAGCCGGACTGTATCCCCTGACGCCGGAATCCGCCCCGCGCTTGAAAGCGGTCGTCGACTACCTCAAAGACCAGCCCGGCTCCGAAGCCGTCGGCATCGCCCACGCCGCCGCCTTCCTCAAAGCCGCGCCCGCCGAAGCCATCGACGCGGACGCGTTTGAGGCGCTCGGCAAAATGGTCGACCGGCTGGCGTGGCGCGCCTCGCGTCTGGGCGGCGCGGCAAACGAAAAAGCGGCAAAAACCGTCGCCGAACACCTCGAAGTCGCCGCCACCTACGGTGTCACCGTGTATAGCGTCGAACGCAACGAAAAAATGACGCTTTGCTACGAAGGCGACGCCTGGCGGCGCGTGTTCGCGCTTTCCGCCAGTCTGGAACAAAAAGCGCGCGCCGCGCTCTCCCTCACCCGCCACGATTGCGTCAAATCCACCCTGCTGCCCACCGAACGGCTCGAAACCGACTTCTGGCGGGCGGAAATCCTCGACCGCGCCTTAACCGCCGCCGCCAAAGAAGGCAACCTGCCGGAACACCTCAAGAACCGCCTGAAAATCCGCGCCGCTGGCGTTTGGGCAAGCCTCGCGCACCAATTGGCGCGGAGACCGAAAAGTGACCCGACTGCCGTACTGAAAGCCGGGCAAAGAGCCGAAGCTGAACTGGCGGGCGTCGATAAAAAGACCCTGGTCGACGGCGACCTGCTCGCCTGGAACGAAGCCGCCATCCGCGTCGGCGCGTCGCGTTGGGCGGCGCAACCGCAAACCGTCGCCATCCCCGCTCCGGGTCGCCCCGGCATCCAGATTACCGCCGGAGAAACCGGACAAACCTGCGTGCGGATTATTGAAGGCGCGAAAAGTCCCTCCGCAAAACCCATTCAATCAAAATTCTCACACTGCACCTACGGGCAAGTCTGGTCATCCTCGCTCACCGTCAGTCCCGATGGCAAAGCCATGACCCTCGCCGTGCAACCGCTGGAAAACTGGCGCGAAATGTGGGTTTTCCGTCTGGAAGAAAACGGCTGGCAAGTTGATATCGTCCCTCCGTCCGTAGACAACCCCGAACTCGGCTACGTCGAATTCGCCGGTTGGGTTCCCGGCAATCAACAACTCCTCGCTGCCCGCGAAACCATTGTGGATAATCGCGGCAAAACCAGCTTTGAACTATGGAACAGAGCCACCCTGAAAGTCGAAAAACACGCCGACAAACCCGGCAATTTAACTGCCTTCTACCGCTGGCAAGACCCGCTCTGGAAGGGGGGAACGGTTGCCGTGCGGTGAAACAATCACATCAATTTTCTGACAAAGGAATCATCATGAACAACATTCACAAGGGGATGAACATGCTCACTTTAATCAAACGCGGGATACTGTTTCTGTCCCTTTTCCTACTGGCAATAGTGGCGCAAGCCGATGATGTCTTAAAGTTCTCTGAACGCTATTACGCCAAAATAACAGAAGATGAAACCATCCAGGTGTATGAACGTAAACGTCCCAAAAAACCAATTATAACGGTGGAGCAAATAGGAATTAGTGTAGTTAGACACACGAGCAATCCGCTGATATACAAAGATTTCAATTTCGATGGCAAAAATGATTTGGCGATTGTGGACAGTCAATACATATGTCATGGAGGCTCAAGTTATCAGGTTTATTTAGCGAACAACAAGGGCGGGTTTACGCATAATCCTGAATTCACCCGTCTGGCGCAAGAATATTGCGGATTTTTTAATGCTGACGCAAAAACAAAGACAATCAAGGTTCATGTAGAAATCGGTTGGCAATGTTGGTTATTTGAAACGTATGATGTCGTTGGCGGCAACAAACTGCGGCGTATTTACTCACTTACAGAAGATGAGGGATTTAGCCTGAACTTTTCAGAATACACAATCATCAAGGGCAGCGGTAAAAACGCGAAAAAAACAATTCGATACACACTAAACAAAACACAGGCAATCCTGCCACCTTTATTTCAGTTTAGACTGCAATCGGCACCTCACAAAAAAGTCGCGCTACTTCATGACAGACGCGCAGTAGAAAATTTCCAATACGCTACCTATGTAGATTACGCTTTGCTGAACGGAAAAGATGATAGGGTTGAATACAGTTATGAACTTGCCGCCAAGGGTAAATTGCCACCAAGCAAAATGTATCGTGACCACACCCTCACCTTTGATGCAGAAAACAATAGCGTTTGCTTTGGCATAGGTGACACAAACTACACCGTGATTGACCAGCCAAAGCGTTTGGGTGTGCGGGTCAAACAAGGCAAGCGCGTGACCTTTCTGGCAGGCGACCCTGAAACACGAATTGGTGATTTGGCGAACATACACGCTGCGGACAACGTAACCCCCGGTTCGTGCCCGCTGAAATAATGTCGATTGGACAATTTGGGAATGTCGACAGATTTTGGGTAGGGCGTGCTCTCCGAGCGCGCCGAACGTTAACATCCGGCGCGCTCGGAGAGCACGCCCTACCCAAAACCACCCCTTCGGCTCTCTCACCCCAACGTGCCATAATCCCATTTTTTTCCGCGTTTTCCCTTCCCCATGCCCCCGCGTCCGCTTGAATTGCTTGCCCCCGCCAAAAACGCCGATTTCGGCATCGAAGCCATTTTGCATGGGGCGGACGCGGTGTATATCGGCGGGCCGGCGTTCGGGGCGCGGGCTTCGGCGGGAAATCGTGTTGCCGACATTCATCGGCTGGCGCAGGTGGCGCATCGGTATGATGCGCGGGTTTTTGCGGCGGTGAATACCATCCTGACCGACGCGGAACTGGAACCCGCCCGCCAGTTGATTTGGCAGCTTTACGAGGCGGGCGTCGATGCGGTGATTGTGCAGGATATGGGGCTTTTGGAACTGGATTTGCCGCCCATCCAGTTGCACGCCAGTACGCAAACCGATATTCGCACACCGGAAAAGGCGCGTTTTCTGGAGGATGTCGGGTTTTCGCAACTGGTACTGGCGCGGGAGTTGAGCCTGCCGCAAATCCGGCGCATTGCGGACGCGACGCATTGCGCGCTGGAATTTTTCATTCACGGCGCGATTTGCGTCGCCTATTCCGGTCAATGCTACATCAGCCACGCGCACACGGGGCGCAGCGCCAATCGGGGCGAATGTTCGCAAGCCTGCCGCCTGCCTTACACCCTTGCCGACGGCGAGGGGCATGTCATCGCCATGAACCAACATCTGCTGTCCATGAAGGATAACGACCAGAGCGCCAACCTGCTCCAACTGGCGGAAGCGGGCGTTGGCGCGTTCAAGATTGAGGGTCGCCTGAAAGACCTTTCCTATGTCAAAAACATGACCGCCCACTACCGCCTGTTGCTGGACGAAATTCTGACGGCGCATCCCGAACGCTTTTGCCGCGCGTCTTCCGGTCATTGCCAGTACACTTTTACGCCGCGCCCGGAAAAAACCTTCCATCGGGGCAGCACCGATTATTTTGTTCATGGTCGCCAGACCGACATCGGCGCATTCGCCACACCCGCTTTCGTGGGCGTTGCCCTGGGGCATATCCGCCGCCTCGGTACAAACGGGTTTGAACTGGAAGCAGGCGACGCCGAATTGCATAACGGCGACGGACTGGCGTATTTCGGCGCAACGGGAGAAACCGGCGGGATGCGGCTCAATACGGTCGAACGTATGGGCGACACCCCGCTTTGGCGCTGTTTTCCGCAGGAAATGCCCGCCGATTTGAAGCTGGATATGCGGCTTTACCGCAATCACGATCAGGCGTTCGAGCGTCTGTTGGAAAAGACTTCCGCCGAGCGCCGAATTTCGCTCGATCTCGTGTTTGCCGAAACGCCACAGGGTTTCAGCCTGACGCTCACGGATGAAATGGGCATCCGCGCCGAAGCTGGTTTCACCCAGAAAGAAAAAACACCGACACGCGACCCCGAACGCGCCGCCGTCGCCCTGCGCGAACATTTGGGCAAGTTGGGGACGACCTGCTATCAGGTACGCGATATTCGCCTCTCATTTGCGTACCCTGCCGAACCCCCGCCTTTTTTGCCCGTCAGCGCCATCAACGCGCTGCGGCGGGAAGCCGTGGCAAATCTGGACGCCGCCCGCGCCGCCGCCTACCGTCGCCCGCCGCGCAAGGCACCCGCCGCCAATGTGCCCGCCTACCCTGAATCCGCGCTCTCTTATCTGGGCAATGTGCATAACCAGAAAGCCCGCGATTTCTACCACCGGCACGGCGTCGCCGTCATCGAAGCCGCGTTTGAGGCGGGTAAAGAAACGGGCGAAGTCGCGCTGATGACCACCCGCCACTGCCTGCGTTACAGCTTCAATCTCTGCCCGAAAGAGGTCAAAGGCGCGCGCCCCGACCCGCTGACGCTCATCAATGGCAAGGAAAAATTCACCCTCGTTTTCGATTGTAAAAAATGTGAGATGCAGGTTTTGGGCAAACAAAAACGCCCTGTTCCGATTCGGGCGGAATAGATGACGGCTTGAATGCAATCGTTCATTCGGGCGACCGGCGTCTGCCAGAAAACCTTTCAGACGCGCTCCCTCGCCTTGCCGTATGTCCCCCTACGGCGCAATATGCTTTCCAATCCACGCCAGCATGTCATCCCAGATTTGGCGTTGTTCGCGGGGAGTGGGCATGGCGGTGGCGTGGGGGAGTTCGATGGTGATGACGGGGATGTTTTTGTACACGCCGCCGAAATTACCGAGCGAGCCGGGGTAAACGCCGAGTTGGTTCAGGTTCAGGCGACCGAAGCGGCGGGGTTTTTGCAGGGGACCGTCGTAGTCGAGAACGCCGTAGGGCGCGTGGATGGATACGATGACATCCGGTTTGAAATTTTCGATTTCCGTTTCCAGCCAGCGGGTTTCCGGTTCCGAGCTTGCGGTCTTGCCTGGGAAGCGGCGTGGGTCTTTGCCGGTGCGTTTTTGCCAGTAGGCGAGGGCATCGTGTGACCAGTCGGGAGTGGAAAAATTGCGGTTCAGGTCGACGCCGTGTCCGTTGGTGCGGCGCGCGGGTTGGGCGAGCAGTCCGTCCGGGTTGGCGAGGGGCACGATGTGCCAGTGGTAGCGGCGCGGTTCGGCTTCATGCAGCAGTTCCATCCAGCGGAACACGATGGAAACGGAGGTGAGTTCGTCGCCGTGGATGCCGCCAATGAGAAAAATGCGCGCCGCCCGTTTGCTGGGCGCGCCTGACTTGATTTTTACGGGGACGGCGTTGGTGTTCGGGTTTGGGTTTGGGTTTGGGTTTGGGTTCGGGTTCGGGTTTGGGTTCGGGTTTGGGTGGATCGGCGGGACATCGCGCAACATCAGCGGACGCCCTTCAACCGAGCGAATCCCGCCTGCCGCAAACGGCAGCTTGCGGCAGGCGGCGGCATCCACGCTTCGCAGCCGCTTGCCCAAAGCGTCGCACCAGACGCGATTTTCCTGCGCCGCGAGGGGCAGGGCATATGCGGCGCACACGAGGGCAAGCAGGGCGGGAGAGGAGAGGCAACGGAACATCATGGCAAAAGAGGGGAAACAAAATCCGGTAAAAGCATACACGCATACGCGAGATGGCGCGTCTGTCGCAGGGAACAATCCCCTGGCTCCCTGACTTCTGATTTCCGCCTACCAAATCCGTTCGCCAAATTCCCGCAAATAGCGCGCGCCGATTTCTTCGCGGCTGGAAATGTGGTTTTGCGGGCCTCGGCTGGCGATTTTAAGGGCGCCCATCAGGGCGGCGAGGCGGCCGGTGGTGAGCCAGTCCAGATTGTTCATGATGCCGTAGAGCAAGCCGGAACGGTAGGCGTCGCCGCAGCCGGTGGGGTCGATGACGGCTTCGGCGCGGACGCAGGGGATTTCCATGCGCTCGCCGCGCACGTAAATATCGGAGCCTTCGCCGCCTTTGGTGACGACCAGCGCCGTGACCCTTTTGGCGAGGTGTTCGACGCTGTGTCCGGTACGCTCGCAGGTGAGTTTGGCTTCGTAGTCGTTGAAACAGGCGTAATCGGCGATGTCGAGCAGGTTCAGCAAATCGTCGCCGCTGAACATCGGCAAGCCTTGACCGGGGTCGAAGATGAAGGGGATACCGGCGGCGGCGAAGTCGCGGGCGTGTTGCAACATGCCGTCGCGTCCATCCGGCGCGACGATGCCCAGTTTGACGTTTTCTGCCGCGCTCACCCGATTCAGGTGTGAAGCGTTCATCGCGCCGGGGTGGAAGGCGGTGATTTGATTGTCATCGAGGTCGGTGGTGATGAACGCCTGCGCCGTGAAACTGCCGGGAACCTGACGCACATGGGTGGCGGCGAGTCCCAGATTTTTCAGGCGGTCGAGGTAGGAGGCGCAATCGTCGCCCACGGTCGCCATGATGAGCGGGTTGCCGCCCAACAGTTTCAGATTGTAGGCGATGTTCCCCGCGCAGCCGCCGAATTCGCGGCGCAGTTCCGGCACGAGAAAAGACACGTTGAGGATGTGAATCTGGTCGGGCAGGATGTGGTTCTTGAACCTGTCCGGGAAAACCATGATGTTGTCGTAGGCGAGAGAGCCGCAGATGAGGGCGTGAGCGTCCATAAAAATTCCGGTTGTATTCACAAAATCAAGGGTAGAGGAGATTCAGGCGATAGCCGTTGGGTTTCAGTTCGCCCACGGCGAAATCCAGCGTCACCAATGTTTCGCCGGCAGCGAAGGCGGGTGGCGCGTCGGCGGGTAGGTATTCGCCCGGTTTGAACACCTTGCGCGTCAGCACGGCGTCATAGGCATCGGTCAGGGCGATTTCCAGATGCGGCCAGTCCTGCGCGTAGTTCGCCTGATTTTTCAGGGTGGCGATGAGTTGCAGATGCCCGCTGTAAGACGCCGGGTCGTCGCTGTCGCCAACCGTCACGGCTTGCAGTTCGGAAGCGTCGATGCTGATGAGATCGGCGTTACGGGGCAGGGGGATTTCGATGTTGAAGGCGGCGTATGCCGATTGCGCGCGCGGGCTGTTGAGCGCCAGGTCGCCGCGAAAGCGATGGAGGATTTGGGCGGTGAGCAGCAGGGCGAGGACGACGCTTGCCACGACGAAAGGCCACAGGGCGTAAGTCCGGGTGGCGTCGCGCGACGCGCCATCCGACCACAGGGAATAGCCGGGAATTTCCCGCAAGCCGCGCGGCGCGACCAGACCGGCTTCCCGCCCGCGTTGTTTGACATCTTCCGGCGTGAGTCTGGAAATTTCCGCTTGGGACGCGGTGTCTTCCTGCGCTGCCAGGGCAGCGTCGATGGGATCAATGGGAACAGCGGCGGGTGATACGGAAAGGGGACTGATGTCGCTCAGCGCGGAAACGTCAATCAGTTCGACCGTATCCATCACCGGATCAATGATGGGTTCGGGCGGGCGAGTGGTGTCCGGGTCTTCAAAAGCCGTCAGTTGCGGTTCGTCCAAGAGGGGCGCAGGCGGCTCGCTAAAAATCTGTGGTTCGGCAAAAGGCGGTCGGAGCGGGGTCAAAGGCACGCCGTCCGGTGCCATGTCCGCCTGAATGCGCGGGAAATGCGAGGCGACGCCTGGTTCTTCGTCCAGCAGATGTTCCCGCGCGTTGAACACCTTGTGGCAAGCGCCGCAGCGCACCTTGCCGTCGCGCGCGGACAGTTGTTCGGGCGTGACGCGAAAAGCGGTCTGGCAGTGGGGGCAGCAGGTTTGGGGCAGAAGTTTGCTCATGGCTTGATTCCCGCCAGACATACCCAACCTTCCTGCGTATCCGCGACGGCAAGCGGAATCCAGGGCGCGTAGAGGTCGATGATTTCTGCCGCCTGTTCCGCGAGGATGCCGGAAAGCGCCAGACTGCCGCCGGAGCGAACATGCCCGCAAAGCGCCGGAGCGAGCACACGCAGGGGATTGGCGAGAATGTTGGCCATCACCAGATCATATTGCCGCGCGCCCAAAGCCTCGGCGGATACGTCGAATTGCGCGTTGACGCCGTTTTTTTCGGCGTTGGCTTCGGCGGCGATGATGGCTTGCGGGTCGATGTCCACGCCCGCGACCATTGCCGCGCCCAGTTTGGCGGCGGCAATCGCCAGAATGCCGGAGCCGCAGCCGTAATCGAGCAGGGTTTTGCCGGAGATTTGCGCGCGTTCCAGCCATTCCAGACAGAGGCGGGTGGTGGGGTGCGATCCCGTGCCAAACGCCATGCCGGGGTCAAGCCACAGATTGATGGCGGCGGGATCGGGGGCTTCGTGCCACGAGGGGACAATCCAGAGACGGCTGGAAATGCGGATGGGGTCGAATTGGGCTTGCGTCAGCGCCACCCAGTTTTCTTCCTCAACCTGAGCGAGCGCGAAATCGGGTACGGCGGTAAGACCAAGGCTTGCCGCCGCGTCCCGCATGATTTGTCCGACGGGCGCGTGCTCCGCGAACAGCGCCACCACGCGCGAGTGTTCCCAGACTGTCGCGGTTTCCTCGCCGGGTTCGGCGAATTGCGGTTTTTCTTCTGGTGTGCCCGCGTCGGCGTCTTCGATGCTGGCGGAGAGCGCGCCAGATGCCAGCAGCGCGTCCGCGAGCGATTCCGCCAGATGCGCGTCCGCGAGAAAAGAGGCGCTAATCCATGCCATACGCTTACTTCTTGACCTTGCCCTGCGCGGCGAGTTTTTGTTCCAGATAATGAATACTGGAACCGCCCTTGATGAAATGCGCGTCCAGCATCAATTCCTGGTGCAGGGGGATGTTGGTTTTGATGCCTTCCACGCCCATTTCCGAAAGCGCGATCCGCATCCGGCGGATGGCCTGGTCGCGCGTGTCGCCATAGGCGATGACCTTGGCGACCATCGAGTCGTAATGCGAAGGCACGGTGTAGCCCTGATAGATGTGCGAATCCACCCGGATGCCGGGACCGCCGGGCGGGTGATAAACGCTGATCTTGCCGGGAAATGGCACGAACGTGTAGGGATCTTCGGCGTTAATGCGACATTCGATGGCATGTCCGCGAAACACGATGTCGCGCTGCTTCAAGCCCAGTTTTTCACCGGCGGCGACACGAATCTGCGCCTGTACGATGTCGATGCCGGTAATCAGTTCCGTCACCGGATGCTCGACTTGTACGCGAGTGTTCATTTCGATGAAATAGAACTCGCCGCGTTCGTAGAGAAATTCAAATGTCCCCGCGCCGCGATAGCCGATTTTGCGACAGGCGTCGGCGCAGCGTTCGCCGATGCGGGCGATTTGTCGCGCCGGAATCAGCGGGGCGGGCGCTTCCTCGATGATTTTCTGGTTGCGGCGTTGCATTGAGCAATCGCGCTCGCCCAGATAAACCGCATTGCCATACTGGTCGGCAAGAATCTGGATTTCCACATGACGCGGGTTTTCCAGATACTTTTCCATATACACCGTCGGATTGCCAAACGCCGCTCTCGCCTCCGTGCGGGTCATGGTCACGGCGTTCAAGAGCGCCGCTTCCGTATGCACGACGCGCATTCCGCGCCCGCCGCCGCCGCCGGAAGCCTTGATGATGACCGGATAACCGATGCTCTTGGCGATGCGGCTGATTTCCTTCGGGTCGTCGTTCAGCGCCCCATCAGAGCCGGGGACGCAGGGTACGCCAGTGGCTTTCATGGCGTCCTTGGCGGAAACCTTGTCGCCCATCAGACGGATGGTTTCCGCCTTTGGGCCGATGAACACGAACCCGGAAGACTCCACCCGTTCCGCGAAATCCGCGTTTTCCGAAAGAAAGCCGTAGCCGGGGTGAATCGCCTGGGAATCGGTGACTTCCGCCGCCGAAATAATCGCGGGGACATTGAGATAGCTTTGCGCCGAAGGCGCGGGGCCGATGCAAACCGACTCGTCCGCGAGCTTGACATACTTGGCTTCGCGGTCAGCTTCCGAATGCACGACAACCGTCTTGATGCCCATTTCCCGACAGGCGCGTTGCACCCGCAGGGCGATTTCTCCGCGATTGGCGATGAGTATTTTCTCGAACATGGTCGTCACCGATCAGCCGATGATGAATAAAGGTTCGCCGAATTCCACCGGCTGCCCGTTTTCCACCAGAATGCTCTTGATCACGCCGGAAGCGTCCGCCTCGATTTCGTTCAACAACTTCATTGCCTCGATGATGCAAAGCGTTTCGCCTTCCTTGACCGTTTGCCCCACTTCCACAAACGCGTTCGCGCCCGGCGAAGGCGAACGGTAGAAGGTACCCACCATCGGCGACTTCACTTCATGTCCTTCCGGTGGCTCGTCTTCATCGTCGAGATTGACGGCGGAAGCCGCGCCGCCTGTCGGCAAAGCCGCAGGCGCGCCGACGGGAAGCGGATACTGCGCGGGCGCGGCGCCCGCTGGCGCAAACTTGGCGATTCGCACCTTTTCTTCGCCCTCGGTGACTTCCAACTCTGAAATGCCGGATTCCTGCACCAGATCAATCAGTTTTTTGAGTTTACGTAAATCCACGAGGCTCTCCCTGGAGTTTGTAAATACGGCAAGGCAGACGCGCTTGTGACGCGCCGACGCTTAATCCGTATTGAGTTTGTTGAGAAGGTATTCGAGCGCGAGCTGATAGCCCTGATGACCCAGACCACTGATGACGCCCACGGCGAGGTCGGAGAAAAAAGAATGATGCCGGAAGGCTTCCCGCGCATAAATGTTGGAAAGATGCACTTCGATGAAGGGAATGGACACCGCCATCAGCGCGTCCCGAACCGCCACGCTGGTATGCGTCCAGGCAGCGGGATTGATGATGATGTAGCGCACTTCCTGCTTTTTAGCGGCATGTATGCGCTCAATCAACGCGCCTTCGTGGTTGGTCTGGAAACTTTCCAGGTCAACCTCCGCGATTTCCGCGCGGCGGGCAAGGGTGAGATTGATGTCTTCCAGCGTCATCGAACCGTAATGTTGCGGCTCGCGCGTACCCAAAAGGTTGAGATTAGGCCCGTGCAACACCAGAACACGCGGACGGAGGGAAGATTTGGAGGTCGTTTTTTGCTTCTTCATGGCTGCAAGTTTGCCGCATTTCGCAGCATTTTGTCCAGTTTGGTCGGGATTGAGGGTTTTGGAGCGAGGTGAAATGGCTTAGTCGTCGTTTTCAGAGGGTTGGCGGTTGAGGCACCAACCTGGGATGGCGCTGAGTCCGTGAATCGACATTCCCCTGCATGTCCAGTCGACTTTCCCGTTGGCGCCAACTTTGGGACGTAGCACGAAAACCGTTTCTGTTCGTCCGCTGAAAGCCATGATGGTGCCGTCGCGGGCAACGGCTACGGAATCTCCTGCCCGAAGTGCGGCGGAAATCCGGTCGACGATGCTGGCATCAATGATGACGGTTGCTTGTGGGGTGATTTCGATTTGCTGACTGATGGCTTTCTGCGCCTCATCTGTTCTCGACAGCAATTCTGTTGTATATGCCCTACGCACATAATCGGGGCGTGCTGTGAGCGCGAGGTAGGCAAAGGCGACGAAAAAGAACAGGCAGACTAAAGACAATAGCCAGTTTTTGGTCTTCTTTTTATGCAAGCGGATGCGCCAGTATTGTGTGTCGTCGGCAGATTCAGATGGTGTTGCCATGTTTTACTCCTTCGCATTTGTCGTTTCAGGGCTGCGGGATGCGGCACTCAGTCGGGAGAATTTCGTTCCCGTAAGCGGACGCGCCCCAGCATGTCCAGTTGACTTCCCCGTCTGCGTCGACCTGGGGGCGATACACGATGAGCGTCCCTGTCTGCTGGCTGAAAACCACGATCACGCCATCGTGGGCAACGGTTTTGTAGGTCATTTCGGTAGAGATTGAGTCGACGGTACTGGCGGCTATGCTGGCATGTGGATCGTTTTTGAGTTGCTGGTTGATGGCTTGCCGCGCTTCACGCGCCGCCACCATAACCACTACTGCTTGTGATCTATGTTTGAACAATTCCTCATGCAGGAGACCCATTTTCGCCACGAATGTAAAAAGAAGCAAAACGCCCAAAGCCAGCAACCCCAACAGGGCATTCCGTTTATGCAGCCGGATGTGCCAATAGCGAGTGTCGGGGGGAGTTTCGTCTGCGGACGCCATGTCTTGCTCCTTCGCGCCAATCAGCCTTTCCCGCCTGTCGTCTTGCGGGGTTGCGCCGTTACGGTTTTCAGCAAGGTTTCCAGTTCTTTCGTCCCCAGGCTTCCCAAACGGCGTTCGACGATTTCGCCCTGACGGTTGATGATGAGCGTGAAGGGCAAGCCCTGCATGGCGTTCCCCAGGGCGCGTAACTGTTGCATCATCTGTCCATCGTCGATGAGTTGCGGATAGGAAATCTTGATTTTATCGACAAATGCCTGCACGTTCTCGCGTTTATCAATGGCGATACCGACAAATTGCACGTTTTTCTTTTGCCATGCCGTGTTCAGGCGGGAAAATTCCGGTATTTCCGCTTTGCAGGGTACACACCAGGTCGCCCAGAAATTGACCACCAGTACGCGCCCTTTCCACTGACTGAATGCCCATTTTTTGCCGCGCTCATCTGACAATTCCAGCGTGAGCAGTTGTTGCGCGGCGCTGGTGGTTGCGGCGGGCGCGGCGGCGGGTTCGCCGGATGCGGTTGCGGGCAGGTCTGCCGCCCAAGCCGTATGGACGAGCAGGGCGAGCAAAATGCTGGTTAGTGTGTTAAGGGGCTGCATCATGCGCTTTCCAAAAGTTGTTCAAGTCCGTCCAGACGCAGCCGTTCGCGCGCCCTGCCATCCCGATGCCGGAAATGATGGCGTTCCAGATGGTGCGGGAAGACAATCAGGTGAATGTCGGTATCCGGTCGGGTAAGGCGCAACACGGCTTCCGCCTTGTCGTTTCTGGGTTCCGCGTGGTCAAAGACGATGTTGTGGTCGAGCAGGAAAATTTCCACATCCTTGGCGCTGTCGGCAAACAGCAAGAGGTCAATGGCGGAATGCGCTCCGGCAGTGCCATCAAGCACCGAACCCGTGAGGTAAGGCGTGAAATCGGCAAGCAGGCGCATGGCGCGGGCGGCTTCTTCGCGCAAAAAACGCAGTCGCGCCGGTTGCGCGTCGCCCTGATACAGCGCCTGATAGAGCCGCAATTCGGCTTCCACCTCGGCGTTGTCGGGCAGCAGGGCAGAATCCGCCTGTCCCAGTTGGCGGGCGGCTTTCTTCTTCGCCAGCCCCATGTCCGTAATGCCATCCTGCGCCATGAGCCTTGCGGCGACGCTGGCAATATGGGCGCGTGAGATTTGACCGCCGTTTTGTTGCGGGTGGTGGTGCGATGAACGGGACATGATGAGCAGTAAATCCTGCGGATAAAGTAGAATTGCGCTCGATTTTAACAGCGGCTTCCTGACAAAAGGATAAAAGGAAGGAATATGCATCTCCACATTCTCGGCGTCTGCGGCACATTCATGGGTGGTCTGGCGCAACTGGCGCGCGCCGCTGGTCATCGCGTCAGCGGTTGCGACGCCAATGTTTATCCGCCCATGAGCGAACAGTTGGAAGCCGCCGGAATCGCGCTTACCGAAGGTTACGATCCGTCACAAATGAATATGCGTCCCGATGTTTTTGTAGTCGGCAACGCCATTTCGCGCGGCAATCCCCTGCTGGAAGCCATACTGGACAAAGGTTTGCCCTACGTTTCCGGCCCGCAATGGCTTGCCGGGCATGTGCTGCAAGGCAGGTGGGTGTTGGGCGTGGCGGGTACGCACGGCAAAACCACCACCGCCTCGATGCTGGCGTGGATTCTGGAAGAAGCGGGGCTGAATCCGGGTTTTCTGATTGGCGGTGTGCCGCTCAATTTCGGCATTTCCGCGCGCTTGGGGAATGCGCCCTTTTTCGTGATTGAAGCGGACGAATACGACACCGCCTTTTGCGACAAGCGTTCCAAGTTCGTGCACTACCGCCCCAAAACGCTGGCGCTCAATAATCTGGAATTCGATCATGCCGACATCTTCGCCGATCTTGCTGCCATCGAAACGCAATTTCATCATTTAGTGCGTATCCTGCCGTCTTCTGGTTTGATTGTGAGCAATCAGGGCGAAGCCAGTTTGCAACGGGTGCTGGCGCGTGGCTGCTGGACGCCGGTCAAAAGCTTCAACAATCCCCAAGGCTTCCACATCACCGGCGACGACGCCGATGGCAGTCTGGTTTTGCATGGCGCGGAGGGCGAAATCGCCAGAACAACATGGGAACTCTCCGGCGAACACAACCGCCAAAACGCCTGCGCCGCATTACTGGCAGCGGAACATGCGGGCGTGCCACTGGAGCGCGGCATGGCAGCGTTGGCGAGTTTCCAGAACGTCCGCCGTCGTCTGGAAATGCGCGGCGAAGCGGCGGGCGTGACCGTCTACGACGACTTCGCCCACCATCCCACCGCCATCGCCACGACACTCTCGGGCTTGCGCCGCAAAGTGGGGCAGGAAAAACGCATCCTTGCCGTACTGGAACCGCGCTCCAACACCATGAAACTGGGGATCATGAAAGACCGCCTCGCCGACAGCCTCGCCGACGCCGACGAGGTTTTCTGCTACGCCGCCGACTTGGGCTGGGACGCCGCCGCCGCCTTGAACCCCTTGGGCGACACCGCCCGCGTCGAAACGGATTTGGACACGCTGGTGGATGCCATCGCAACAAACGCCCGAACAGGCGACCAGATATTGGTCATGAGCAACGGCGGTTTTGGCGGGATTCACGAAAAACTGTTGCGGCGGCTGTCAGGCATGTAGATTTCCGGGAACGTCAGGCTTTAGCCTGGCATCCGCGCTTTATGCCAAGCTGGAGCTTGGCGTTCCCAGAGAGGCGGTTGATGCAGGATATACTTCAGCATCGTTCGCAACCTTCTTGCTTTGAATAACCTGATGAGGAATTAACATGAAAATGTACTCCCGTAACATTCTGTTGGCGCTGGTGATCAGCGGATTTTTGGTGGTTTCCGGCGCTTCTGGCGCGGAACCTGCCCAAACCTACACCAACAGTATCGGCATGGAATTCATTTTGATTCCGGCGGGTTCTTTCATAATGGGCACGGACAAAAACGACAAAAAAGCCTACGACGATGAAAAGCCGCAGCATCGCGTCACCCTCAGCCAGCCTTTTTACCTGGGTAAGTATGAAGTCACGCAAGCGGAATGGGTGGCGGTAATGGGGAACAATCCGAGCAAATATAAGGGTCGTAACAACCCGGTAGAAATGGTGTCGTGGGACGATGTACAGACCTTTATCTCGCGCCTGAACGTAAAAGAGGGCACCAATAAATACCGCTTGCCGACCGAGGCGGAATGGGAATACGCCGCTCGCGCGGGGACGACAAGCGCGTACTCTTTCGGGGATGATGCCGGTCAATTGAGACAATACGCATGGTATGGTGAAAATTCCGACTTGGGGTCGACCCATCCCGTTGGGCAAAAAAGTCCCAATCCGTGGGGCTTATACGACATACACGGGAATGTATGGGAATGGGTCAATGATGGGTATGACAGCAGTTATTACCGTCGCAGCCCTTCGTCCGACCCGGTGGGTTCTTCTAGCGGCGTTATCCGGGTGTTGCGGGGCGGCAGTTGGGGCAACTCCGCCAGGGGCTTGCGGTTGGCGAGCCGGGGCAACGGCACGCCGGATGACCGGCTCGAGCTCATCGGCTTCCGGCTTGCCCGCTCCGTAGATTAAAAAGTGGCGGGAGCATCTTGCTTCCGCCGGCAGGTCATGAACGGGAGCAAGATGCTCCCGCCACTTTTGCAAATCGCCTACGTTCCACCCAAAAAACCCTGCTGCCGCCACGCCTCAAACACGGTCACTGCCGCCGCGTTGGAAAGATTCAGGCTGCGGTTGCCGGGGCGCATGGGGAGGCGCAGGCGGTGTTCGGGCGGGAATTGCGCCAGAATGTCCGCAGGCAGCCCACGTGATTCCGGTCCAAAAACGAAAACATCGTCGGGCAAAAACGTCGCGTCGCCATAACAACGCGCTGCCTTGGTCGTCATCGCAAAAAACCGCCGCCCGTCCAATGCCGCCCGGCAAGCCGCCCAGTCCGCGTGGCGGCGCACCTCGGCATATTCGTGATAATCCAGCCCCGCGCGACGCAACGCCTTGTCTTCCCACTGAAAACCCAAAGGCGCCACCAGATGCAATTCCGCCCCCGTATTGGCGCAAAGGCGAATGATATTGCCGGTATTGGGCGGAATTTCCGGCTCGAAAAGGACGATGGCGAACACTGTTTTTCCGGTGGATTAAAAAGGGAAGTTTATAGCATGAATCTCCCCTTTCCCCTTGTAGGGGCGGGTTTCAAACCCGCCCTGTGCTCCGACAATGCCACTGCGGGCAGGTTTGAAACCTGCCCCTACGAAATATCCCCTTACTCACGATGTACCTCCACAAGGAGAGAGGGTAAGCAAGACGAGCTTGCCATGACAAGAACATTCACGCGATTTGCAATACTGTTTACAACCCTATGGCATAGGTAACTGATGGGTCACGAATTTTGGCGCGCCTGCTCTGGCGATGCCTGCCCGGTTATCCGCCCCATTGCCCCGCGCGACATGCTAAATTAGCGACTTTGTATCCTCGTGAAACCTGCCATGTCCCTTGCACAACAATTTGCCGCTTACAGCCAGTGGCGGCTGGAAGTTATCGAAGCCGTCGAGCGTTTTCGTCAATGGCTGATTGAGCAGGATTTGAGCGACGCGCAGGCGGAGTTGCGGCTTTCGCAGTTGCGGGAGCGCATCCGCGAAGACAAGTTGCGGGTGGCGTTTGTGGCGGAGTTTTCGCGCGGCAAGTCGGAACTCATCAACAGTATTTTTTTCGCCGGTTATGGCGACCGCGTACTGCCTTCTTCGGCGGGGCGCACAACCATGTGTCCGACGGAATTGATGTGCGAAAGCGGCAAGTCGCCCGCCATTGACCTGCTGCCCATCCAGACCCGCAACGGCAATACCAGCGTCAGCGCATACAAGCGCCAGCCGAAAGCGTGGCGGCATGTGGCGCTGGATACCCGGTCGACGGAAGCGATGCAGGCAGCCTTGCGGCAGGTCAGCGAGGTGATTCGCGTCAAGCCGGAACAAGCGAAGGAACTGGGGTTCATGGCGGACGAGGACACTTCCAGCGCGTTTCGCGTGGGCGATGACGGACTGGTGGAAATTCCCCGCTGGCGACACGCCATCATCAATTTCCCGCATCCGCTGTTGAGACAGGGCCTGGTGATTCTGGATACGCCGGGGCTGAACGCCATCGGCACCGAGCCGGAATTGACCCTTTCCCTGTTGCCCAACGCGCACGCCGTGTTGTTTATCCTCGCCGCCGATACTGGCGTGACGCAATCGGATTTGGCCATCTGGCAGGAACACATCGCCAACAACCACGGCAAGCGCGGGCGTCTGGTCGTTCTGAACAAAATCGACGGGCTTTGGGACGAGCTGAAAAGCGAGGCGGAAATCGAGGCGGAAATCGAAGGTCAGGTCAAGAGTTGCGCGGAAATTCTCGGCACGGACGAATCGCACATTTTTCCGGTGTCGGCACAGAAGGGGCTGGTCGCCAAAATCAACCAGGATCCGAAACTGCTGGAAAAAAGTCGCCTGACGGAACTCGAAGGGGCGCTCTCCGGCGAGTTGATTCCCGCCAAACACGACATTGTGCGCGAAGACACGCGCGGCGAATTCGAGGATATTCACAAATATGTCAAAGACCTGCTCGATGCCCGCCGCAGCGGATTGAGCGAACAACTCGGCGAATTGACGGATCTGCGCGGCAAAAACAAGGGCATGGTCGAATACATGATGGGCAAGGTCAAGGCGGAAAAAGACGAATTCGACACCGGACTGCAACACTATCACGCGGTGCGGAGCGTCTTCACCACGCTGGCCAACAAATTGCTCACCCATCTGGGCGTGGACGCCCTGCGCGACCTCGTGGAAGACAGTCGCAAAACCATGCTTGACGCCACCTTTTCCAAACAGATTTCAGCCGGCATCAAGGCGTTTTTCATCGAAACGCGCGCCCGCCTGAAAAAATCCGCGCAGGAAACGGAAGAAATCCGCGTCATGATGAGCGCGGTCTACAAACGCCTTTCCGTTGAACACGGTCTCCGCCTCTCGGTGCCAGCAGGCTTTTCCCTGCATGTCTATGAAAAAGAACTGAACAATCTGCACCACTGGTGCGACACCCACCTGAACACGCCCCTGACGCTGCTGACCAACGAAAAAAGAAACATCGTGCACAAGTTCTTTGAAGAAATTGCCATGCAGATGCAAAAACTCTTTGAACGCGCCAACTGGGACGTGGAAAACTGGCTCAAAATCATCATGGCGCCGATGGACACCCAGGTGCGCGAACACCAGCTCCACCTCAAACGCCGACTGGAAAGCATCAAGCGCATCCATCAGGCGACCGACACCCTGGAAGACCGCATCAGCGAACTCGCCGGTCTGGAACAGGGAATGCAACAGCAAATCGACGCGCTGGAAGAAATTTATTCGGGATTACAGAAGTTGTTGATTTGAAGCGCGACGCCTGCCACCATGCCCGCGCGGTCAACGAAAAACGCGCCGCCCCATACTATGGGACGGCGCGTTGTTCAAATCTGAAGACGATGCGGATTTACTTTTGGCTCAGAATCCAGGTCACCAGACGCTTGGCTTCGTCATCGGTGACGTTGTTAGCCGTCATGGGCACAGCGCCCCAAACGCCGCTGCCGCCTTTTTTGATTTTGTCGACCAGCATGGCTGCGTCAGAAGCCTTGTATTTGGCGGCGATATCCTTGTAGGCAGGCCCGATCAGTTTCTTGTCGACCGTGTGGCAAGTCAGGCAGTTCTTCGACTTGGCCAAAGCGGATTCGTCGGCGGCCTGGGCTTGACCAGCCATCACGACACCTGCGACTGCCATCATGGCGATATAAATTGCTTTCATTATGTATGACTCCGTGGTTGGCGTTGAAAACCCCGAAATGATAATTCAGAAGCGCGCATTTACAAATATGCAAACGCGAAGATTTACAAAAAATCATCCCCCGGCGTGAGGAATGGTGTGGGATAGCGACAGATTTCAAGCCGGTCAGCCCGTCTGCCAACTCAGCAACGCCCCGCCAAATCCGACAAACAGCAGCCCGAACGCCAGATTGCGCCAGCGCGCGAGACGTTCCGAGGCAAACCAGGGCGCGAGGCGGGCGGCGAGCGCGGCATAAGCGCCCATGATGAGGGTGTCGATCAGGCACATGGTCACGGCAATGATCAGATATTGCCGTGCCAGCGGGCGCGTGAGGTCGATGAAATGGGGCACCAGCGCCGCCTGGAACAGGATGGCTTTGGGATTGGAAAGATTCACCCAGACGCCGCGCCAGACCATGCCTTCGATGCGCCACCCGGTCTTGTCCATCGGCGCGTTTGCCTGAATGTGTTTGAAAACCGCGCGCAACTGCATCAGTCCCAGCAAGATGAGATACGCCGCGCCGCCCCAGCGCAGCGCCAGAAAAGCGCGCCCGGAAGAAGCCAGCAACGCCCCCGCGCCCAACGCCACGACCAGCAGTTGCAGCAGCAGCGCCAGTTGCAACCCCAACACCATCCGCCAGCCACCACGCGAGCCTTGCGCCAGCCCCGCGTTCATCGCCGCCAACGCGCCGGGGCCGGGGCTGAGGGAAGTCAGCAGATTGGCGAAACAGAAGGTCAGCCAGAGATGAAGATTCACAGGGATCAGATGTCAGGTGGCAGGTAGCCGTAATTTGCGGCATACATTATGCCGGAGGTTACGTCCGGCGGTTTCTTTGATGTTGCCCTGCCGGTATTGGGCGGCGAAATGGCGTTGCATGGGGATGTGTTAAACTGCGCCGCTTCACATTCCCCTGTTTTCGCGCTCCGTGTCCACTCTCTTTGATTTGCACTCACATTCCACGGCTTCCGATGGCTTGTTATCGCCTGCTCATGTGGCGACGCGGGCGGGGGAGCGGGGGGTCAGTCATTGGGCGTTGACCGATCACGATACGCTTGCCGGATTGGATGTGGCGCGGGCGGCGGCGGAGGCGGCGGGCGTGCGCTTCATTCATGGCGTGGAGATTTCCATTGTTTGGGAAGACGTGCCGATTCATATTGTCGGGCTGGGTTTTGACGTTACTCATCCGGGGCTGCGGGCGGGGCTGGATGGCTTGCGCGGCGGGCGTCTTGCGCGCGCCAGGCGAATGAGCGACGCGTTTGCCGCCATCGGAATTCCCGATGTTCTGGAAGGGGCGTTGAACTATACGGAAACGCCGGAACAGATTTCGCGCGCCCACTTTGCCCGTTATCTGGTGGAACTCGGTTTGTTCAAGGACAAGGGCGAGGTCTTCGAGCATTATCTGACGCCGGGCAAGCCGGGTTATGTGCAGCATCGCTGGGCGAGTCTGGACGAGGCGGTGGGCTGGATTCGGGCGGCGGATGGCGTGGCGGTGGTGGCGCATCCGGGGCGTTACCGGATGTCCGGCGGGCAGACGCAACGGTTTTTTGCGGAATTCAAGGATTTGGGCGGCGCGGCGATTGAGGTTTCCTGCGGCAGCCACACGCCTGACCATGTGCGGCATTTCGCGCAGCAGGCGCGACGCTTTGGTTTTTACGCTTCGCAGGGTTCTGATTTTCACGGCATTGAAACCGGGCGTCCCGACCTGGGGGCGTTTGCGTCGCTGCCGGAAGATTTGAAGCCAGTGTGGCGTTTGCTGGGTTATTGATGGGGATATCAGGTAGCGATGACGCAATTATTGACCGTGAATACAGAAAACCCGCAACCGCGTTCTCTGGCGCGAGCCGGGGAATTGTTGCGCGATGGCGCGGTGATTGCCTTTCCGACGGATTCCTGTTACGCGCTGGGTTGCCATCTGGGGGACAAGGAGGCGCTGGACAGGTTGCGCCTTATCCGCGAAATCGACGAGCGCCATCACTTGACCCTGATGTGCCGCGACCTTTCCGACATCGCCAAATATGCCCGCGTGGATAACAGCCAGTATCGGCTGCTGAAAGCGGTGACACCGGGCAGCTACGTTTTTATTCTCGAAGCCACCAAGGAACTGCCGCGTCGGGTGATGCATCCGAAGCGCAAAACCATCGGGCTGCGCGTACCCGATCATCCGGTCGCGCGGGCGTTGCTCTCGGAACTGGGCGAGCCGTTGCTGACGTCTACGTTGCTCCTGCCGGGTGAGGATGAGCCGCTGACCGAAGGCTGGCAGATTCAGGAGGCGCTGGAAGGGCGCGTTGAACTGGTGCTGGACGGCGGTCATTGCGGTACGGAACCCACCACGGTCATCGACCTGACCGACGCGGTTCCTGTGTTGGTGCGCGCCGGTCGAGGGGCGCTTTCTCCTTTTGGGTTTTGATATGAACGAACTGATTGCCACCATCGCGGTCGCGGCGTTGCCGATGATTTTTGCCATCACCCTGCACGAAGCGGCGCATGGCTACGTGGCGCGTTATTTTGGCGACCCGACGGCTGCCCAGGCGGGGCGCATTACCTTAAATCCCGTCGCGCATATTGACCTGGTGGGGACGATATTGATTCCGGCGTTCCTGCTTCTGATTTCCGGCGGCAAGTTCGCGTTTGGTTACGCCAAGCCGGTGCCGGTGAATTTCGGGCGTTTGCGCCATCCCAAGCAGGATATGTTCTGGGTTGCCGCCGCAGGCCCGTTCTCCAACCTGCTCATGGCGGCAGGCTGGATGTTCCTGCTCATGCATCTTCCGAATCCGCCCGTTTTTCCTTTTGGCGAGGCGATCATGACCATGTGCTTTTACGGCGTTTTGATCAACCTGACGCTGATGCTTCTGAATCTGCTGCCCATCCCGCCGCTGGATGGCGGGCGCATCGTCGTGAGCCTGTTGCCGATGAAATGGGCGATTCCTTATGCCCGGCTCGAACGCTACGGCATGTTGATGATCGTCGCGCTCTTGTTCATCCCCGCCAACTGGCTTGGCTTGCCTGGAAACAGCCTGCTGTCCGCCATTTTGTCGCCCTTGCTGGATGGCGGTATCAGGCTGCTTCAATCCCTTTTTTAGTTTTTGTTCAATCGAGAAAAATCA
This sequence comes from Zoogloeaceae bacterium, assembly GCA_031287525.1. GTDB lineage: Bacteria > Pseudomonadota > Gammaproteobacteria > Burkholderiales > Rhodocyclaceae > Azovibrio. The sequence continues at coordinate 31,981 of JAITSU010000096.1, read as the reverse complement.
TGTACGCAGAACGAGTCGTTTCCGGTATGCGCCCCACCGGAGCGTTGCATCTTGGTCATTATCACGGCGTGCTGACCAACTGGGTCAAGCTGCAACACGAATATCCCTGCCTGTTTTTCGTGGCGGACTGGCACGCGCTAACCACCCAGTACGATGACCCCCGCAACATCCACAACAATGTCACCGACATGGTGGTGGACTGGCTCGCCGCCGGTATCGACCCGAATCAGGCGGTCATCTTCCGGCAATCGCATGTGCCCGAACACGCCGAACTGCACCTGCTCCTGTCCATGATGACGCCGCTTGGCTGGCTGGAACGGGTGCCAACCTACAAAGACCAGCAGGAAAAACTCTCCGGCAAGGATTTAACGACCTACGGCTTTCTCGGCTATCCGCTGTTGATGGCGGCGGACATCCTGATTTATCGCGCCGACCGTGTGCCGGTGGGCGAAGACCAGGTTCCGCATATTGAGTTTTCACGCGAAATTGTCCGTCGCTTCAATCACATGTACGGGCGCGAACCCGGCTTTGAGGAAAAAGCGAAAGAGGCGGTGAAAAAACTGGGCGGCAAGAAGGCGCGTCGCTACGAGGAACTCCGCACGCGCTTCCAGCAGGACGGCGACAAGGAAGCCATCGAAGAAGCGCACGCCCTGCTGGAAGACATCCAGCATCTTTCCGTTGCTGACCGCGAACGACTGTTCGGCTATCTGGAAGGCTCCGGCAAAATGATTCTCGCTGAACCCGCCGCGCTCCTGACCGAAGCCTCGCGGATGCCCGGTCTGGACGGGCAGAAAATGAGCAAGTCCTACGCCAACACCATCGCGTTGAGGGAATCGCCCGATACCGTGGTCAAGAAGGTGCGCGCCATGCCCACTGACCCCGCCCGCGTGCGCCGCACCGACCCCGGCGACCCGCAGAAATGCCCGGTCTGGCAACTGCATCAGGTGTATTCCGACGACGCCTGCCGCGCCTGGGCGAACGCCGGATGCCAAAGCGCTGGCATCGGCTGTCTGGAATGCAAACAGCCGGTCATCGACGGCATCCTGAAAGAACTCGCGCCGATGCAGGAGCGTGCCCGTTACTACGAATCCGACCCCAACCTCATCCGCAACATTCTGGCGGACGGCAGCGAAAAAGCGCACGAACTCGCCCGCGAAACCATGCGCGACGTGCGCGAGGCGATGGGGTTGTAGTTTTCAGGAATCAGGGGGCAGGTGGCAGTTGAGGGGCGCGCCCTTTGTTTGCCAGGGGGTAGAATACGTCAGTAGCGGGAGAAAAAAAGCGGCACCCAAGAATAAGGAGCGCGAGATGAGGCAACGGAAGTGGCAGATGCGGAAGCTGCGGAGTTTTGCTGGCGGAGAGGGCGGGATTCGAACCCGCGTGCCGGTTTTACCCGACCATCCGATTTCGAGTCGGCGCCGTTATGGCCACTTCGGTACCTCTCCGGGAGGCGGCGGATGATAGCACGATTGCCGGATTTGTGTGCCTGTCGACGGTGGGATTTCGCGTTCATCGCCTTGTTTTCGATGCTGATCCTGGCGGGCTGCGAACGCGAGCCATTGCCGTTTCCGGGTGAAGGACAGGAACTGGTGGTGATTACCCACGCAGGGCCACTGACCTATACCGACGAGGGAGGGACGCCGGTCGGTCTGGAGCACGATCTGGTCGAGATGTTCGCTGCGGAATTGGGCGTTCCGGTGCGTTTCGTGGTGGTGCCCCAACAGGAAGTACGGAAGCGTCTGGCGGAATACGAGGGGCATCTGGCGGCGGGCTGGCTTTCGCCCATTCTGCCCAGCCAGCGTTTTGTGTACAGCGATGCCTATCTGGAGACACGCGATGTGCTGGTGCGGCACGAGGCGTCGCTGCCCATCCGCGAACTTTCGCAGTTGAAAGGTCAGACGGTGTATGCCCAACAGGGCAGCGGTGAATATCGCGCCTTGCGCGAGTTGCAAAGACAGATTCCCCATCTCAAGGTTGCCGAATTCCCCGCCGCGACGCCGCTGGATGTGCTCGCCGCCGTCGCCCGCCGCGAGGTGGAAATCGCGCTGGTCGACCGCGCCATCGTGGATATCGGGCTGAATTATTACCCGGAACTGCAACCCGGTCTGGAAGTGGGCGAAACGCAGCCGATTGCCTGGGCGTTTCCCGCCGACGGCGACCCGGAACTGTTCAACCGCGCGCAGGCGTTTCTCGCCAAAGTTCATGACAATCGCGCGCTGGCGATGCTGCGTGACCGTTATCTGGGGCATCTGGAACGCCTGGGGTCGCTGGATGTGGTGACGTTCATCGCGCGCATGGAAAGCCTGTTGCCCAAATATCAGCCCTTATTCCAGCAGGCGCAGGAAGAAACGAACATCGACTGGCGCTTGCTGGCGGCGCTCTCCTATCAGGAATCGCACTGGAATCCGCTCAACACCAGCCCGACCGGGGTGCGCGGCATCATGATGTTAACGGAAGAGACCGCCGACCGTCTGGGCGTTTCCAATCGCCTGAATCCGAATGAAAGCATTGTCGCTGGCGCGCGCTATGTCAATATGCTGAAAAGCTACATACCGGAAAGTACCGCCGAGCCAGACCGCACCTGGCAGGCGCTCGCCGCCTACAACATCGGTCCCGGTCACTTCAACGCCGCCCGGCGGTTGGCGGGGCGCATGGGCGTGAACGGCGATTCATGGTTCGAGATGAAAAAGGTGCTGCCGCTGTTGGCGCGACCGGAGTATTACGCCAACTTGAAATCCGGTCGGGCGCGGGGCGGCGAGGCGGTGGTGCTGGTGGAAAACGTGCGCCTGTTTTATGACATCCTGCTGCGCTACCAGCCTTCCTATCATCCGCCGGAAGTGGAACGACTGGAACGCATCAGCGCGGAAGCGGATGAAGCGGAGCGGCAGGAAGAACAGCGCCGGAGCCGCGTCGGACTCCGGCAGGAGAACAAATCCGGTATCCGGGCGTCCGTCGGTTAGCGGATTCTGTCCAGCCCGCCCATGTAGGGCTTGAGCGCGGCGGGGATGTCGATGCTGCCGTCGGCGTTCTGATAATTCTCGACAATCGCCACCAGCGTGCGCCCCACCGCCAGCGCCGAGCCGTTCAGGGTGTGCACCAGTTCCGGCTTGTTTTTGTCATTGCGGAAGCGCGTTTGCATCCGTCGCGCCTGAAACGCCTCGAAATTGGAGCAGGAAGAAATCTCCCGATAGGTCTTCTGGGCAGGCAGCCAGACTTCCAGATCGTAGGTCTTGGCGGACGAAAAGCCCATGTCGCCGGTGGACAGCACGATGCGCCGATAGGGAAGTTCCAGCTTTTCCAGAATGTTTTCGGCGTGGCGGGTCAGTTCTTCATGCGCTTCCCAGGATTTTTCGGGATGCACAATCTGCACCAGTTCCACCTTTTCAAATTGGTGCTGACGAATCATGCCGCGCGTGTCGCGTCCGGCGGAACCGGCTTCGGAACGGAAGCAGGGCGTATGGCAGACGAATTTCAACGGCAATGCCTCGGCAGCAAGAATCTCGCCGCGCACGAGGTTGGTCACAGGCACTTCCGCCGTGGGAATCAGATAGAGCGGCGGCTCGTTGTCGCCACGCGGCGTCTTGAACGAATCTTCCTCAAACTTGGGCAGTTGCCCCGTGCCATAAAGACTGTCCTGATTGACGAGGTAGGGGACGTAAACTTCCGTGTAGCCATGCTCGCGGCTGTGCGTGTCGAGCATGAACTGGATGAGCGCCCGTTGCAGCCGCGCCAATCCGCTTTTGAGGACGACGAAGCGCGCGCCGGAAATTTTGGCGGCGACGGCAAAATCCATCAGCCCCATGCCTTCGCCCAAATCAACATGGTCACGCGCCGGAAAATCAAAATCACGCGGCGTACCCCAACGCTTGATTTCCACGTTATCCCGTTCATCCGCCCCCACCGGCACGGACTCATGCGGCAAATTGGGCAACGCCGACAAAATGGCATTGAACGCTTCCAGCAGCGCGGAAAGGCGAACTTCCGCCGCTTCCAGCTCGGTCTTGATGGCAGCCACCTGCGCCAACACCGCGCCAGCGTCCTCGCCCTTCCCCTTCAAAACGCCGACCTGTCGGGAGAGCACATTGCGCTGATTCTGCAATTCCTGTGTGCGCGTCTGCAAGGTTTTACGCTCGTTTTCCAGCAGGGTGAATTCGGAAAAATCAATCGTTTTTCCGCGCGTCGCCAAACGCCCGGCGATTTGGTCGAGTTGGCTGCGGAGCAGTTGAATGTCAAGCATGGGAAGTCCTGATAAGCCGCGAGGCGGCAAAAGCGGAGATTATACGCGAGCGGGATGGAGTATCTAGTGCGCGCGATTATCGGGAGAGGTATGAGAAGTCGGGATGGCGGGGTTGCTGGATGGTTTCAAGCCTGAATGCTGTAGAATAATATGCGTGTTCTTCCTTCGATCCTGTTTTGTCATGACTCCCGTTTCTTCACGTATCCGCGCTTTTTTGTGGCATCTTTCGGCTTCCGCCACGCTCGCCGTACTGGCGCTGTCCCTGGTGTTCTGGATTTGGTATCCCGCGCCTTTACACAAGGCGATGGGCGTGACGGATATTTTTCTGTTGCTTCTGGCGGTCGATGTGATCCTGGGGCCTTGCCTCACGCTGGCTGTGGCAAAGCCGGGGAAAAAGCGGCATCTGTTGCTGCTCGATTTGACGGTCATTATCACGGTGCAGATTGCTGCTTTTCTCTATGGACTCAACGCCGTAGCGGCGGGGCGTCCGGCGTGGGTTGTGTTGAGCGAGGGGCAGTTCAATGTGATCAGCCCTGTAGAAATTGACCAGCGTTACCCGGATCTGGCGGATCAGATAGCGCAGGAGTATCGCCAACCTCCCCTGACCGGACCACAATGGATTTCTGCCCCCCAGCCTGAAGATACTGATGTTGCAACGGGCATTCAAACGGAGATTTCTCTGGCGCTTGCCTCTTTGTCGGGGTTTGAAATTTACCACCAGCCGAAATACTACCGTCCTCTCCAGGAAGGTTTCTCCATCATTCAGGAGAATGCACAGCCTCTGGACAACCTGAAAAAATTTAACCCGGAAGCCGATGTGCAGGAAAAACTGGCGGCTTATCCTGATGCAGACGCCTTTTTACCGCTCAAAGGCAAGGTGCGTTCCATGACGGTGCTGCTGAAAAAGAGTGAAAACCGCATCATCGCCACCGTGGATTTGCGCCCCTGGATGGAGTAGGGGCGGCGGGGTTTGCCACGGATTTACCAGATCGTCAGCTCACGCCTGTCATGGAGTACAATCACTCCCTTCTTTCTGGTTCATCAAACGAGGTTTCGGATGCGTGCAAATTTTTTCAGGTTGTGGGCGGCGCTGGCGGTTGTCGGGTTGTTGTCGGCTTGCGTGACCATCAATATCTATTTTCCGGCGGCTGCCGCAGAGAAGGTGGCGGACAGGCTTCTTGATGACATCTGGGGGGCGGATGCGCCTGCCGCGCAAAAACCCACGAACAGCGAGGTACAAAAATGAAAAAAGGATTAACGATGTTCGCGACGGCGCTGGCGCTCTCCGCTTCGGTTTTTTCTACCCAGACCGTCGCGCAGGAAGCGCCGGATCTCCAGGTCAATACGCCTGCCGTGACGCAAATTCGGGATTCCCTGAAAGCGCGTTTTCCCAAAATCAAAACGCTGCTGGAAGCGGGCACGCTGGGCGTGACGCAGGAAGGCAAGCTGGCGGTGCGCGACCCGGCGGCGGTGCCGCTTTCCGAGCGTCAGGCGGTTGCCGCCCTGATTGCGGGCGACACCAACGACAAAGCCGCGCTGTCCCGCGAAATTGCGCGCGCCAATGGTCATCCAGAATGGGAAGAGCAGATTTCCGACACCTTCAAGAAGCGTTTTAAGGAAAGCATGTTGCCGCGCCTTCCTGCGGGTTGGTGGGTGCAGGACGCGTCCGGCAAATGGACGCAACAAGTCCAGACCGACGCGAACACTCCCGCCAAGTGATGCCGCACAGCCCTGTTCTGGTCTTCGACATCGAAACCATTCCCGATGTCGAGGGGCTGCGGCGTCTGAATCATCTTGACGCCGCGCTCTCCGATGCCGAGATTGCCGAATTCGCGTTTCAGCAGCGCCGCGCCAAAACGGGGAGCGATTTCATGCCCTTGCATCTGCAACGGGTGGTTTCCATTTCCTGCGTACTGCGCGCCAGAGGCAATTTCAAAGTCTGGTCGCTTGCCGCGCCCGCGCTTTCAGAAGCGGAAATTATCCAGCGGTTTTTCGAGGGCGTGGAAAAATTCACGCCGCAGATGGTTTCCTGGAACGGCGGCGGTTTCGATTTGCCAGTGTTGCATTATCGCGGGCTGATACACGGCGTCAGCGCGCCCCGCTATTGGGATCTGGGCGACGGCGACTATGCCGATTCCCGCGATTTCAAATGGAATAATTACATCAGCCGCTACCACACCCGCCATCTTGATTTGATGGATTTGCTGGCGCTCTACCAGCCCCGCGCCAACGCGCCGCTGGACGACCTTGCCAGGCTCATGGGTTTTCCCGGCAAACTGGGCATGGACGGCGGCAAGGTGTGGGAAGCGTGGCAGGCGGGCAAGGCGGATGACATCCGCGATTATTGCGAAACGGACGTGGTGAATACCTATCTGGTGTTCAACCGTTTTCGCCTCATGCGCGGAGAGTTGGACAAGACGGAAGCGGCGGCGGAAGAAGCCTTCGTCCGCGCCGAACTCACCCGGCTCGACAAACCCCACTGGCGGGAATATCTGGCGGCCTGGAATCAGGGGGCAGGTGACCGGGAACAGAAATTTGAGGGAGAAGCATGATGTGGACCTGGTTGATACTGGCAGCCGTGTTGTTGGCGGTGGAAATGATGACGGGGACGCTGGCGCTGTTGTTTGTCAGCCTTGGCGCACTCACCGCCGCGTTGCTGGCGTATGTTTTGCCGGACAGCCTCGCTGCGCAAATCAGCGTTTTTGCTTTTGCCACCATCGCGGGTACGGTCATCGCGTGGCGGCGCATCCAGTCCCAACGCGCCAAAGCGCCTGCCGACCCCAATGCCAGCGTTGAAGAAATCGGGCAACAGGTCGAAGTCGTCGCCCCGCCAGACGCGCAAGCCCATCTGCGTGTGCGCTATCGCGGCAGCGAATGGGCGGCGCGACTGGCGAACAGGGATTTGCCCGTACAAACCGGCATGTTGCTCACCATCGTCGCGCAGGAAAGCTCGATGCTCATCGTCGACGCTCGAACCAAATAAGCCAGATAAACTCATCCAGTTACCAAGGAGTCAAACATGGATAATCTTGAATTTTTTATCGTCCTTGCCGTCGTTGCCGTCATTGCCGTATTCAGAACCGTGCGGATCGTGCCGCAACAATCCGCCTACGTGGTGGAACGCTGGGGGCGCTATCACGACACCTGGACTGCCGGTATCCATTTTCTGATTCCCTTTTTCGAGCGTATCGCCTACCAGCACTCCATCAAGGAAATTCCCTACGATGTCGCCCCGCAAGTCTGTATCACCCGCGACAACACCCAGGTGCAGATTGACGGCATCCTCTACTATCAGGTCACTGACCCCAAACAGGCATCCTACGGCACATCCAGCTTTGAACTGGCGATTGAGCAACTCGCCAAAACCGCATTGCGTTCCGAAGCGGGCAAGCGCGATTTGGACAGGTTGCTGGAAGACCGCGAAACCATCAATCGCACCGTCGTCGCGGTACTGGACGAAGCCAGCCTGACCTGGGGCGTAAAAGTGCTGCGCTACGAAATCAAGGATATTGTGCCGCCCGATTCCGTGCTGCGCTCCATGCAACTGCAAATCACCGCCGAGCGCGAAAAACGCGCCAAAATCGCCGAATCCGAAGGCGAACGGCAAAAAGAAATCAATCTGGCGGAAGGCGAAAAACAAGCCGCCATCGCCATGTCCGAAGGTCAGATGGCGGCCGCCATCAACAAAGCCAAAGGCGAAGCCGAAGCCGTGCGCCTCGTTGCCGAAGCTACCGCCGACGCCCTGCGTCTGGTCGCCAACGCCATCAAAGACCCCGGCGGCATCGAAGCGGTAAACCTGAAAGTCGCGCAACAATATGTTGACGCTTTCGGCAACATCGCCAAACAAGGCAACACCCTGATTATTCCGGGCAATCTGGCGGATATTTCCTCGCTGGTCGCGTCGGCGTTGAAGGTGGTGAAGTCGGAGAAGTAGGTTGAATGGAGGGATTCCGCGCTGCTTTTGAAGTGCGTTTATCCCTCATGTGAGTATCTGGATGCTCAGGATAAACAGTAAAGGGAGATATTTGAGCAATGATGGAGCAGCTTTCATTTATACCGGCGCAACAGGGAATGTACGACTTGCTAACCGTGCCTGAGGCATCTGCGTGGGCGACACAACGAGTTGGGCGAAATGTTACCGCGTCCAACATTTCGTATTTGATTCAGTATGGACGTGTTCGCAAGCTTGAGCTTGGCGGTTCCGTAAGGGTATCCGTGTCTGACCTCGAAAGTTATTACGATTCATATGATGGCGTTCGAGAAATGAACTATAAAGCACGGCTCGGAGAGGACATCAACTGGACGCTCTCTTTTTCACAGGTTAAGGAAGCTGAATCGACGAAGCACGTTCATAGACTGCACCCGTACAAAGGGAAATTTATTCCCCAGCTTGTTGAGTATTTCATTGATGGACATGTCGACAATTTCAAACGGGAAGCGTATTTTCAAGCTGGCGACATAATTCTTGACCCGTTTTCCGGCAGCGGAACAACAATGGTGCAGGCTAACGAATGTGGAATAAACGCTATCGGCATTGATGTTTCGGAGTTTAATGCCCTGATTGCAAATTGCAAGGTTGCTCGATATGATGTTGCTGATATTAAAATCGAGATGAACCGCATAACATGCGCCTTGCGCGAATTTATTGCCAATTCTCGGATTACAGAATTTGAGAATAGGCTTCTCGCTGAACTTAATCGCTTTAACAACGAATTTTTTCCCGTACCTGACTACAAGTATCGGTTGCGACAGGGAGAGATAAATGAAGATGCGTATGGTCGAGAAATGGAAGCGCATTTCATGTCGACATATAACGCGCTTGTAGAGGAATACGGCGTGAAGCTCCGGCAAGACAGGGAGAGCAATTTCTTGGAAAAGTGGTTTTCTCAACAGGTGCGCGATGAGATAGATTTTGTTTTTGAGCGTATCAATAATATCGTTAATCAAAAAACGAAGAAGATACTGGCTGTTGTACTAAGTCGGACGATAAGAAGTTGTCGGGCGACAACACACTCTGACCTTGCAACACTGATTGAGCCAGTGACGAATACATACTACTGCTCCAAGCATGGGAAAATTTGTAAACCATTGTTTTCAATTGCAAAGTGGTGGGAGTCATATGCTAAGGATACAGTGGCGCGGCTTATTACATTTGATCATCTGCGGACGCAAACAATGCAGCATTGTATTACTGGGGACAGCAGAAGTGTTGATATAATAGCTGCGCTGCGTGCGCGTGATTCGCAGTTTGCCGTGCAGTTTGCCGATATGGTAGCTGAACGCAAAATAAATGGTATTTTTTCGTCCCCGCCATATGTGGGCATGATTGATTATCACGAGCAACATGCCTACGCTTACGATTTGTTTGGTTTCAAGCGGCATGACGAATCAGAGATTGGGCCGCTGTTCAAAGGCAAGGGAAAGGAAGCGCAGCGTAGCTATGTTGAAGGTATCTCTCAGGTGCTACTCAACTGCAAGCGGTTTCTTGCGGAAGGCTACAATGTATTCTTGGTGGCGAATGATAAACATAATCTCTACCCGACCATTGCAAATAATGCAGGAATGCAGATTGTCAATACGTTTCGGCGTCCAGTTTTGAACCGTTCCGAAAAAGATAAGGCGGCGTACTCAGAAACCATATTTCATCTGCGGGAGCGTGTAAATGGACAATGAACTTCGGGAAAGTGTAGAGAAGACAATAAAAGACTGCCTACGCAAAAAATTCAGTCACTACAAGCCAAAGGACAACTATATGCCATTTCACCATAAGTTGCTTGGGCGTGACCGTTATGCGCTGTACTCTTTTATTCATTCGCTTAACACAACATTTGGGTCGTCGGTATTTGAACCTGTAGCCGTTTCGCTTGCTCGTGGGCGTTTTGCAAAAGCTGAATGTCAATATGTCGTTGGTGATGAACTTTATTCAGATTGTCGTGATGTAATTGAAAACATTATGAGTGATTTACAAACGGCAAAAGCAACTCCTGATAAATCAGTCGAACTGCAATTGTTGCGCCAATCACTATCTGGAGAAAAGCGCAAGAGCAAACCTACGAGAGTTGACCTTTATCTCGTGGACAATGATGGTGTAGAGTGGCTGTTTGACATGAAATCTCCGAAACCAAATGTCGGTGAATTCAAAGGATTTAAGCGTACCATTCTTGAATGGTCTGCTGTTGCGATGACCACAAACTCGAATGTTGATGTTCGGGCATTGGTGGCATTTACATACAATCCATTTTATCCAGAACATTTTCAAAGTTGGCAAATGCGAGGAGTTCTTGAACTCGATGATGTACTTATTGAAAAAGAGTTTTGGGACTTCCTTGGCGGTGAGGGCAGTTACGAAGAACTTCTTGACTGTTTTGAGCGCGTGGGTATCGAGATGCGTGATGAAATTGACGATTATTTCAAAAGATTCAATGTGTAGTCATATTGGGTTTTGAGGCAGCGCGTAACTCGAAAGTAACGCTTGGCGGGTCGGAGAAGTAGGTTGAATGTTGTGGTGGAAGGCGCTTTGCTCTTCCATCCTGCCTGTCCGCGTTACACTTGCTTAACCAGGTGAATGATATGCGAAAAATTTCATGCATAAAACTTGTGATAATTATGCTGACGCTGTTTTCCTTGTCCGGCTGCTTCTTCTCGCACTGGACAGAAGAAGAGCGTCAGCAATTCAAGCTTGCCTGTGAGGGACGGGAAACCATTCCAGATGGATTAATCTCGGCGCATTTCGTGGGATTTGACCGCGAAGAAATCAGGTTGGTCAACGTAGAACACATCCGCGATGGACAGATTATTGAAACCTTCGTGATTTCTCCGGACTTTCAGAAGGATAGTGCTTATTATCATTATCGTATCATTTATGGCGCAGTCATTACCGGACACACCATTAAACCTCGGGATATGTTGCGTTTCGCCGTGGGGCAACAAGTTTTTACCCTTTCGGATTTCAAAATGGTGATATGGCCAACATTTACCATGTTTTCAGAAAACTATGACTGCGTTCTGGGAGATGTTGCGATAAATGGAGAAAGGGAAGAATACAAGCGTTGGTTTATCAAGCCGGGATATCGGGATCATGTTGAAGAAATGTTCAGGTTGTCAGCGGATTCGGATGAACATCGTCTCCTGGAAGTAGGGCAAATTATTCTTTATGTTGACACCTTCTTTGCCGAAAAAGCGGACGATGGCTGGCATGAGTGGGCGACCAGTGTGTGGCATGGGTTGTCAATTCTGGGCGACTATTACGTTACACCGGGTACGGTGGACGACACAGGCTTAAAATTCGCGGAGGCAGAACAGATAAAAAAACAGTATGAAATAAAATGGAGAAGTGGCAATATTTCGGACGCTGTTCAGGACATGGAAACTGCCGGATTCATCGCGCTTGGAGTATTGAAAACCCGATACGCAATGCTTCAGGAAAAAATCAAAAATAAATCAGGGAATGAATTGAAAAAAGATCAAACATGAAACCAGAATTCTGCGCGAACAGGAATTTCAGCAAGCATAGGTTGGGAAAGCGAAGCGCATCCCCACATTAAACGGTTTTCCTTGCGCGCTCGTCCAATGTTGGGTTGCGCCTGCGGCTTACCCAACCTGCGTATCAGGCGGCGGCGCGCGCGCGAAATGCTGAAACGCATTCATCTCCACATAGGCGTACAATCCACGCCCTCATGAAATCCACATCTCCCACTCAATCCCCAGGTCTTCCCCCGCAAACGCCCGCTGGCAGTTGGTGGGCGGTGGCGGCGTTGGCGCTGGCTGCCTTTATCTTCAACACCACGGAATTCGTGCCGGTGGCGTTGTTGTCTGCCATTGGCGAGAGTTTTGGCATGTCGGTCGCGGAAACCGGACTGATGCTCACCATTTACGCCTGGGTGGTCGCCTTGTTGTCGCTGCCCTTGATGTTGCTCACGCGGCGGGTTGAGCGGCGGTTGTTGTTGGCGGCGTTGTTTTTGCTGTTCATCGGCTGTCACGTCTTGTCCTGCTACGCATGGAGTTTCGGCGCGCTGCTCATGTCCCGCGTCGGGATTGCCATGGCGCACGCGGTTTTCTGGTCAATTACCGCCGCGCTTGCCGTGCGGGTTGCGCCGGCGGGACAAACGACCAAGGCGCTTGGGCTGCTGGCGACGGGGACAACGCTGGCGATGGTGTTGGGGATTCCATTGGGGCGGGTGATTGGCGAAGCCTTTGGCTGGCGGATGACGTTTCTGGTGATTGGCGGCGTTGCCTGTCTGACGCTTGCCTGGCTGTTCCGCCTGTTGCCCGAATTGCCGAGCAAGAATGCGGGTTCCCTGCGTAGCTTGCCGCTGATTTTTCAGCGTCCCGCCTTGCTTTCCCTTTACGTGCTTACGGTTTGCGTCGTGACCGCGCAATTCACCGCTTACAGCTACATCGAACCCTTTGCCCGCGAAGTCGCGCGGATGAATCCCCATGCGATTACCATTTTGCTGCTGGCGATGGGCGGGGCGGGGATTCTGGGGTCTTTTCTATTCGGGCGTTACAGCGAGCGTTACCCGCGATTTTTTCTGCCGGTTGCCATCGGCGTTTTGGCGCTGGTGATGACGCTCTTGCTGCCGCTTGCCGCCTTCCCGCATTTTCTGCCTGTTCTCGCCGTTGCCTGGGGCGCGGCGATGATGTGTTTTGCGCTGGTGCAGCAATTGCGTGTGCTGCGCCTCGCTTGGGATGCTTCCGATGTCGCCATGTCCATTTTCTCCGGCATTTTCAACATCGGCATCGGCGCGGGCGCGTTGTTGGGCGGTTTTACCGCGCGCCACGCCGGATTGCCCTGGATTGGCGTGGTTGGCGGCGTGTTGGCGCTGGCGGGTTTGGCGTGGTGTATTTACGCGGCACGGAAATTTCCGGCGGTAGCGACCAAGTAGGGGGATTTTAGGTAGGGCGGGTTCTCCGAACCCGCCGTGGGTGACATTCGGCGCGCTCGGAGAGTACGCCCTACCTGAACTTACCTTACCTTTGCGCCAAGGTTAGAATAGTGCCTTTTTACGGAGTCCATTGATGTCCGTCCGAATCAAGATTTGCGGTCTGACCCGACCAGAGGATGTCGACGCCGCCGTAGCAGCGGGGGCGGACGCCGTGGGGTTCGTGTTTTATCCCGAAAGTTCCCGCTACGTCAGCGCGCAGCAGGCGGCGGCGCTGGCGCGGCGTTTGCCGCCGTTTGTGTTATCTGTGGGGCTGTTCGTCAATGCCGCGCCTGCCGAGATTCAGGCGGCGCTGGAGGTTGTGCCCTTGAATCTGCTGCAATTTCATGGCGACGAGTCGCCCGAAGATTGCCAGCGTTGGCAGCGACCTTATATCCGCGCGGCAAGGGTTACGCCGGAACTGGATTTGCTACAATACGCCACCCGTTTTTCCAGCGCCCGCGCCTTGCTGCTGGATGCCTTTGTTCCGGGCTTTGGCGGCGCGGGCAAAGTCTTCGACTGGTCGTTGATTCCGCCCTCGCTGCCCCTGCCGCTGATTCTTTCTGGCGGGCTGACGCCGCAAAATGTTGGCGAAGCGGTGCGCCGTGTGCGTCCAGCCGCCGTGGATGTTTCCAGCGGCGTCGAATCCGCTGCGGGCATCAAAGACCCTCAACGCATGGCGGATTTCGTGGCAGCCTGTCAGGGGACAGGGAGCAGGTGACAGGTAACATTTTTGGCGCGGCGCGCCGATATTTTTGGAGTTTTTTTCATGCAGAATTACGACCTGCCCGATGACCGGGGACATTTCGGTCGCTATGGCGGGATTTTCGTTGCGGAAACCTTGATTGCGGCGTTGGACGAGCTGAAGTCCGCCTACCAGACCGCGCAGGCAGACCCGGCGTTTCAGGCGGAATTCGCGCGTGAACTGAAACACTACGTCGGTCGCCCCAGCCCCATTTATCACGCCAAACGTCTCTCCGACAAACTGGGCGGGGCGCAGATTTTGTTGAAGCGCGAAGACCTGAACCACACCGGCGCGCACAAGGTGAATAACTGCATCGGGCAGGCGATTCTTGCCAAACGCATGAAAAAGCCGCGCGTGATCGCCGAAACCGGCGCGGGGCAGCATGGCGTGGCAACCGCGACGGTCGCCGCCCGCTATGGTTTCGAGTGCGTGGTGTACATGGGCAGCGAAGACGTGAAGCGGCAGGCCGCCAATGTCTATCGCATGAAATTGCTGGGCGCGACGGTGGTTCCCGTGCAATCCGGCTCAAAGACCCTGAAAGACGCCTTGAACGAAGCCATGCGCGATTGGGTGACGAACATCGCGGACACTTTTTATATTATCGGCACGGTCGCAGGCCCGCATCCCTACCCCATGATGGTGCGCGATTTTCAGACCATCATCGGCAAGGAATGTTTAACCCAGATGCCGGAATCCTTCGGTCGCCAGCCGGACGCGGTGATTGCCGCCGTGGGCGGCGGCTCTAACGCCATCGGCATTTTTCATCCTTACATTTCCGATGCGGCGGTCAAGCTGATTGGCGTCGAGGCGGCGGGCGATGGCATCGAAACCGGACGCCACGCCGCGCCCTTGACCGCCAATGCCAAAATCGGCGTATTGCACGGCAACCGCACCTATCTGATGCAGGATGCTGACGGGCAGATTATCGAAACCCATTCCATTTCCGCAGGGCTTGATTATCCCGGCGTCGGCCCCGAACACGCCTGGTTAAAGGATAGCGGTCGCGCCGAATATGTCGCCGTCACCGATCGCGAAGCCCTGCAAGCCTTCCATGATTTATGTCGTTTTGAGGGCATTATCCCCGCGCTGGAATCATCGCACGCGCTGGCTTACGCCCTGAAACTCGCGCCCACGCTGGCGAAGGACAAATTGTTGCTGGTCAATCTCTCCGGTCGGGGCGATAAGGACATGCACACCGTCGCCGAAAAATCCGGGATTCAATTCTGATATGTCGCGCATAAAACCCACCTTTGAACGTCTCGCCGCCGCACAGCGCAAGGCGTTGATTCCCTTCGTTACCGCCGGTTTTCCGCGCCTTGACCTGACTGTGCCGCTGATGCACACGCTGGTGGAATCCGGCGCCGATGTCATTGAGCTGGGTGTGCCCTTTTCCGACCCGATGGCAGACGGCCCTACCATCCAGCGTTCTTCCGAAAAAGCCCTGGCGAACGGCATGACGCTGCATAAAGTGTTGGCAGCCGTTGCCGAATTCCGCCAGCGCGACAGGGAAACGCCCATAGTGCTGATGGGTTACGCCAATCCCATTGAAGCGATGGGGCAGGAAATCTTCGCCCAGGCCGCCAGGGAAGCGGGCGTGGATGGTGTGCTGGTGGTGGATTATCCGCCCGAAGAAATCGCTGAATTTGCGATTGCCCTGCGCCGTCATGAACTTGACCCGATATTCCTGCTCGCGCCGACTTCGACGCCGGAGCGTTACACAGCGGTGGCGGCTGAGGCGAGTGGTTACGTGTATTACGTTTCCCTGAAAGGCGTGACCGGCTCCGCGCAACTCAACACCGCCGAAGTCGCCGCCCGCCTGCCCGCCATCCGCGCCGCCGTCGGTGTACCCGTCGGCGTAGGCTTCGGCATCCGCGACGCGGCAACCGCCGCGAAAATGGCCGCCGTCGCTGACGCCGTAGTGGTCGGCAGCCGCATCATCGAAGCATTGGAAGAAGCGCCCGCTGGCGAAGAACTGACGCGGCTCGCTGCCCTGATGGGGGAATTGCGGCGGGGCGTGGACGCTGGAAGTTCGTAAAACTGATGCTGAAAAAATTAGCTTTTGTCCTCGCTTTGCTGTTGGCGGCGCTCCTGACGCTGTTGCAAATCCTGCTTCTTGCTGTTCGGGGACATTTTGCTGATATGTTTCAATTGTTTGGCGCTGAACTATCCGCATACACACTATTGTTTCTCAATACATGGGCATTGTGGTGGAGCTTGCCTGCACTTTGTATTGCGTTGATGTTCTGGGCGAACAAGCGTTCATCGGGAAGCCGTGTTGTTCTTGCCCTGTTCATGAGTCTGTTGGGTTTTGTCGCCATAGCCGCAGCACTTTACAGCCCCATTTTCAAATGCGGTTGTATTATTGATTGACAAGGAGTCTTAGATGAGTAGCTGGTTGAACAAACTGTTGCCCCCCAAAATCAATCGTGACAACGCCGCGCCGCGTCGCAACACCCTGCCGGAAGGCTTGTGGAGCAAATGTCCGGCGTGCGAGGCGGTGCTGTATGCCACTGATTTGGAAGCGAATCTGCAAGTCTGCCCGAAGTGCGGCTATCACCATCGCCTGAAAGCGCGGCAACGTCTGGACATTTTGCTGGACACGGAAGGGCGTCAGGAAATCGGCAGCGAGGTGTTGCCCGTCGACAGTCTCAAATTCAAGGACAGCAAAGCCTATCCCGCGCGGCTGAAAGATGCCGCCGAGAGCGCGGGCGAAACCGATTCCCTCGTGGTCATGCAGGGCGCGATTAAAACCCTGCCGGTGGTCGCCGCCTGTTTTGAATTCAGCTTCATGGGCGGCTCAATGGGTTCCGTGCTGGGCGAGCGTTTCGTGCGTGGCGTCAAGGCGGCGCTGGAAGATGACATTCCCTTCCTCTGCGTCACCGCTTCCGGCGGCGCGCGGATGCAGGAAGGGCTGTTTTCGCTGATGCAAATGGCAAAAACCACGGCGGCGCTGACACGGCTTTCCGAGCGCGGCTTGCCCTTCATCTCCATCCTCACCGACCCGACGATGGGCGGCGTTTCCGCTTCCTTTGCCTTCGTTGGCGATATTGTGATGGCAGAACCCGGCGCGCTGATTGGCTTCGCCGGGCCGCGCGTCATCGAACAGACGGTACGCGAAACTCTGCCGGAAGGGTTTCAGCGTTCAGAATTCCTGCTCGAAAAAGGCGCGATAGACTTGATTGTCGACCGCCGCGAAATGCGCGACAAACTGGCGCAAACGCTGGCGCTGTTGCAGAAATTGCCAGCGGCGGCATGATTTTTATCGAATCGCCCCATTCCCGAAATCGTCGTCGCCATGACCGCTGCCGACAAATTCATTCTTGAACAAATCTCCCTTGGCGAAGATTCCACGCGCCAGTTCAAGGTGGATGTCAAAAACGCCGAATCTCTGGCTTCCGAGATGGCGGCGTTCGCCAACAGCAAGGGCGGCGAGATTTTTATCGGCGTTACCGATGATGGCTTGACGCCGGGTTTGTCAAAACAGGATGTCGCGCGCATCAACCAACTCATCAGCAGCGCCGCCAGCCAGTTGGTGCGTAGTCCGCTGGTCGTGCATACGGAAAATGTGGCGTTGGCGGATGGTCGGATCGTGATTGTGCTGACCGTACCCAAGGGCATTGACAAACCTTATTTCGACAAAAATGGCGTCATTTGGTTGAAAGCGGGGGCAGACAAGCGGCGGGTGAATTCCAAGGAAGAATTGCGCCGCCTGTTTCAGCTTTCCAATCAATTTCACGCCGACGAACTGCCGACCAAGGCGGGTATCGACAAGCTGGATAAACTGCGTTTCCGCGATTTTTTGCGCGATGTTTATCAGCGCGAATATCCCGATTCGCCCGCTGAATTGACCCGCTTGCTGCAAAACATGAATCTGGCAGTCGAAGACGGAAACCTGAATCTGGCGGGCGTACTGCTGTTTGCCGAACAGCCGGAGTGGATTGTGCCGCAATTTGTGGTGAAAGCGATTCGCTATCCCGGCAATGAAATTCACGCCAGCGATTACGTGGATACCGAAGATTTTTCCGGGGCGCTGCCGAAAATTTTTGACGGCGCGCTGGCTTTTGTCATGCGTAATCTGCACAAGACACAAGCCGGGCGCGGCGTGAATGCGCCAGGTACGCCGGAGATTCCCGCAGTGGTTTTCGAGGAATTGCTGGTCAATGCGCTGGCGCATCGTGATTATCTGGTCAGCGCCCCGATTCGGCTGTTCGTATTCGATAACCGCATCGAAATCATCAGCCCCGGTCATCTGCCCAACAACCTGACCGTGGACAAGATTCGAGCCGGAAACTCCAATATCCGTAATCCCATTCTCGTTTCCTACGTGGCAAAGGGCTTGCTGCCTTATCACGGTCTGGGTTCAGGCATCAAACGGGCGCTGGAAAAGTGGGCGGACATCGAATTTTCCGACGATCACGATGGTTGCCTGTTCACCGTGACAGTGCGTCGGCAGCCGGTGGAAGAACTGATTTTGGCGGAATATGGAAGCGAAACGCCGAAAGAAGAAAGTGTCGTGAAAGACGCTAGAGTGCGTCGTGAAAGCGAAGACAAGCGTCGTGAAAGCGTCGTGAAAGAACCTGAGAAGCGTCGGAAAAGCGTCGGAAAAGAGCACGAGGGTGTGTCGGGAAAGATTCTGGCTGCCTGTCGGGAAAGAAACACGATTACGATTCCAGAGCTTGCCGCGCAGATTGGCATCACTGGGCGGTCGGTACAGCGACATCTTCAGACGCTCCAGAAAAACGGTCTGCTGCGTCGTGTTGGTGGCAGGAAAAGCGGGTCTTGGGAAGTGCTGGCGTGATGCGGCAGTACATGGACACCAACTCGCTGCTGTTCATCATCATCGTCGCCATCGTGCTGTTGGCGCTCTGGTTTGGGCTGAAGCGCGGGATTCCGTACCCTTATACGTCCAAGCCGGTGATGACCAAATCCGAACTCGTTTTGTATAAGCGGCTATTGCAAGCCTTGCCTGAATATCGGGTGCTGGCGCAGGTGCAACTGAGCAGTTTTCTGAAAGCAGGCGGCGGCAAGGAACGGATGGCGGCGTTGAATCGGGTCTTGCAAAAAAGCGCCGATTTCGTGATTTGCGCGGACGATGCCAGCGTGCGGGTTGTCGTGGAGTTGCAAGATTCCACCCACGAACGCCCTGACCGCGCCAGAAGCGACGAATTCAAACGCAAGGCGTTCGCGGCGGCGGGGATTTCGTTTGTCGAATTCCACGTTAAAAAAATGCCGAGTGTTGAGGAAATCAGGAGGGTGGTGCGGTGAAAGCGATGAACAGGCTTGATAGCTGGAATACTTGCTTCGCGGCAGGGACTTTGGTGCATACCAAAGAAGGGTTAAAACCGATTGAGGGTATTCGCGTCGGCGACTGGGTCTTGTCGTATCCTGAAGATCAAGTACCTCCACTTCACATACGCGAAGAGCATGAGTATACCTATCGGAAGGTAACTGCAACATTTGTACACGATGATGAAATCGTGTGTAAATTAATTGCACTGAACTTGGCAAATGGCATTGAAGAGGTAATCAAGGTTACACCAAATCACCCGATTCATGAAAAAGACGCTGGATGGGTACCTGCGAGCCAATTAATGAGTGCCGGAAATGTGTTGGGTAGCTATAATTTTGCTAATTTATTGACAAATAGGGACAGGAAACCTACTGAAGAGAGAACTCGTGTTTACAACCTTGAAGTTGATGAGTTTCATACCTACTACGTAGGAAAATTAGGTGTATGGGTTCATAACAAGGGCAATAAGTCTGTTGTGCTTCCGGATTTTTGTGACATCACAAGCGAAAATTCCATATCCGACATGCTCCCTCACGACCTTTCTTCCTGGCTCGCCTATCTCGAAAGCCTGCACCCCAAAGGACAGGCGGGTATCGAATTAGGCTTGGAGCGCGCGCGGCAGGTGAGCGACGCCTTGGGGCAGCGCTCTTTTTGTCCGATCATCACCGTGGCGGGGACGAATGGCAAGGGTTCTACTGTGGCGTATCTGGAATCCATCCTGTCGCGGGCGGGGTATCGGGTGGGGAGTTACAGCTCTCCGCATTTGTTGCGTTACAACGAACGGGTGCGGGTTGGCGGTGTGCCGGTCAGCGACGCCGCCTTGTGCACGGCTTTTGCCGAGGTGGAAGCGGCGCGGCGGGCGGCGGGAGATGTGTTTTTAACCTATTTTGAATTCGGTACGCTGGCGGCGTGGCAGGTGTTCGCCGCCGCCGGATGCGAGGCGCTGACGCTGGAAGTGGGGTTGGGCGGGCGGCTGGACGCGGTGAATCTTTACGACCCGGATGTGGCGTTGGTGACGACGGTGGATTTGGATCATCAGGATTGGTTGGGGCATGACCGCGAAAGTATCGGCTTCGAGAAAGCGGGGATTTTTCGCGCCGGACGCCCCGCTTTGTGCGGCGACGCCGAGCCGCCGCAAAGTCTGGTCGAATATGCGGCGAAGTTGAACGCGCCTTTGTTCATCATGGGGCGGGATTTTGGTTTTCAGCAGGACGAAGAGAATCGCCAGCAATGGCGTTATTGGATTTCACAGAACTCCGCTCCCCTTGTGGGAGCGGGGCAGGGGAGAGGGAGCGCGGCGCTTCGGCGTCGCAATCTCGCCTATCCAGGTTTACGCGGCGCGGCGCAACTGAAAAACGCTAGCCTTGCCATCGCCGCGCTGGAAGCCTTGGGCGATCGCTTGCCGGTTTCCATGCAGGCGATTCGTGAAGGGCTGATTCAGACTGTGTTGCCGGGGCGGTTTCAGGTTTTGCCGGGGCGTCCTGCCATTGTGCTGGATGTGGGGCACAATCCGCAGGCCGCGCGGGTGTTGGCGGGAAATCTTGCCGGAATGGGATTTTTCGGGCAGACCCATGCGGTGCTGGGCATGTTGGCGGACAAGGATGTGGCGGGCAGCATCGCCGCCTTGCGGGGAAAAGTCGATCACTGGTTTCTGGCGACGCTGGAGGGCGCGCGCGGGCTGACGGCGGCGGCGCTGGCGGAGCGTTTACTGGTCGCTGACCCTGACGCCACCTTCAGTTGTTACGATAATCCGGCGACGGCATTTGCCGCGGCAGAGGAAAAGGCGGGCGAAAATGATAGAATTCTCGCCTTTGGATCTTTCTACACGGTCGCCGCCGTTCTTCGGGTACTGAATCGGTACCCGGTTGAACCTGCTGACGAGGTGGAAAAACAGGGAAGCGCAAGGAAATGCCACGCATGAACGATGCTGACGACGTTCAGTTGCAACTCAAAAAGAGGGCGCGCCGCCGACTGGTGGGCGCGATTGCCTTTGCCGCGTTCGCGGCGTTGGCGTTGCCGCTGGTGATGAACCACGAGCCGCCGCCGCCCGCGCAGGATGTGGAAATCCGGATTCCGGGGCAGAACGACGCCGCGCTCGCGCCGCTGCAACCGGAAGCGGCGCTCATCGCTGTGCCTGTCCCCGTTCCCGCCGAACCTGCGGCGCTGCCCGAACCCGTTGCGCCGACACCACAGACGCAAGTTCCAGCGGCGACGCCGACGGTCACGGTGACGCAAACCACGCCGCAACCGACGCAGACGACGCAGGCGACGCAGACGACGATTGCGCCCAAGCCGGAAGCCAAACCCGCTACGCCGAAACCGGAAACCAAACCGGAAGCCAAAAAACCAACCCCCGCCGAAATTGAAGCGCAACGCGCCGCCGCCATTCTTGCGGGCAAGTCGCCGGATGTTGTCGCTGCCTCGCCAACTGCGCCCAAACCCGCCGTCGCGTCCACAACTGCCGCCGTCCCCAATGTTCCGCATGTCGTGCAAATCGGCGCTTTTGCCGACGCCGCGAAAGTCCAGAGCCTGAAACAGAAACTCACGGAGTTGCGGATTCCCGTTTATACCGAGGCGCTGGATTCGCCGCAGGGCAAGATTACGCGGGTGCGCGCCGGTCCCTTCGTCAGCCGCGAGGCGGCGGAGCGGGCGTTGGGCAAAATACAGGGCGCTGGCGTTTCCGGCTCTGTCGTCCCCCAATGAGCGACGATGACGGCTTTCGATTACGGTGTGCTTGGCATCATCGGCTTGTCCCTGTCGCTGGGGCTTTGGCGCGGCATGGTGGGCGAGGTGGTGGCTCTGGCGGCCTGGGTGCTGGCGTTTCTCGCGGCGCGCGCCTTTGGCGCGGAAATCGGGCAAAGCCTGTTTGCCAGCAGCGTCAGCGACGAGAATGTCCGCATCCTCGCGGGTTGGGCGCTGGTGTTCATGCTCACGCTCGTATTGATGGCGCTGGTGCAGATGCTCATTCGCGGCGTGATTCGCGCGCTGGGTCTGGGCTTTGTCGACCGCTTTCTGGGGCTGCTGTTTGGCGCGCTGCGTGGATTATTGATTGTGCTTGTTCTGGTCATCATCGGTGGCATGACGCCGTTACCCAGGGAAATCTGGTGGGCGGAAGCGAAACTCGCGCCGCCGCTGGAAATTGCCGTGCTGGCGTTGCAGCCGTGGTTGCCGGAAGAAATGACCAAACGGATTAAATTCAGATAAATCAGGAAATCATCATGTGCGGTGTTCTCGGCGTCGTCGCTACCACTCCGGTTAACCAACTTCTTTACGACGGTCTCATGGTGCTCCAGCACCGTGGGCAGGACGCGGCGGGCATCGCCACGGCGGAGGGGCGTACCTTTCACCTGCACAAGGGGCCAGGGCTTGTGCGGGATGTGTTTCGCACCCGTAACATGCGGGCGCTGCCGGGGAATTGGGGCATCGGTCATTGCCGCTATCCAACAGCGGGTTCGGCATTCAATTTTGCCGAGGCGCAGCCCTTTTACGTGAATTCGCCCTTCGGCGTCACGCTGGCGCACAACGGCAATCTGACCAATTCCGACGCCCTGAAGCGCGCCATGTTCGAGCAGGATTTGCGGCATGTGAATACCAATTCCGATTCGGAAGTGCTCTTGAATGTGCTGGCGCATGAACTGCAAGCTGCCGCCAAGGGACACCAGCTGGACTTGGACGCCATTTTCACCGCCGTGGCGGGCGTGCATCGCCGCTGCAAGGGCGCTTACGCCGTGGTCGCCATGATTGCCGGTTACGGGCTGCTCGCCTTCCGCGACCCTTATGGCATTCGCCCGCTGGTGGTGGGTACGCACACAGCGCCGGGCGGCACGGAATATCTGGTCGCTTCCGAATCCGTGACCATGGATGCTTTGGGCTTTCATGTTTTGCGCGATGTCGAACCCGGCGAAGCCGTGTTCATCGACCTCAACCGCCATTTCAGCGCCCGCCAGTGCGCCGAAAAAACCACGCTCGCGCCCTGTATTTTTGAATACGTCTATCTCGCCCGCCCCGATTCCATCATGGACGGGGTTTCCGTCTATGAAACCCGTCTGTCGATGGGTGAGTTTCTTGCCGACAAGGTGAAACAGCATATTCCGCTCGACCACATCGACGTGGTGATTCCCATCCCCGATTCCAGCCGTCCCGCCGCCATGCAACTGGCGCAAAAGCTGAAACTGCCCTACCGCGAAGGTTTTGTGAAGAACCGCTATGTGGGGCGCACTTTCATCATGCCCGGACAGTCCATGCGGGAAAAATCCGTGCGCCAGAAGCTGAACACCATCGGGCAGGAATTCAAGGGCAAGCGCGTGCTGCTGGTCGATGATTCCATTGTGCGCGGCACCACCAGCCGCGAAATCGTCGAAATGGCGCGGGCTGCCGGGGCGTTGAAAGTGTATTTCGCTTCCGCCGCGCCGCCGGTGCGTTTCCCTAATGTCTATGGCATCGACATGCCGACGCGCGGCGAGTTGATTGCCACCGGCAAGAGCGACGCCGAAATCGCGCTGGAAATCGGCGCGGACGCGCTGGTTTATCAGGATTTGGACGCGCTGGAAGCCTCCATCAGCGCCCTGAATCCGCGCCTCGCCACCTTCGATGCCTCCTGCTTCAATGGTCGCTATGTTACCGGCGATGTGACGGCGGAATATCTGAACGCCGTCGAAGCCTACCGCAGCGGCAAGGCGGGCGATGAGGATAGCGAAGACTCCCGCCAGATGGTGCTGGGGCTGTCCTCCAATGAAGAAGGTCAGGATTAAAAAATGAATTTCCCGATGCCTGACACGCCCGACACGCTTGCGCCTGAAACCCTTGCCGTGCGGGCAGGGCAGGAGCGCAGCCAGTTCGGTGAACACGCCGAAGCCCTGTATCTGACTTCCAGCTTCGTCTTTGAGAACGCCGCCCAGGCCGCCGCCCGTTTTTCCGGCGAAGAAGCCGGCAATGTTTACGCCCGCTTCTCCAACCCCACCACGAGCATGTTCGAGGCGCGGCTCTCGGCGCTGGAAGGCGCGGAAGACTGCGTTGCCACCGCCAGCGGCATGTCCGCGATTATGGCGTTATGCCTCGCGCATGTGCAGGCGGGCGAGCACATCGTCGCCGCCAACGAGTTGTTCGGCGCGAGCCTGCAACTGTTCAACAACATCCTTTCCCGCTGCGGCATCGCTACGACCACCGTCGACGCGACTGACCCGGACGCCTGGGCTGCCGCCATTCGTCCGGGCAAAACAAAACTGTTTTTTCTGGAAACGCCAACCAATCCGCTCACCCGGATTGCCGACATCGCCGCGCTCTCCCGTCTCGCGCATGCGAGCGATATTCTGGTTGCGGTCGATAACAGTTTTTGCACACCCATTCTGCAAAAGCCGCTGCAACTCGGCGCGGATTTCTCGGTGTATTCCGCCACCAAGTATCTGGACGGGCAGGGCAGGGTGCTGGGCGGCGCGGTTTGCGGCGCAAAAAAACTCACCGACGAAGTATTCAAATACCTGCGTACCGCCGGTCCCAGCCTTTCCGCCTTCAACGCCTGGGTGCTGCTGAAAGGCCTGGAAACCCTGAAATTGCGGATTGAGGCGCAATCCGCCAACGCGCTGCAACTGGCGCGCTGGCTGGAAGCGCATCCCAAAGTCATCAAGGTCTGGCATCCCGACCTCGCTTCGCACCCTCAACACGACCTCGCCGCGCGCCAACAAACGCGGGGCGGCGGCATCGTCAGTTTTGAAGTAAAAGGCGCCAGAGAAGCCGCATGGCAGGTCATTGACGCCTGCAAACTGCTCTCCATCACCGCCAATCTGGGCGATGTCAAAACCACCATCACTCATCCCGCCACCACCACGCATGGTCGCCTGACGCCCGAAGCTCGCGTTACCGCCGGTATTTCCGAAGGCTTGCTGCGGATTTCCGCCGGACTGGAAGCCGTGCAGGATGTTAAAGCCGATCTGGAACGCGGTTTATCCCTCGTTTGAGTGTAGCCGACTATGCCCCGCATTCCCGTCGATCGCCTGCAACCGGGCGTATTCGTTTCCCTCGCGGAAATCGGCTGGCTCAATCATCCCTTTTTACTCAGCCAATTCCGCATCACCAGCGAAGCGCAGGTACACGCCCTGCGCGAAATGGGGCTTGCCGAGGTCGACTGGAATCCTGACCGCAGCGTCGCCGAGCCTCTGCCGGAAGCCGAAGTCGAAGAAGAAACGGATTTCGGCGGCATGGCGCTTGCCGGGATGCTCGACGCCAAACGCGAGCGCGTGGCGCGTGTGCAGGAACGGCGCGAAATGCTGGCGCGGCGGGAACGCGAATTTGAACAGGAAGCCGCCACCGCCTCCGAAATCCTGCGCGACGTTCGTTCCCGCCCGACGGAGGCGCATAACAACGCGCAAGCCATGGTCGGGCGCATCGTCGATACCTTGTTGGGCAGCGAAAGCATTGCCATTCATCTGGTCAACATGAAGAAAAAAGACCACGGTCTGGCGTTTCACGCCCTGAACGTGATGGTGCTCTCGCTGCTCCTGGGCGGGCGGCTCAAGCTCTCCGCCGAAGAAATGAAGTTATTGGGGCAGGGCGCGTTGTTCCACGATGTCGGCAAGGAAGAAATCCCGCCCCGCGTCCTGCGCGCCGCGACGCGCACCCCGCCGGAAGAAGATTTTTATCGCGCCCACGTCGGCTACGGCATCAAGGCGGTGGCGGGCATGAAAAATCTGGCGACCTCAACGCGCAACGTCATCGCCTGTCACCACGAAGCCTGGGACGGCAGCGGTTTTCCCAACCATCTGGCAGGCGAAAAAATCCCCAAACTCGCCCGCATCGTGGCGATTGCCAACCGCTACGACAACCTCTGCAACCCCTTCGACCTGAAACAGGCGAAAACACCGGCAGAAGCGCTGGGGCAAATGTTCCGACAGGAAAGCAAATCCTTCGCCCCCGATTTCCTGCAAGCCTTCGTCAAAACCCTGGGCGTCTTCCCGCCCGGCAGCTTCGTACAACTCGACAATGGCGCGATAGGTCTGGTTGTGGAAGGCAAACCCGACGACCTGATGCGCCCCCTCATCATGCTCTACGACCCCGACATCCCCCGCGCCGAAGCCATCCTGCTCGATTTGGCAGACGCCGACCTGAAAATAGAAGCCGTCGTCAGCCCCGCCAACCTCCCGCTGGAAAGCGTGGAATATCTGGCGCCGCGCGGACGGATTGATTATTACGTGGAAGGTCGTTAATGGCAGGAGGCGTTTCCGATGGATGCGCCTCTGATGCTTCATCCCGGCAACAGATATATCCTTTTAGCATTATTTTGTCGAATTAAATCCGCAATTTCCCGCGCGTCTGGCGCGGGGTCGTGAATTGCGTTTTTCGCAAATTTTAGACTACAATCCCTCCCCCCTCCGTTTTTTCGGTTTTCTCCCGGTCGTTTATTCCCATGCAATTCTGCGGTTTTTCCCTGCGTAACAATCTTTTCGTCGCGCCTATGGCGGGGGTGACGGATCGTCCTTTTCGCCAGTTGTGCAAGCGTCTGGGGGCGGCGCTGGCGGTGTCCGAGATGGTGACGTCCAATTCGCTGCTCTACGGCAGCGCCAAGACCATTCGCCGCGCCAATCACGCGGGCGAGGCGGCGCCGATTTCGGTGCAGATTGCCGGCGCTGACCCGCTGATGCTGGCGCAGGCGGCGCGTTATAACGTGGAAAATGGGGCGCAGATTATCGACATCAACATGGGTTGTCCGGCGAAAAAGGTGTGCAATGTCATGGCGGGGTCTGCGTTGATGCAGGACGAGGCGCTGGTCGCCCGCATCCTTGAATCTGTGGTGGCCGCCGTGCCGGAAACGCCGGTGACGCTGAAAATCCGCACGGGCTGGAATCGTGAGCACAAAAACGCGCTTGCCATTGCCCGCATCGCGGAAAATGCCGGGATTCGCGCGCTGGCGATTCACGGTCGCACGCGCGCCGACCAATATACGGGTGAGGCGGAGTACGTCACCATTGCCGAGGTCAAGGCGGCGGTCAGGATTCCGGTCATCGCCAATGGCGACATCACAACACCAGAAAAGGCGAAAGCGGTGCTTGACTTGACTCATGCCGATGGCGTGATGATTGGGCGGGCGGCGCAGGGGCGACCCTGGCTGTTTCGGGAAATCGAGCATTTTTTGCTGACCGGCGAGAAACTGCCGCCCGCGCGGGTGACGGAGATTCACGCGATTTTGCTCACGCATTTGCAGGATTTGTATGCGTTTTATGGCGTGGATACGGGCGTGAAAATCGCCCGCAAGCATATTGCCTGGTACACGCGAGGGCTGGCGGGTTCGGCGGCGTTTCGCAAAATGATGAACGCTTTGCCTTCCATTGCCCTGCAACAGCAGGCGGTGGATGATTTTTTTCTGCGTCTGGCGCAACGTTCCGAGCGTCTCGAATATGCGGATATGCCGGATACGCAAGCGGACGCCCATTCTCTGGAGGCGCTGGCGGCATGAGCCAACCTATTCAAGCGGAAAAATGCCCGATTGAGGAAATCCGTCAATACGAAGATATTTCCCGCTGTGTTCGTGGCGCGTTGGAGCAGTATTTCCGCGATCTGGACGGCGAAAAGCCGAATACCATTTATAATATGGTCATTAAAAGCGTTGAGCGTCCCATGCTCGAAATCGTGTTGCGCCAGAGTAATGGCAACCAGACACAGGCGGCGGAAATGCTGGGCATCAACCGCAATACCCTGCGCAAGAAACTCGCCGAATTCCAGTTGGTTTGATTTTTTTATTGTTCATATCATCATGAAAATCCAGCAAGCATTGATTTCCGTTTCCGACAAAAAAGGCGTTCTGGCGTTTGCCAAAGGCTTGGCCGCCCAGGGCGTCAAACTGCTTTCCACCGGTGGCACTGCCAAATTGCTTGCGGAAGCGGGTCTTGCCGTGACGGAAATCGGTGATTACACCGGCTTCCCCGAAATGCTCGACGGTCGGGTGAAGACCCTGCATCCCCGTGTGCATGGCGGTATCCTCGCCCGCCGAGATTTGCCCGAACACATGGCGACGATCAAAAAGCATGACATTCCCACCATCGACCTTGTGTGCGTGAATCTCTACCCGTTCGCCGCCACCGTCGCCAAGCCCGACGTGACGCTGGCGGACGCCATCGAAAATATCGACATCGGCGGCCCCGCGATGGTGCGCTCTGCCGCTAAAAATTACACCGGCGTGGCAATCGTCACCGACCCGGAAGATTACGCGCCCCTGCTTGCCGAACTGGCGGCGAACGCGGGCGAATTGCCGCTGGCGACCCGCTTTGGTCTTGCCAAAAAAGCTTTCACCCACACCGCTCGCTACGACAGCATGATTGCCAACTGGCTGACCGGGCAACCGGAAGGCGTGGAAGCCACGCCGGAAGCCGCCGCGCCTGCGCCATCAATCTTCCCGCAACGCTTGCAACTGGCATTTGACCGGGTGGAAACCCTGCGCTACGGCGAAAATCCGCACCAGCAAGCCGCCTTCTACCGCGAGCCGCAAGCCGTGCCCGGCAGTATCGCCGCCTATCGCCAGTTACAGGGCAAAGAACTCTCTTACAACAACATCGCCGACTCCGACGCCGCTTGGGAATGCGTCAAGACTTTCCCCGAACCGACTTGCGTCATCGTCAAACACGCCAATCCCTGCGGCGTCGCCGTCGGCGCGAATCTGCTCGAAGCTTACGAAAAAGCGTTCAAGACCGATTCCACTTCCGCTTTTGGCGGCATCATCGCCTTCAACGGCGAGGTAGGCGAAGACATTGTGAATGCCATGAGCGATCGCAAACACTTCGTTGAAGTGCTGATTGCGCCCGCGTTTTCCGCCGCTGCCAGGGCGTTGCTCGCCGCCAGACAAAACCTGCGCGTGCTGGAAGTACCCCTGCAAGCCGGACAACACGCGCTGGAATTGAAGCGCGTCGGCGGCGGGCTGCTCGCGCAGACGCCGGACAATTTCAATGTCCAGCCGGAAAACCTGAAAGTCGTTACCCAAAAAGCGCCGACCCCGACCCAAATCGAAGACCTGCTGTTCGCCTACCGCGTCGCCAAATTCGTCAAATCCAATGCCATCGTCTTCTGCGGCGGCGGCATGACCCTGGGCGTTGGCGCGGGGCAGATGAGCCGCGTCGATTCCACCCGCATCGCCAGCATCAAGGCGCAAAACGCCGACCTGCCGCTGGTGGGTTCGGTGGTGGCATCGGATGCTTTCTTCCCCTTCCGTGATGGCGTGGATGTTCTCGCCGCCGCAGGCGCAGTCGCCGTCATCCAGCCCGGCGGCTCGATGCGCGATGAAGAAGTCATTAACGCCGCCAACGAACACGGATTGGCAATGGTCTTCACCGGAGCGCGGCATTTCCGGCACTGAACATGGCGACGACACCTGACTTCATCGAATACGTCTGTGACCAGATTGCCGGTGTTGGCGCCATTCGCTCCAGAAAAATGTTTGGCGAATATATGGTTTATGTCAATGACAAGCCCATCTTGCTGGTCTGCGACAATACCGTTTTCGTCAAACAACTGGATTGCCTGAGTCAGGAAATGCAAAACGCGGAAAAAGGTTTCCCTTACACTGGCAGCAAATTGCATTACATCCTTGATATTGACGATGCGGATTTCGCGCAAAAAATCATCCGCGTCCTCGAACCAGTAACCCCTTTACCCAAACAGCGAAAAAGAAAACCATGAAACTTTTCGTTATCGGTTCTGACGGACGCGAGCACTCACGGCGCTGAACATGTCCGGCTTTTCGTTACAGGAAATAGAACTCGCCATCCTGACCCTGCGTGGTCAGCGGGTGTTGCTGTCCAACGAACTGGCGAAGCTGTACAGCGTTGCGCCGAAAGCATTGATGCAAGCGGTCAAACGCAACATTGACCGTTTCCCCGAAGATTTTATGTTCCAGCTTAGCGCCGAAGAGTGGGATACCTTGATGGCGGGCGATTTGAAATCACAATTTGTGATTTCAAATGACGCGCCACCCTCTGGTTTGAGGTCACAATTTGTGACCTCAAGTACCAGGTCAAAACATGGCGGCGTTCGCTATGCGCCCTATGCCTTCACCGAGCAAGGCATTGCCATGCTTTCCAGCGTATTACGCAGCCCGGAAGCGGTGCAGGCGAACATCGAAATCATGCGCGCCTTTGTCCGTCTGCGCCGCGTTTTGAGCGAACATCAGGAACTGGCGCGGCGCATTGACGAACTGGAAGGTCGCTACAACCAACAATTCCGCTCGGTCTTCGATGCCATTCGGCAACTGATGACACCACCTGCGCCCAGGAAAAACTCCATCGGGTTTACCGCCAACATTTCAGTCAAGGATAAAACACCATGAAACTCCTCGTTATCGGTTCTGGCGGGCGCGAACACGCGCTGGCATGGCGTCTGGCGCAAACGCCCGGTGGTCTGCAAAAAGTTTACGTCGCTCCCGGCAATGCCGGCACGGCACGCGAACATGAACTGGAAAATCTGCCCATCACCGACCCGATGGCGCTGGCGGATTTTGCCGAACAAAACGGTATCCAGTTGACGCTCGTTGGCCCCGAAGCGCCGCTGGCGGCGGGCATTGTGGATATTTTCCGCGCGCGTGGGCTGAAAATTTTTGGCCCCACCAAAGCTGCCGCGCAACTCGAATCTTCCAAGGATTTCGCCAAACGCTTCATGGCGCGGCACAACATTCCGACTGCCGCTTTTGAAACTTTCTCCGATGTTGCCGCCGCACACGCTTATGTGGAAGAACAGGGCGCGCCCATTGTCATCAAGGCGGATGGTCTGGCGGCGGGCAAGGGCGTGGTCGTTGCCACAACGCTCACCGAAGCGCATACCGCTATTGACGACATGCTCTCCGGCAACAAATTGGGCGACGCTGGCGCGCGAGTGGTCATTGAAGAATTCCTCGACGGCGAAGAAGCCAGTTTTATTGTCATGGTCGACGGCAAGAACATCCTGCCGCTGGCGTCCAGCCAAGACCACAAACGCATTGGTGATGGCGACACCGGTTCCAACACCGGCGGCATGGGCGCATATTCCCCCGCGCCGGTCGTGACGCCGGAAGTCCACGCCAAAGTCATGCGCGAAATTATCCAGCCCACGGTTAAGGGCATGGCTGCCGACGGGATTCCCTTCACCGGCTTCCTTTACGCAGGACTGATGATTGGCAAGGACGGCAGCGTTAAAACGCTGGAATTCAACTGTCGCATGGGCGACCCGGAAACCCAGCCCATCATGATGCGGCTGAAATCCGATTTGCTGACTTTGCTCGAACACGCCGTCGACGGCACGCTGGACAAAGTGGACGCCGAATGGGACAGGCGCGTGGCGCTTGGCGTGGTGCTCGCCGCCGCCAACTATCCAGATGTGCCGAGAAAAGGCGATGTCATCCACGGTTTGCCCGCCGACAACAGTTTTGGCAAGGACGCCCATGTTTTCCACGCCGGAACAGTGGAGCAGGGCGGCGAAGTCGTCACTGCGGGCGGTCGCGTACTCTGCGTTACCGCCTTGGGCGAAAACATTAAACAGGCGCAAAAACGCGCTTACGAAGTGGTCGCCAACATCGCCTGGGACGGCGTGCAGTACCGCAAGGACATTGGCTATCGAGCCATTGCGCGTTGAGTGGCACGTAAAAATTGTCCATCAGACTGTTGACAGCCAACGTCAGACCAATCATAATCGCGCCTCTTCGCTGCCAAAACGCAGCGCGCTCTTTAAAAAGTAGATAACCGATAAGGTGTGAGTGCTTCTGAAGTGTTTCTGACGCGTAGAGCGTTGGGGATGCGGCTTGGCATTCATGCTGTAATAGAGGAATGCTTGCCTGGTTT
>JAITSU010000095.1 GCA_031287525.1 Zoogloeaceae bacterium | reverse complement strand
AGCGGCAATGCCAGACGGAGACCTGTTGCCTTGCCCAGCACGAAAAGCAGAACGGCGCCGACATCCTTCAACAACAGGAATACGGCCAATAAAACCATTGCGCCGAACAGCCAGCCCAGAGCGACCACCACGGCGAAAGGCACTTCGGGCGACGCGAGATTGCCGGAGTACAAGCGGTTGATCAGGTGAACCTGGGAAGCGGCCATGACCGCCAAAACGACCAGACACTTGCCCGACATGGGCAAAGGCAGCGCCGGGACGAGTCTGACGACGATATAGAGGCAAATGACGCCAGTGAATGCGTGAAACATTGTTAGAGCCTTTGGGTTATTGCGCCAGCGAATGCCGACAAGCAGGGTGTAACTTTAACCCAGAAAGCGCTTTAACCACGGCGGACACGACAGGGCAATCGCATGAATGCGATTGAAATGAAGGACGACACTTCCCGCGGAGTATGGCTGATCCATCTTCCTCCCCCTCGTGGGGGAGGATGCCCGGAGGGCAGGAGAGGGGGGATACCTAGGGGAGAATGCTGACCGCGAATTTCATTTGTCTTTTGCCTCAACACCGGATACGTGAAGCGCTACCTTGGCCTTGTCCAGAATTTCCCGAATGGTCTCGGGCGGCTGCCGGTCGGTAAACAGCGCATCGATCTCGGAAATATGCCCGAGGCGAACCATCGGATTGCGGCTGAATTTGGTATGGTCGGCGACCAGCAACACGTGGCGCGAGTTCTCGATGATGGCCTGCGCCACGCGCACTTCCCGGGAATCAAAGTCGAGCAGGGCGCCATCCTCGTCGATCCCCGAAATGCCGATGATGCCATAGTCGACCTTGAACTGCCGGACGAAGTCGACCGTCGATTCGCCGATTACGCCCCGGTCGCTACGCACCACGCCTGCGGAGACGATCACCTCGAACTCCGCATTACTGCATAACAGCCCCGCCACGTTCAGGTTGTTGGTGACGATACGCAGTTTCTTGTGGCTGTGCAGCGCCTTGGCGACTTCTTCGGTGGTCGTTCCGATGTTGATGAACAGCGAAGCGTTGTCCGGGATGAAATCCGCCGCCATTTTCGCGATACCGATTTTCGCTTCGTGATTAAGCACCTGCCGCATCGTGTAATCGACGTTCTCCGTGCTGGAAGCCAGGCCCGCGCCTCCGTGGTAACGCCGCAAAAAACCTTTCTCGCACAGCTCGTTGATGTCACGCCGGATGGTCTGCACGGTCACTTTCAGCAATCGGCTCAACTCCTCGGTCGCCAGAAAGCCGTTGCGCTTGGCCATCTCAAGAATTTCGAGATGACGTGGATTGAGATTCGCCTGCGAAATTCGACTCTTCATTCGTGCTCTACGCCCCCATGGCTCTTTCCGCCACGAAGTTTAACGCAGTTCACTGATTGCTTGTTCCGTTCAAGGCAGGGAGCCTTCCAGTTCAAGGAGCGCTTTCTTCTTGTCGACCCCGCCCGCGTAGCCGGTCAGCGCGCCGCTTGCACCCAGAACGCGGTGGCAGGGAATAATCAGGGATATCGGGTTGTGGCCCACGGCGCCTCCGATGGCTTGGGCGGACATTCTCTGCTTGCCATGCGCCGCGGCGAGTTCTCTGGCGATCGCGCCGTAAGTGGTCGTTTGTCCGTAGGGTATCCTGAGCAGTATCCGCCAGACTTCCTGCCTGAATTCAGAGCCTTGGGGCGAGAGTTTGCCGGGAAAAGCCCGGTTTTCTCCCTGAAGGTAGCCATCGAGCCAGACGCGAAGTTGCGCCAGAACGGGATAATCGGGGGTGGATGTCCAGGCATCCGTGCCAGAGGGGAAATACTTTTGACCGTCGAACCACAGACCGATGAGCGCGTCATCCTGAGCGGCAGCGGTGATGTTGCCCATGGGGGCAGGGTAGCGGGTGGTGTGGATGGTCATGCTTTCTCCTGATTGAGCGAATTCCATAAATTGATGGTGGCATAGGCGCGCCAGGGTTTCCAGGCTTCGCTGAGTTTGAGTATCTGTTTGGCGTTGAGGGGTTCGAGCGCCTTTTTGATGCCGTAGTCGGTGTGGGGAAAAGCATCGGGCCAGCCGAGGGCACGCAGGGCGACATAGTTGACCGTCCAGGGGCCGAAGCCGGGGAGAGCGAGGAGCTTTTCCATTTGCAGAAGGGGATCGGCGGTGAGGTTGAGCTGCAAATCGCCCTTCTGGATGCCTTGCGCCAGCGTTCCAATGCAGCGCGCGCGTGCGCCGGTGATGCCAAGCGGGCCAAGGTGATCCGCTATGGGCTGCGACAGCCGAGCGATGGTTTGTGCGGAAGGGAACAGGCAGTAGAGATCGTCGAAAGGCGTGGTGATGGGGGCGCCGAAAGTCTGGACGACGCGGCGCGCCAGGGTTTGGGCTGCCTTGACCGTGACTTGTTGACCGAGAATGGCACGCACGGTCATCTCAAAGGCGTCGAAGCAGCCGGGGACACGTGTTCCGGGCACGTAGCTGCCCGGTTTGTGGTGGTTCATGAGATCCAGACTGCGGTCGATGACCGCCGGGTTGGCGTTGAGGTCGAACAGGTGGCGCACGCGGGCGAGCACCTTTGCGAGTACGGGCAGCAGGCTGCTGGCGACGGTGACGGACAGCGCGTGCTTTTTGGGGAGGTGGGACACCTGTACCCAGCCGGTGTGGGTGACATCTTTTTCCTCTGTCATGCGCACGGTGCGGCGGTAACACTTGCCCTGAACGGATTCAACGCCGTCGATGACGCGTCCGGCCAGAAAGTCGAGCAGGGTTTGCCATTGGTAGGGCGGGCGATAAGCGAGCAGCACGGTGACACTCTCCTGCGGATCGGCACTTTGCGCTGTGCCGCTGCCCCGGCGAAAGTCACGCGGGGCAAGACGGTAGTGTTTCTTGAAAAGCTCGTTGAAGCGGCGGACGCTTTTGAACCTTGCGGTAAATGCGATATCCGTGATGGGAAGTGTGGTGTCGGTGAGCAGGTTTTTTGCCAGCAGGAGCTTGCGTGTTTGCAGATAGCGCACGGGGGAGACGCCGTATGCGTCCGCGAAGACGCGACGGAACTGGCGCTCGCTGATTTGCAGGACTTGCGCAAGGTGAGCAATATTGTTGGCCGCCTGTTCGTCTTCTTCAATGATGAGGGCGGCGCGTCGGGCGGTGCGGGCGGGGGCATCGACGGGCGCTTCACCAGGCGCCAGTTCCGGGCGGCACTTGAGGCAAGGTCTGAAGCCCTGGGCTTCCGCAGCAGCGGCGCTTGAGAAGAAGATACAGTTTTCCGCGCGTGGCGTTCTGACCCGGCAGACCGGGCGGCAATAGATGCCTGTTGTTTTGACGCCGATGAAAAGGCGTCCATCAAAGCGCGCGTCATGCGAACAGAGAATCGCATAACAGGATTCGCGGTCGAGCTTGAGGGGGTTGAGCAGGGATAGTGGGGATAACTGCGGCAGCGGCTCCGTAAGTTCCTGCTGCTGTCTGGTCGCCATGATTGCATCCCCTGCATGAAAAACATGAGTGTATTGTACCCATTTCGGGCATTAAAACTGGCGGAAATCGGACATCATGATGAATTGCGGTGAGCATGATCTCTAAAAAGAAAACAGTGCCTCGATGGCGTTAAACAGCCTCGTTACCTTCGCCCCAGGACGAACTGCAACCATTTCCAAGAGCGCTTTGTCGGTGTGCTTTGGTTGACCTGGCCGAGAATTGGTGTTTTGTATCAGCAAACCTAGTAGCGACTTGCCTCGGATGAGCCGTTTGTAGTCGGCCAACAAAGTTGTCTTCATACTTGTCGGATACGACTCTCCTGGCTCAAGGGCCAGCAGGGTAGGCTTGTGCGCAGGATCGAGAACCTGTTTCGGATGTGTTGCGATTGACATAGTGTGGTCATTCAAGTGTCTCGTTAGGGCGAGCGCATACCAATGTACGAAGTCGTCCAATTCACTTCGAAACTTCGCCACTTCTGTTCCAACTAGTAACTCTTCAAGATTGCCGTCACAGAATATGTCATTCTCAATAGAGTACCCGTCAGTGAAGAGTAGTGTTG